>JBJLDC010000019.1:0-80211 GCA_045567365.1 Candidatus Pelagibacterales bacterium | reverse complement strand
CTTACAAAATAACGAGGTGGAATCAAACAATATCAAGAATGTTAAGTGGTCTTGATTTTATCAATTTATGGAAGTCATATAAACCAATAAATTCTGAGGTTTTTCGAACACAGTAGTTTATTAATGGCAAATACGACATCCCACAAAGAAAGCCAAGATCTCAATATAATGGATCTTGTTAATCTTTCTATAGTCGTATTAATTAGCCTAAAAAATACAATTATATTTCTTGTCATTTTTTTTTTTACTTTTAGGATTTCTTTCAACATCATTCATTGAACCAAGGTATACTTCACAATCCAGATTACTAATTGAGCTTCAAATATTAATTTGAAAGACGAGCAGAACATTGATTTTTCGTCTTTAAATTCTCAGGCAATACAAACCGAAATTGAAAAAATTAAATCAAATACCTTAATACATAATGTTATTATAAGTAATGATTTAAGAGTTCCCATTTTTGAAATTAATAGGAATAACTCATCTTTAATATCATATTTAGCAAACAAGATATTTTCTTACTCGGGCTTAAAAGTGGTTCTAAATATATTTCAAGGAGCTGCATCTTCGGTATCTCAAAAAGCAATAGAAACAACTTTGGACGTTACGTTAAATACTGTTGTAAATTCAGTTGATGAAAAGAAAATTTCAGATGTAAGTAATAAAATTAAAAACGAATTTAATCTAAATGAAGAGCAGAATAAGAAATTAAGCCAATTACAAGAAAAATTCAAAAAGGATAGGCCAGACTCTGAAGAAGTAATGTCATTTGCTTACGATGTACTTTCAAGTAATAATTATTCTGATCAAGATATAATTGACTTAGCAAAAAATTACCTACCAGACTCAATGAACTTAAGTGATGAAATGCTTTTAAGATTAATTGATAGATATAAAGATGATTCTTCTTTTGATGTTTCTTTATCCAGCTCATTATCGATGAATAAGTTAGGCAGTATTAAAAATGATGAATCTTTGAATTCATCAAAAAATACGAATTTTCAAGACATTCAATTAAATGAAGAAAAGAATGAACTAAATGAAGAAAATACACAAGTATTAGCAGAAACAATAAAGATAAACCAGAAATTATGGGATATTTTGAAAGGGTTAATAGTGATGAATTTGATCAAAAATTAATTAATTGGGTGAGGTCTAATTTAAGTGTTGTTAAAGAAAGTGGTGCAAATGTATTGAGAATTTCGTTTACTTCTATTGATCCAGAAATTAGTAAATTAGTTGCAAATGCAATTTCAGAAGAATACTTAAATTATCAGATTATAAGTAAGCAAAGTGCGGGTTTATATTCAACAGAATATTATCAAGAAAGAATTGATGATTTAAGAGATAAACAAAATAATTTAAGTGCGAAAGTATTAGAATTTGAATCAAATAATGATATCTATGATACGAAAGTAGAAAACCTCGAATTAGATCTTAAATCTTTTGAAGATAAGATAAGAACTCTAGAAAATGAGAGAAATGAGTTATTAAAAATTTTTACTTTGAAGCATCCTGAGGTTATTAAGATCATATCAAAAATCAAATCAAATAATGAAATTAAAAATCAATTAAATAAAACAATATCAGCTGCAAGAACCCAATTAAGCCAATTGAATAATCTAAATTCAGAATTCAAGGTCAATGAAACATTATTAAATACTTACTTAAATAAGCTTTTGACAGTTTCTTCATTTAATCAGAGTGACGCAAGAATTCTTGAGAGATCAGATAATGCATTTCATGCTAACCCAAATGAAGATATAATTATAATATCTAAAAATTTTTTATATGGAATAATCATTTCAATAATTTTTGTGGGAATAGTTATTTTTATAGATTTCTACAGCTTATTTAATAGATTCCAAATAAGTTCTCAAATTAAAGAGAAAACAGGATTGGATGCGATTGGTGTCATTCCATTTGTACATAGTGAAAAATTAGATTTTCCAATTAATTTTGATTTTATAAAAAATAAAATTCTCATCGATAGTCTAAAAAAAATAATAATAAAAATTTTGAGTAACAAACAGAGAAGTAACAATGCTTTTGTTATATCTTCTCCAGTAACCTCTGATGGTAAAACTTATTTAACTATTCTATTAGCTTTAACAGCAAAACAAATGGGAAAAAAAGTTTTATTGATAGATATGGATCAGGAGAAAAAGACTTTAACAAAGAAAATCTTTGGAAAAAAATTCAAGAAGGAAGGATTTACTAATCTCAGAATTAATAATTTTCCAACAGATGATTTAAATAGTTTCATCACAACTGATATAAATAATGGTATTGATGTAATAGTATCTGGAAATGATAATAATGATATAACAGATTACAATGATAATTTTAAATCATTTTTAACATATGTTTCCCAGGATTATGATATGGTTTTTTGTGATACGATGCCCATTACTTATCACCCAGATTCTATTTTAATTTCAAAATTTATGAATTCAATACTGACTATCAAATACAACTCAACACCCATTGCGGTTACAAGTCATATTATTGAGGAGTATAGAAAATTAGAATTAGATGAACCTAAGATTATTTTTAATGGATTAGATTATTCAAGTAAGAGAGTATTTAGGCTTCTTAATTTTACTAATAGTAAAAATTATGGCTATGGCTATGGCTATGGCTATGGTTATTATGGTTATGGCTATGGCTATACATACGGTTATGGCTATGGGCATAAACAAAATGATGAGAATAAAGGAAAAAATAGAAATTTTCTAAAAAAAATATACAAAGATTTTTTCTATTATTTTAAAAAATAACTTCTAGATTCTCTTTGTCTCATTTATAAGAGATGCTGTATGTGAATTCTATTAATTACTTCATGTATTATTTACATGGCGGGGTAGCTCAGTTGGTTAGAGCGGAGGAATCATAATCCTTAGGTCGGGGGTTCAAATCCCTCTCCCGCTACCAAAAAAATTAAATTTCAGTTATTGGCTGCCTCAAGGTATTCATGAATTTTTTTTTTCCCATGAAAAATTTTCTTCAGCAAACTTTTTTCCATTACTGCCTAATTTAAGTCTAAGATTTTTATTTTCAATTAATTCTTTTAGGTTGTGTGTAATATCAGACTGATTATTCGCTTCACAAATGATCCCTGTTTTACGATCAATAACGGCATCTTGTATGCCTCCACTATTACTTCCAATTGTTGCTATCCCATGAAATGCGGCATCTATAAATGCCATTCCAAATCCTTCAACTGACTCACCACTTATGACTGGTGTCATGGCAAAGATATCAGAGTTTTTGAGAATCAATGATTTCTCTGGTTCAGTAATCCACCCAAGAAACAGAACTTGCTCACATAAATCTAGTTTTTTTACATACATTTTTATATTTTTTAAGTAGGGACCTTTGCCTGCAATTAAGTAAATTAAATTAGGAAAAGAATCCTTAAGTTCATTTACTGCATTAATTATATATTTATGACCTTTTCTCTTTTTCCACTCGGGATAAAGTGGTTATCACGGGACCTTTATTTTTAATAATACTTCTAACATAATTTTTCTCTTCTTTAGAAATAAATTCTCGATAAACATCAATACCAGGGTGTATGATTTGAATTTTTGATGAATCAATATTAAGAGATGCTTGCATTAGGTCTTTTGTATAGTTTGAGTTTGCAATGATTTTATGTATATTATTATAAGACTTAATCACTCTATTTTTTTTAAAACGTAAATTATCAATCATTAAAGTCCAATATTGTTTTGGTATTTCAGTTCCATGAGCCAATACTAATATTTTTTTATTTTTTTTTATTTACGTATTCAATACTTTTCCATGAATCTGCATAAATTATCTCAACATTTTTTTCTCTACATAACTTTTCAAGATATTGAGCCTTTCTTATTCTTCGTAGAGGCTTCCAACCATGAAATCTTTTAATTGAGTATTTTTTTACCTTTATCAATATTTGAATTAGTTTTTCCGTCTGCAAGAACTAATACATCCTTTCCAATGTAACTCATACTTTCAGCCATTCCGGTCATCAATGCTTCAATACCACCAATTTTAGGTGCAAAGCATTGTGTAGTTATTATGATCACAGGAACGAAATTACTCTTTCCACTTAATTGAACATCCAATGCTTGGGATCTGCTCGGCTGGTCCCTTACCAGTTTCAGCAATTTGTATCATTGCTTCTAACAATTCTTTACGAGCATTAGGAATAATTTCCATCTTAGACTCTTCAAGTCTTCCCCTATATTGAAGTTCATTGTTTGAATTAAATCCAAAAAAATCAGGAGTGCAAACAGCATTGTATTTTCTTCCAACTTCTTGTGTTTCATCGTATACATAAGGAAATGAAAAATTATTATTTTGTGAAAATAATTTCATATTATCAAAAGAGTCTTCAAAACCATATTTTGGATCATCTACGTCATTTGACATGATTGCGATGGTACTCACATCTTTATCATTTAAGATAGATACATCCTCAACAATTCTATGAATAACAGATTTCACATAAGGGCAGTGATTACATATAAACATTACTAATGTTCCATTAATTCCTTTTATTTCTGATAAGGAGTAGGATTTACCGTCAATTCCAGGCAAAGCAAAATCAGGAGCGTTCCATCCAAAATCACAAATTGGGGTAGTTAGTGCGACCATAAAAGTCCTTTTTTCAAAATTTATTTTAGTATAACTTATGATGAAATTAATAAAAATAAAATTTTATGATTTATAGCTTAGGTGAGAAACGTATTTCTACTGAGGGAGATGATTTTTGGATAGCTCCAAATGCTGCGGTTATTGGAAGTGTTGTCCTCAAAAAGAATGCAAGCGTCTGGTTTGCTGCAACGCTACGAGGTGATAATGATCCAATAATTGTTGGTGAAAATTCAAATATACAAGATGGAAGTGTTTGTCATACTGATGATGGTATGCCATTAACTATTGGGGATGATGTCACAGTAGGACATAAAGTAATTCTTCATAGTTGTACTGTAGGTAATAATTCTTTAATCGGTATGGGATCGACAGTTTTAAATAATGCAAAAATTGGAAATAATTGTTTAATTGGAGCAAATACACTTATCACTGAAGGAAAAGAATTTCCAGATAATTCAATGATTGTAGGATCTCCAGGAAAAGTAAAAAGAGAGCTTTCAGAACAAGAAGTGCAAATGATTAAATTAAGTGCATTGCATTATGTTGAAAATATGAAAAGATTTAAAGCCCAATTATCTGAAATAATTTAATTTAATGAGGAATTTATTTTGACGCTGACATTTGATTATATAATTGCTGGGGCAGGTTCTGCTGGATGTGTTCTAGCTAATAGACTTTCTAAAGATCCAAACAATAAAGTTTTACTTATTGAGGCTGGTGGTACTGATTGGCATCCCTTTGTTAAAATGCCTGCCGGCGTTCTTGAGTTGATGTCTGGTGAAGGTGCAGGTAAATTTTATAATTATGGATACTGGACTGAGGGTCAAAGTAATTTAAACAATAGAAAACTTTTTTTTCCAAGAGGAAAAGGGATAGGTGGATCATCTAATATAAATGGAATGTTGTATGTTAGAGGCCATCCGCGCGACTATGATATTTGGAGACAACTCGGAAACGAAGGGTGGTCATACGAGGAAGTTTTACCCTATTTTAAAAAGTCTGAGCGAAACGAAAATGGAAGCTCAGAATTTCATGGATCAGATGGTGAGTTAGGTGTCCAGAATCCTGTTTTTGACAACAATCCATTACATAAATGTTTCTTAGAAGCAGGAGTACAGGCTGGCTATGAATATAAAGAAGATTTGAATGGAGTGGATCATGAAGGATTTGGTCCATGTCAGCAAACAATATGGAAAGGAAGAAGAGCCAGTACTGCACATTCGTTCATAAGCCCAATCAAAAATAGAAAAAATCTTACTATTTTTACGAATTCTATTACGAATAAACTTTTATTCGATGGAAATAAATGTGTTGGTTTGGAGTATTTAAAAGGCAAAAATATAAATAAAGTTTTTGCCGACAAAGAGGTTATTGTCTGTGGGGGCGCAATTAATTCTCCGCAAATATTACAATTATCAGGAATTGGAAAAGGTGATTACATAAAAAAATGGGGACTGAATGTTGTAGCCGACTTACCGGGAGTAGGTGAAAATCTTCAAGATCATTTGGATATATTATCTCATTATGAATGTACTCAACCTGTAACTGAAGCCAAATATACTGCTGGAGGACTCGCTATATTTAGAATGGCTCAAATTTTAGGTCAATGGCTCCTTACCAATAAGGGCCCAGGTGTTGATATTGGACTCTCTGGCTTATCATTTTTAAAGACAGATGATAGTTTGGATGTTCCAGATATACAGATGCATTTTGTTGGATCATTATTAAAAGATCACGGAAAGACAAGACCTGACTCACATGCGTTTAGTAATCACGTATGTATGTTACGCCCTGAAAGCAGAGGTTATATTGCTCTAAAGTCTCTTGATCCAAAAGTTCAGCCGATCATTCAGCCTAACTACTTTGCTACTCAAAAAGATAGAGATACAATGATCAAGGGTGTCAAAATGTCGAGAGAGATCATGAACCAAAAAGCTTTTGACGAATATCGAGGAAAAGAAATTAATCCTGGAGATCATGTGCAGACAGATCAAGAAATTGAGGAATTTATAAGAGGCCATGCAGAAACTATTTATCATCCGGTTGGGACTTGTAAGATGGGGAGTGATGAGTTTGCAGTTGTTGATGATCGACTAAAAGTTAGGGGAGTCGAAAATTTAAGAGTTGTTGATGCGAGTGTAATGCCTACTCTGATAGGTGGAAACACTAACGCTCCTACGATTATGATTGCTGAAAAAGCTGCTGATTATATCTTGGGTAATGAGCCATTAGACCCTCAAAATGTAAGCTTAGACAATAAATCAGCAGCATAACATTGACTAGATTCCTATTTTCATTTTTAGCATTAGCAATATTTCTAACAATCATAACTATTGGCACCGATTTTTATAATACAAAAAACTTTTCACCTGATGAGTACAAACAAATTGCTCAATCCTATAATTATGAGATTAAGAGAGATGAATATGGAGTACCACATGTCATAGGTAAAAGTGATAAGGATGCATCTTTTGGATTTGGATATGCTCAAACAGAGGATGACTATGAAAATATTGAGTTTGCAATTAAAATGGCTAGGGGCTCCTTGTCAGATTTTGATTTCTCTTTTGAGTCAATCTCAACTCTTTATTCTTTAATTACTGGTAAGGGAGATATTTTATCTAACTTGAGCGCAATAAAGGGTGTTGAATTAGACTTTCTTATCAAATTTATGAATGTTGAAGAGGTCGTAAGTAATAAAAAAAATATAATTGACCAGAATATTATTACTTATTTAAAAGGATATGCAGATGGAATTAATTATTGGGCCGCATTAAATCCAAATAAAGTAGATCAGTCTATTTTCCCAGTTTCTGAGCATGATTTGCTGGTTGGCATGGTTTTTAGAATGCCTTTATTTTATGGTTTTGACCACTATATTGAAGAATTGATTGATTTATTATCTGATGAAGAAAAGTTAGAGGTTGCAACAAATTCTTTATCTCATCAACCTCTTATTGCGTCAGTTAAATCTCATTTTAATCCTTCGGGATCAAATGCTTTTGCAGTTTCAAAAAAACGATCTGCAAATAATGAAACTTTATTAGTTATTAATTCGCATCAGCCTCTTACAGGACCCGTAGCTTGGTATGAGGCTCATATCAAAAGTGATGAAGGTTTAAATATAATGGGAGGAACTTTTCCAGGTTCTCCATTTATCCACGTTGGATTTAATGAATACTTAGGTTGGGGAGCAACTGTAAACCAACCCGATCTTGGGGATATATATGAACTGACTATTAATCCAGAAAATGAGAATCAATATTTATTGGATGGCGAATGGGTCGATTTTAGAATAATTAATCAAAATTTCAGAGTTAAGTTGTTTGGACCTTTTGCCATAAATTATCCATTAGATATGTACTTCTCAGAACATGGGCCAGTTTTAAAAGATGGAACGAAAGCCTATGCTCTTAGGTATGTTGGCATGGAAGATGTCAATCAAGTTACTGAATGGTATCGATTAAATAAGGCAGAAAGCTTTGAAGAGTGGACTGATGCTTTAAGAATGCAGGAAATAGCAAGTTTAAACTTAATATACGCCGATAAAGAAGATAATATTTTTTTTGTTCATAATGTAAAATCGCCAATTAGAGATAATAACTTTGACTGGAGTAAAATACTTCCTGGTGATCGAAGTGATTTAATTTGGAAAGACTTTCACTCTTTTGATGACATTCCACAAATAAAAAATCCTAACTCAGGATATTTGTTTAGCGCAAATCAAAATCCATTTTTTGTAACTGATGAAGAAGATAATTTAAATCCTGAGGATTTCTCATATACATTTGGATTTCAAACTAGAACAACAAATCGTGCTTACAGATCTTATGAATTACTCAACCGCGATACTGATATTACGTATGAAGAAATAAGCTTGATAAAACACGACAATAAATTTTCATATAACTCAAGACAGTATGCATTTATGGAAAAAATTTTTAATACTGATTTCTCTGAGAATAAAAAGCTTCAGGAGGCTCAAAAATTTTTAAAAGAATGGGATTTAGGAACTGATTTCGAAAATGAGTACGCAGCATTTGGAGTTTGTATTTTATCTCCCGAATGGTTGGCTGAAATAAAAAGAGAACCTCAGCCGAAACCGTTAGAGATATTTAGTGATTGTGTCGACGAAATGTATAAAAACTTTGGTTCATTGAGTGTTCCTTGGAAGAATGTCAACTTCCTTGATCGAGGTAATAAGATGATTCCAATACAGGGGGGTCCAGATGTTTTAAGGGCTGTATATGCGCCAAGATCTGATGATGGAATTCTAAAAGCTGTAGCAGGTGATGGATTGTATATATATGTGGTCTGGGACGAAGATAAAGATCAAATTTCAGAAAGTATACATCAATATGGAAGTGCAACGATAGATAGAAATTCGAAACATTATGATGATCAAATGCAATTGTATGCCGATGAAAAACTTAAAGACACTTTTTTTGATCATTATTAAATTTTTTTCAAAAGTTAAAATCTAGTTGAAAGTAATAATTTGAAAGGATAAAATTTTATTTATTATGTTACTTCATCAAAATTTAGAAAAATACGCTGAAACAACTCCTGATCAATTATTTTCAGAGTTTAAAAATACCAAAAGAACGTATGGGGAAGCAAATATTACTGCAAACCAGATAGCAAATAGCTTTATTAAAGAGGGCCTTAAAAAAGGTGATCGCTTTACATTTCTTGCAAAAAACTGTGATGAAATGGCAATAATGTATCATGCAGCCTCAAAAGTTGGTGTAGTTCCAGTTCCACTCAATTACCGTTTAGCAAATCAAGAATGGGAGTACATCATCAATGATTCGCAATCAAAATTAATTATGGTTCGCGATGATGAATTTATTTCTCGAGTAGATAGCTTTAGAGATAAACTACATTCTGTTAAAAAATATATCTCAATTTGTAGTAGTAACAAACTATCTGATTGGATAGATTTAAATAATTGGACTGAGGGCACGGGCATTGAAAATCTTAATCACAATATTGCAGAAGATGACGATGTCTATCAAATGTATACTAGTGGTACCACTGGGCTACCAAAAGGTGCAATAATTCTTCAAAGAAATGTAGCAGCAAATACTGAGCAATATTTTGATCGATTAGTGCTTCCGATTCCACCTCGAACTCTACTAGTTGCTCCCATGTATCATGCAGCAGCAATGATTAATTTTTGTGGATGTATAGCAGTTGGTGGAACTGTAGTAATACATGAAGATTTTATTCCATCAGATGTAGTTCAAACTTTGTCAAAAGAAAAAATTTCTCATACCGTTCTTGTCCCCGCTATGATTCAAGCATGCCTTATGACGGTTCCGAATGTTGATGATTTTACGTTCGATGAATTAGATCAAATTCACTATGGCGCATCTCCAATTGCCCCTGAAACATTAAAAAGAGCTATGGATGTTTTTGGATGTAAGTTTGGCCAAGGTTTTGGAATGACAGAGACAGTTGCTGTTATATGTATTTTAAGCACTGATGATCATGAGCGAGCACTTAGAGAAAAGCCTGAACTCTTAAAGTCTTGTGGAAAACCAGTTAAAGGTGCAACTGTTGAAATAAGAGATGAAGACGGTAACGAACTACCAAGAGGAGAGATAGGCCAAATTTGCGCTAAAGGCCCTCAAATTATGAAAGGCTATTGGAATAAGGAAGAGGAGACAAAAAAATCTCTGGTAGATGGATGGATGCATACAGGAGATGCAGGTCGAATGGATAATGAGGGATATGTTTACATCCAAGATCGCATTAAAGATATGATTGTTTCTGGAGGTGAAAATATTTATTCAACTGAAGTTGAAGCAGTTTTATTTTCTCACCCCGAGGTTGTTGATGCTGCTGTTATTGGGGTACCTGATGATAAGCTTGGAGAAGTTGTCAAGGCTTGCGTAGTTATAAAAGAAGGATCATCACTCACAGATATTGAACTTATAGATTTTTGTAAGGAAAAAATTGCGAGCTACAAAAAACCTAGATCAGTTGATTTCATTTCAGAAGTGCCTCGAAATGCGAGCGGTAAAGTTCTAAAGAAAACTCTGCGAGAGCCTTATTGGAAGGGCAGAGATAGACAAGTAAGCTAGCTAGTTGCAGTTCCACCAACAGTTAAATTGTTGATGAGCATTGTAGGTTGACCAACGCCCACAGGCACACTTTGACCTTGCTTGCCGCATGTTCCAATACCAGTATCCATTTTAGAATCGTTTCCAACCATCTTAACTCTTTTTAAGACATCTGGGCCGTTTCCAATAAGTGTTGCCCCCTTAACTGGTTGATCAACTTTACCATCTATAATTTTATATGCTTCAGTACATGTAAAAACAAACTTACCACTTGTGATATCAACTTGACCACCTCCAAAATCAACAGCGTAAAGACCATTCTTTACAGTTTTAATGATTTCCTCTGGTTCTGATTTTCCTGACATCATGTACGTGTTTGTCATTCTTGGCATCGGTGTATGAGCATAACTCTCTCTTCTCCCATTTCCTGTAGGTTCGACGCCCATAAGTCTTGAATTTAATCTATCTTGCATATAGCCAGTAAGTATTCCATTTTCAATTAATGTCGTACAATTCGTTGGTGTGCCTTCATCATCAATGCTTAGTGAGCCTCTTCTTGAGTCAATTGTTCCATCATCAACAACTGTAACTGACTCATCTGCGATTTGTTTTCCCATTAAGTCGAAAAAGGCAGATGTTTTTTTTCTATTAAAATCTCCTTCGAGGCCATGCCCAATTGCTTCATGAAGTAAAACACCAGGATAACCGGAACCAAGCACAACGTCCATTTCTCCCGCTGGTGTAGCAACTGACTCTAAATTTACTTCAGCCTGTTGTATAGCTTCGTTAACTTGATTTTGCCAATGATCAGCATTTAAGAATTTTTCATAATCAACTCTTCCACCAGATCCTCGACTACCATTTTCTAATCTACCATTTTTTTCTAAAACGATAGATACATAAAGTCTTACTAGAGGTCTGATATCTTCAACCATTACACCACCTGGTCTATAAATTCTAACCACTTCCCAAGATCCATTTAGAGATGCAGAAACTTGCTTAACATTTGGATTTTGTTTTCGTGCGTATTCATCAATTTGTTTTAAAGTATTTACTTTTAAGTCAAACTGAGTCGAATCGATTGGATTTATATCCTCATATAATTTCTTATTTGTCTTTGAAAAGTTATGATTGAATGAATTGTTATTTTTTTTTGTAACAAAGCCTACAGTTTCACTAGCTTTTTTTAATGCATCTTCATTAATATCCGATGAGTGAGCATAGCCAGTTGTATCTTCCGCAACAGCTCTCAGGCCAAAACCTTTTGATACATCGAATGAAGCACTTTTAAGTCGTTGGTCATCAAAAACAAAATTTTCACTTTCTTCAAATTGTAAGTAGAGTTCACCATCGTCCGCATTTGCTAAAGAGTCTGAAACAATTTTATCAACCTTCTTATTATCAAGTGCTGAATCTTTGAAAAAAAGACTTTCTAAATTCTGATTCTGTAATTTATTATTCATTAATCGACAATTAGTTATACCCTTCTATAAATAATACCAAAAATGTTAAAAAACCAGGAAAAATTGCGTCAAACTGTCGCTAAAAAAAGGATTATTTTCCTCTGTTAATCAAGATATATATTTATATTGTTATTTATCAATTTAGTTATATTTAAGTTAAATAGTAGTTATTTATGAAGTATTTATCATTAATTTTTATTGCCCTGTTTTCATTTTTATCGAATGCAAGCTCAACTGAAACATTGCCTAAGGACTGGCAGTTAGGGTTTTCTGAACCAGCAACTGAGTTAATGTCAGATGTGATTGCATTTCACAGTTATATTCTAATGCCAATAATCACTGGTATTTCGATACTGGTTTTGGCTTTACTTCTCTATATTGCTTACAGATATAACAGCAACAGAAATCAAATAGCTTCGACGACAACACATAATACCGTGATTGAAGTTTTGTGGACTGTGATACCAGTAATACTTTTAATAATTATCGCTATCCCATCGTTCAGAATATTATACACAGCTGAAACGATTCCAAAGGCTGACTTAACTATCAAAGCAATTGGTAATCAATGGTACTGGAGTTATGAATATCCGGATTACGATGACTTTTCTTTTGATGCAAACATGCTTCAAGATGAAGAATTGTCTGATCCAAGCTTGAGATTGTTGGAAACAGATACACAAATTGTTGTTCCAGTAAACAAAGTAGTAAAATTACTGATTACATCAAATGATGTATTGCATGCATGGACTATTCCTGCTTTTGCGGTGAAAAAAGATGCAGTTCCTGGAAGACTTAATGAAACATGGTTTAAGGCAGAAAAGACTGGAACATATTATGGACAGTGTTCTGAGCTCTGCGGTCCAAAGCATGCCTTTATGCCAATAAATGTAAAAGTTGTATCACAAGATGAATTTGATAACTGGCTCAACTTTGCTAAAGAAGAATACGCATCAAGTAAAACCAACTTTAATCAAACTTTTCAGGTTGCAAAAAATTAGTAATAAGGAGACCTAATGGCAGACATAACAGCAGATCATATTGACAATCACGATCATCATCCAACTGGATGGAGACGCTATCTTTATTCTACAAACCATAAAGATATTGGAACCCTATACTTAATTTTTGCAATTATTGCAGGTGTCATCGGTGGAGTGATGTCTGTTGTTATGAGAATAGAGTTGATGCACCCTGGTGATGGTATATTAGGTGGAGATCACAACTTATATAATGTTCTAGTAACTAATCACGGCTTGATCATGATCTTTTTCATGGTTATGCCCGCTATGATTGGTGGATTTGGAAATTGGATAGTCCCTTTAATGATAGGTGCGCCAGATATGGCATTTCCTAGAATGAATAATATTTCATTTTGGCTGCTACCGGCCTCTTTCATACTTTTACTTTCCTCTCTTTTTGTTGAGGGCACTTCTGGTGGTAATGGTGTTGGTGGTGGATGGACTATTTACCCACCTTTATCTGCCTCTCTTGGAGCGCCTGGACCCGCTGTTGATCTAGCAATTTTCTCTTTACATATTGCGGGAGCCTCTTCAATTCTGGGTGCAATTAATTTTATTACAACAATATTTAATATGAGAGCTCCGGGCATGACATTACATAAGATGCCTCTTTTCGTGTGGTCAATACTGGTAACTGCTTTCTTACTTTTATTATCACTCCCTGTATTAGCTGGAGCTATTACAATGCTTTTGACTGATAGAAATTTTGGCACAGCTTTCTTTGAGCCTTCAATGGGAGGTGATCCGGTTCTATTTCAGCATTTATTCTGGTTCTTTGGCCACCCAGAGGTTTATATACTTATACTGCCCGGCTTTGGGATTATTAGTCATATAGTCTCAACCTTTTCTAAAAAACCAGTCTTTGGATATCTGGGTATGGCTTATGCTATGGTCTCAATTGGCTTTTTAGGATTTATAGTTTGGGCTCATCATATGTATACAGTGGGAATGAGTGCAGATGTAAAGGCATATTATGTATTCGCTACAATGGTTATTGCAGTTCCTACTGGAATTAAAGTATTTTCATGGATTGCTACAATGTGGGGAGGTTCAGTTGAACTGAAAACACCAATGCTATGGGCTATCGGATTCATATTTCTTTTTACAGTCGGTGGTGTTACAGGAGTTGTACTAGCAAATGCTGGAATAGATCATTCACTACATGACACATACTATGTTGTCGCTCATTTTCATTATGTATTATCAATGGGTGCAGTTTTTGCGATCTTTGCAGCATTTTATTATTGGTTTGGAAAAATGTCTGGAAGAAACTATTCTGAGTGGCTCGGAAAACTACATTTTTGGTTAACTTTTATTGGGGTAAATATTATCTTCTTCCCACAACATTTCCTCGGATTAGCTGGGATGCCTAGACGGTATGTAGACTATCCTGAAGCGTATGCAGGTTGGAATTACGTATCTTCTATTGGGTCATATTTATCTTCAATTGGCCTACTTGTTTTCTTCGTAATGCTGATTAATGCTTTTATGAAAGAAAGAAATTGTGCTGATAATCCATGGGGAGAGGGCGCAACAACGCTAGAGTGGACATTAACTTCTCCACCTCCATTTCATCAATTTGAGGAACTTCCTCAAATTAAGTAAAAGGTATACGTGTGTCAAATATAACAAACACATTAATAGATGACGATGTTCATTCAAAATTTAATGCATTAAATGTATTAAAAAACTACTTTTCTCTCCTTAAACCTCGAGTAATGTCTCTCTCAATATTCACATCTCTAGTAGGAATAATGATTGCCCCAGGTTTTGTTTTTAATCTTGAAGTGCTAATTATTTTATTTGCCATATCCATAGGTTCAGGTGCTTCAGGTGCACTTAACATGTGGTATGAAAGAGATCTTGATAAGTTAATGGAAAGAACAAAAGATAGGGTGCTGCCATTAGGAAAAATTAAGCCTAATCACGCACTTATTTTTGGATTATTTTTGTCAATTTTATCTGTTGGTATATTATATTTGTTTTCCAATATTTTAGCCGCTTCCATACTAGCTTTAACAATATTTTTTTATATTTTTATTTATACAATTTGGTTAAAGAAAAGAACTCCTCAAAATATTGTAATTGGTGGAGCAGCTGGAGCTTTTCCACCGATGATTGGTTGGGCGGCCATTGCTGGTTCATTATCGATTGAAATTCTTCTTATTTTTACAATTATTTTTGTTTGGACACCACCTCATTTTTGGGCTTTAGCCTTGTATAAATCAGATGATTATCGAAGAGCAAATATACCAATGATGCCACTTATTGTGGGAAATAAGAGAACTGTAGATCTGATTATTGTATACTCTTTAATTCTAATGCCTGTCGTCATGTCATTATCATTCTATTATTCAATGTTTTATTCAGTATCGATCTTTACTTTGAGTTCTATATTTGTTTATTTATCTATTACTTTGAAGTTGGGTCTTAATAAGCCAGGCTTTGAAAAAAAAGCTCAAAACTTATTTTTCTTTTCAATATTTTATTTATTCAATATTTTTTCAATTATATTAATAGATAATACGATTTGGTAGCTATGCAGAACAAAAAAACAAAAAGAAAAAATATGATCACAGCTCTTATTCTTGTGGGCTTTGTGCTGGCATTCTTTTTTTATACTATGTATAGATTGTCTTTAGTAGGTTAATTGTATGAAAAGTTTTAATTCATCAGGAACAAAATATAGCAATAATCGAATTGTTATAATGCTGGTCACAGTTGTATTTTTAATGCTTGGCTTAGCTTATGCTTCAGTTCCACTTTATGACTTATTTTGTAGAGTTACAGGATTTGGTGGAACCCCATCAGTTAGTTTAGAGAAAAGTGAATATTCAATTAATCAAAATATTAATATTAGACTGGATGCAAATGTAACAAATCTTAACTGGGATTTTTCGCCTGAAAAAAATATATATAAAATTAAAATTGGTGAAAATAAAGTTATCAATTATTTAGCTCAAAATTTGTCTAATGAAAAGCAAGTAGGTACTGCTCTTTTTAACGTAACGCCAGAACAAGCTGGTCAGTACTTCACGAAAATTGAATGCTTTTGTTTTCATGATTTAATGCTCGAACCTGGTGAAGAAATAAAATTACCTGTTAGTTTTTATATCGATCCAGAAATAATTGATGATCAATTTTTGAAAGATCTATCAGAAGTTACTTTGTCCTATACCTTTTATAAAAATGCTGATACACCAATCTCATGAGTTCAAAAAATTCAAATTCTCACCAATATCATTTAGTAGATCCTAGTCCATGGCCCCTATTGGCGTCTATTGGGGCTTTAGTTTTGTGTTTTGGAGCTGTTATATATTTTAGGTCAGACAATCCTTGGATAATGATACTGGGCTTAGCAACCGTCATTTATATCGGTTACATGTGGTTTCGTGACATTATCAAAGAAGGGGAACACGATGGTCACCATTCTGAAGTTGTTCAGTTAGGACTTCGATATGGTATGACTTTGTTTATTGCTTCAGAGGTGATGTTTTTTGTTGCATGGTTTTGGGCTTATTTTAATGCTTCATTGTTTCCTACAGAACAAATTGGTTCCGCATGGCCACCAGCAGACATTCACTTGATGAACCCGTGGCATATTCCTCTTATAAATACTCTTATTCTTTTACTTTCTGGTACAACACTTACATGGGCACATCATGCACTTCAAGAAGGCCATAGAAAGGAAGTTATTCAAGGTCTCATTCTTACAATTATATTAGGTGTAATCTTTACTGGATTTCAAGTATATGAGTATATGCATGCAGAATTTGAATTTTCAGGTCATATATATGGCGCTACATTTTATATGGCTACTGGATTCCATGGCGCTCATGTTCTAATAGGTACACTTTTCATAGTTGTATGCTTAGGAAGGATGCTTGCGGGCCACTTTAAATCTGATCACCATTTTGGGTTCGAGGCTTGTGCATGGTATTGGCATTTCGTTGATGTTGTTTGGCTATTCTTATTTGCTGCAATATATGTTTGGGGTTATTACTAAAGTTTAAATTGATAAGAAATATCCTTTTTCATTTCATTTTCCTATCAGCATTAATTACTTTGCCTAATCTTGGCTTATGGCAGCTTGATCGATTAGAGTGGAAAAATGAATTATTAAATAATATTAGCAGTCGACAGTCAGCAGAAAATATTACTTTTCCATATAATGAAAGAATAAAAGATTTTGAGTATAGAAATACATCTGTAGAAGGTAAGTTTATAGAAAATACTCAAACATTCTTTTTTAGACCAAATTTAAGTGGTCAATCAGGATATAATGTAGTTAGCGCTTTTAAAACTATCGATGATAGTGTTATTTACATAGATATAGGTTGGATACCATTCGAGCAAAAAGAAAATATGGGTTTTCTAGACATAGATTATAATAAAAATTTTAGTCTTAAAGGAATACTAATATCATCTAAACAAAGAAACATGTTTTCACCTGAAAATGACTACATTAAAAACATTTGGTACACATTGAGCTCAACTGAAATGAATCAATTTTATAAACTAAATGGAAGCTTTTTTATCCTGAAGATAATTGATCAAAATTATTTTGAGCAAACTTTGATAGAGTTTAATCCTACTCAAATACCAAATAATCATTTACAATATGCTGGAACATGGTTCTTGCTTTTTATTGTAGTAGGAGTCTTATATTTTTATCAAGTATATCAAATAATTAGAATTAAATGGAATACATAAGCACTAGGGGATCAAAAGTAGGATCATTTCAGAATGCCTTAATGAAGGGACTGGCTCAAGATGGTGGTTTATTTATTCCAAATGAATGGCCTCAAATTAATACAAATGAACTTAGGTCTGATTTAAGTTATGAAAATCTTACTGCAAAGATTATTCAACCATTTATAGGTTCTGAAATAAACGACGATGATCTCCATAGCATTATAAAAAGTGCTTACAAAGATTTTTCTTCACCTGATCCAGTTACATTTAAAAAATTATCCAGAGGTGAAACAGTGGTGGAGTTGTTTAATGGACCAACATTAGCATTTAAAGATTTTGCTATGCAATTATTAATTCCTATTTTTGATTATTTTCTCGACAAGGAAGATAGACAAATGAATTTAATTGTTGCTACTTCAGGTGATACTGGCTCAGCAGCAATACATGCAGTTAATAAAAGCAAGAATCTAAATATTTATTGTTTATATCCAAAGAATAGAATTTCTGAATTTCAAAGAAGACAAATGTCCACAGTCAAAAGTAATAAGATAAATCTTTGTGAAATCAACGGAACCTTTGATGACTGTCAAAATATTGTTAAAGAGATTTTAGCTGATAATGAATTTAGTGGAAAATATAATATATCAGCAGTTAATTCAATAAATTGGGCAAGAGTGATGATTCAAGTTGTTTATTATTTTTTTTCAGCTTTAAGATTGGATAATTGCGAAAGTAAATATAATTTCTCTGTGCCAACTGGCAATTTTGGTGATGTCTATGCAGGATATATTGCGAAAAAAATGGGTTTAAATATTAATCGTTTAATTGTAGCTACAAATGAAAATGACATTTTAGATCGTTTTTTTAAAACAGGTCAATACAAGTCACGTGAAGTTGTTAAAACTTCGAGTCCTAGTATGGATATTCAGGTAGCAAGTAATTTTGAAAGATTATTATTTGACGCCCTTAATCGCTCTAGTTCGGAAATAAATGAAAAAATGAATAATTTTAAAATAAACGGAAATATAAGCGTTACTTCTCAAAGCCTTGAAGTTTGCCAAAGTTATTTCTCTTCAGAAAAAGTAGATATGAAAAGTGTTGTAAAAGTTATAAGAGATACTTATGAAGCTGACGGGTATTTGGTAGATCCTCACACTGCTATTGGTATTCATGCCTCAAGACAAAGCCAACAAATTGAAAATAATTTTATATTAGGCACAGCTCATCCAGTTAAATTTCTTGATACAGTTGAAAATTCTATTCAGTCAAAAACAAATTTATTAAATGGTTACGAGAAATTATTTGAAGCTACAGAGAAATTTGATAGTTTGAGCAACAGTGTTGATGAAGTAAAACTTAAAATAGTATCCAGTAATTGACATCATGTCTTTCTTATCATCATATCCTTCTAAAAAAATATCCAAATATCTTGATGGAGAAAGAGTGTATTTAAGATCACCTGAATATAGAGATTGGGAAAAATGGTCGGAAACGAGAAGAGAGAACATGTCTCATCTCAAACCCTGGGAACCTACATGGCCCCTTAATGATCTTGAAAGAAACTCTTTCTTAAGAAGAGTTAAAGTTTATGAAAAGTTAATTAGTAATGATGAGGCATATCCTTTTCTAATTTTTGATAAAAATTCTAATGAATTAATTGGTGAATTAAATATCAATAATGTTCAACGTGGAGTACTCCAAAGCTGTTCAATTGGATATTGGATTTCTAAAAATAGGATTGGGCTTGGATTTATGTCGGAGTCAATCATGTTAATTAAAAATTTTATTTTTAATGAGCTTGGATTGCATCGTGTTGAGGCAGCTTGCTTAGAGTCAAATGAACCGTCTTTGAATGTTCTTAAGAAAAATAACTTTCATATTGAGGGTAAGGCTAGAAAATATCTCAAGATCAATGGTAAGTGGCAAGACCATCTAATTTTTTCCTGTCTTGAGAGTGAGGATTAATTATCTTTACATATCATTATCTTTAAATAGCATATGTTTTAAATAGGTAGAAAGTTTCATTTATGAGTATAAAAGTAGGCGATCAAATTCCTGAAGAAAATCTTGTAGTAATGACTGAAAAAGATGGACCACAAGGTTTTTCTTTAAGGGAGTATTGCAAGGGAAAAAAAATAGTTTTAATTGGTTTGCCAGGAGCATTTACTCCTACATGTCATAGAAATCATTTGCCAGGATATCTAGATAATTATGATGCCTTAAAATCAAAAGGTGTTGATGAGATAATATGCTTTAGTACAAATGATATCTTTGTGAATTCTGCTTGGATTCAAAGTTTAGGGGCTGCAGAAAAAGTTATAATGTTATCTGACTCAAAAGCAGAATTTTCAAAAGCATTGGGTACTGATTACAGTGATCCGTTTGGAACATCTATCAAAACGCAAAGGTTTTCTATGTATCTAGTCGACTCGGTCATTAGAGAGCTTTTTATTGAGCAAGAATCAGGGCAAGCATTACTAAGTGGTGCCCTAAATATGATTGATAGCATCTAACTTTCTAATATTGCTTGTGTTGCAAGTTTGTCGGCTATTTCATTTCCATAGTCGCCAGCATGACCTTTTACCCAGCTCCATTTAATATCATGCTTCGCTGAAACAGAGTCTAGTAAGACCCAAAGGTCTTTATTTTTTACATCTTTTTTTTGAGATGTTTTCCAATGATTAGTTTTCCAATTTTTGATCCATTCAGTTATTCCTTGCATTACATATTTAGAGTCAGTAAAAACTTCTATTTCTTTGGCTTCATCATAATGTTCAAGTGCTCTGATAACTGCAGTCAATTCCATTCTATTATTAGTAGTATTCAATTCACTTCCACTTAATTTTTTTTCATTATCGTTTTCTTGGATTAATGCTCCCCATCCACCTTTACCAGGATTCCCAGAACAGGCTCCATCTGTATAAATTTTAATTTTCATAATCCATATTCTCTTGCATGAGAAATTGATTGATGAAATTTAAGCTTCTTGAGATACTCCGTTGGATCTTTTTTCACAAGAAGAGAACCGCTTGTCTCTTGATAGAAGTCTATTAACCTTGTTAGTAAAAATCTCAATGCTGCAGCTCTACACAATAAAGGCAAGCTATCTATTTCAATTATAGTTAATTCCCTCACATCATTATAGCTTGATAGTAATTTCTTGGCTTTTGAGATATTAAATTCATTACTTTTTTCTTCAAAACACCATGCATTTATGCATATAGCTATTTCATATGCATAATAATCATTGCAAGAAAAATAAAAATCGATGATGCCCGACAATGAATTATTTACAAAAAAAACATTATCTGGAAATAAGTCTGCATGAATAATACCACTTGGTAAATTAAAGGATATGTTTTGATTTAAGAAATGGTATTCATTTTTGACTAATTCAATAGGAATATCATCCGACTCTGACATATTCTCTTCTAATTTTTTGATTAAAACCCCAAAATTTTCAAAGCCCATTTGATTTTTCCTGCTCATATTAAGAACACTTGAAGCATTATGAAACAATGCCATAGATTTTCCTAATTCAGAACAATGGTTAGGTTCAATTCGATTTAGTATTTCTCCATCAACAAAAGACGTAAGAGAGGCCGGTTTTCCCTTTAGCAGTTTATAATATTCATCATCCTTAGTTTTAATTGCTTGAGGGCATTTAATCCCACTATCATTTAAATGATTCATAAGATTAAAAAAGAAGGGTAAGTCATCTTGATGAGTTCGTTTTTCAAATATAGTTAAAATATGTTTTTGATTATTTATTTTAACTAAATAGTTAGTATTCTCTATTCCAGATTTTATCCCAACTAGGTCATCAGCTTTACCAATAGAATAAAGATCTAAGAATTCATTTAATTCAATTAGTGAAATATTTGTATATACAGCCATATGGTATTTATAGCTTAGATTAGTAAAGATAAAATAATTTTGTTAAATGATCTAAAAAAGGTGCTTTAATCTTGAAGTTTTTTAATTTGATTAATTGAACTCTCAAACAGTTTATTATTATTCTGATCATTCATATTTTTCGAAATTATTTTTTCTGCTACTTCTACAGATTTATTCACAATTTCTTCATTTATTTTTTTAATAGCAGTTTTTTGTGCCTGCTCAATTTTTTCAATTGATTGCTTTTCACTTCTTGAAATAAATTCTTCAATCTTCTTATTAGAAGATTCTTCGTATGATTTTGCATTATTATTAGCTTGATTAATGATATTTTCAGCCTCTTTGTTAGCAGACTCTATTTTTCTTTCGTATTCGGCTAATAGTGAATTAGCGTCTTCCTTGAGCTTTCTTGCATCATCTAAGTCATTCTTAATTTTACTTATTTGCTCATCCAATAATTTAGTAACCATATTTGGCACCTTAAGGTAGATAGTAATTGAAATAAAAATAATGAATGCGATAAAGACCCATGATGCTGGTTGGTAAAAAAAATCCATAATCTTCTAGTTTATCTCTTTCCGTATTTCATCATCATCGAGTGACTCTGTAAGAAATTTAGCACTAATGAGTTTTATAGACTCAATTTTAGCATTTTCAATTTGATCTTTTGAATCTTCGAACTGTTTATTAATTCGATCTTTTGAGTCCCTAAGCATTTGTGACAGTTTAAGATCTTGCTGCTTTTTAATATTATCTATCATTTCATCAGCTTTTGTCTTCGCCTGATTAATAATCTCACTAGCTTCTTTAGAAGCTGATTGAATTTTTTCTTCATATTCTCTTAGGGTTTCCTCAGCCTCTGACTTCAGTTTATCTGCCTCATTAATATCAAGAAGGATTTTATCTTGCCTTTCTTCTATTGTATTTCTGAGCTTTGGAATAGCCGTCCTCCACATAAATAAATAGAGAATTCCAAAAGTGATTATTAGCCAAAACAATTGCGATGGAAATGTTGTTATATCCATTTGAGGAAGGCCATCTCCTTCTGTGAAACCAATCTGTGGCCACAGAATAATGGAGACGAGAAAAACTATTTTCCAGAAAAAAGTCATAGTGGAAACGTACTCTTAATTACCCGAAGAGAATCAAGAATGCGATAACTAATGCGAATAGTGCAATAGCCTCAACTAGAGCAAATCCTAGAAGAACTTGACCAAAAGCTTGTTGCTGTACTGAAGGATTTCTAAATATACCTGAAATATATGCTCCAAATACAGTTCCTAAACCTACACCAGGTCCAGCTACACCAATAGTTGCTAGTCCTGCACCGATTAATTTTGCTGCTTCTACTTCCATTTTTATTCCTTTCGTTTGTTATTCTTAAAATTCAAATTAATGATGCGGATGTAATGCATCATTAAGATAAATACATGTTAAAATTGTGAAAATATATGCCTGTAAAAAAGCAATAAATACTTCCAATGCATAAATTGCAACGAGACCTGCAAGAGGTATTATTCCAAAGAATCCCATCATTACGATAAATCCTGCAAATATCTTTATTATGCTGTGTCCCGCCAACATATTTGCCATTAATCGAACAGATAGACTTACAGGCTTTGTTAGATATGAGATAATTTCTATTGGAATGATTATAGGAGCCATATAAACAGGGACTCCCTTAGGATAAAACATTCTTAAGTACCCTAGACCATTTTTTACAAATCCAATAAGAGTTACGCCAATGAAAATTAAACCTGCAAAAGCAAATGTTACAATAATGTGACTTGTTACAGTAAACGTGTAGGGAATTAAGCCAATTAGATTACAGAAGAAAATGAACATGAATAAAGTAAAAACAAATGGAAAGTAGTCCCTTCCTTGCTCACCTACATTTGCGCGTAGCAGGTTAGCTATAAAATTATATGATAGTTCACATATCATTTGAAATCTATTTGGAATGATTGATCTTTTAGAAAGTCCTAACATAAATAGAAACATGATTGCGATTGTAGTAATCACCATGAACTGTGAAGAATTTGTGAATGAAATATCAATATTACCAATTTTAATATCTGCTAATTTTGAAATTGCAAATTGGTGTATTGGATCGATTAAATTTGGTTCTTTTGCTGACGCCATCGCGTAATTTTTAGTGATTTTGCATTGATTTTGCAACCCTAAAAACATTTAAAATTCCAGCACAACCCCCTAGTAAAAAGAAGATAATGATGAATAAAGGGCGTGTATTAAAAAAGTTATCCAATAGTATTCCAATACCAACCCCAATGCCCACAGCTGCGACAATTTCTACTGTTAATTTCATTACTTTTCCAAGCTGAGATGGTGGGATGTCAGAATGATTGTCTAACTGATTCTTTGATTTTGCGGCTTCTATTTTTTGATTTAGCTGGCTTAGTTTGTGCTCATCATCTTGCATCAAGCAACAGCACCTATTTCTTCAGCTTTTTTAAGGTCAACAGAAACTATTTGGCTTACGCCTCTTTCTGCCATAGTTACACCAAATAGTCTATCCATTCGTGACATAGTAAGAGCATGGTGAGTAATAATTAAAAACTTTGTATTTGTTTTATCGGCTATATCATCAAGTAGATTACAAAAGCGCTCAACATTTGCATCATCAAGTGGAGCATCAACCTCATCAAGAACACATATAGGAGATGGATTAGTTAAAAACACTGCAAAAATAAGAGACATAGCAGTCAATGCCTGCTCTCCTCCTGAGAGAAGTGACATTGATTGTAATTTTTTACCAGGAGGGCTGACCATCATTTCTAATCCAGCTTCGAGAGGATCATCTGAGTCAACAAGCTCTAAGTGTGCTTTACCACCATTGAATAATTGAACAAACACATCCTTGAAATGATTATTTACAACATCAAATGCCTTAAGAAGTCTTGTCCTTCCTTCTTTGTTTAATTCTTCGATTGACTCTCTCATTTTTTTTATCGCAGTTTCAAGATCTGTTTTTTCACTATTCATTTTTTCTAATTCCTGCTCAATCTCCTTTGTCTCTAGATCCGCTCTTAAGTTAACAACTCCGAGAGTATCTCTTTGTTGTTTTAATCTCTCCAGTCTTGTCTCATTGCGTTCAAAGTTATTCTGTAAAGTTTCTAAATCTTCTGAAATCGATAATTTAGTTATTATTGAGTCAGGTTTACAATTATATTTTTCAATGGACTCAGACTCTAATTCAGAAAGTCTACTCTCAGCCAGCTCTTTTGTCGCTTCGGTTCTTCCTTTTGACTCCCTTACATTAGCAAGGTCATTTTGAGCTTTTCTAAGTTTGTTTTCATATTTTTTTAATTCATTATCAGCTTCTGCCAATCTATCGGCAGCATATTGTCTTTCAGTTTCAGCAAAACCTTTAGTTTCAATAAGTTGACCTCTTTTTTGTGCAATCTCTTCAGGCCTGTTTGTAATTTTTTTTAATTCTTCTTCTGATTTTATGCGTCTTTGCTTTAATTCATTTATTTGATTTTTTGAAGATTGAATATTCTTACTAAGTCTTTGGTACTCATAATTCCAATCACTATGTTTTTCTTCAACATCTTTTTGCCTAAGATCTTCTCTTAGTTGCATCGACATAGTCACAGCATCCTTAGCATCGTTACTTGCTTTATCATAAGATTTTCGAGAGTCAGCTGATAGCTCTTCTGCTTTGACAACCTTTTCTGATATTTCTGATAGATTTCTATAGAACTTTTCTGAAAAGATTTGAGTCCATTTGTTAGGGTCATCGTAACCTTCTACTTCTTTTAAGGTTGATTCTCTTGACTTTAGATTTTCTTCATTTATCAGAGCTTTTTGCCACTCATCTCTTTTAGATTGTTTAATAGAATTGTATTTTTCGATATTTTCTTCCAGATCATTTATTTGATCTTCAAGTTGTTTTTTTTCTTCTTTTAAATCCTTTATCTGTTCATTATCAAAGTCATCTATGCTAATTTCTGCAGTTAAATCGTCTTTTTTGACATTAAGTGCATCCAAATCTCTTAGGGCATTCTCTAATTGATATTGTTCTCTTTCATAGTCTCCTATGTTCTGCTGAATAGTTTGTTCGAGTGATTTTTTTAGTTCCTTAATTCTTTCTTCTTCTTTATCAAGACTTTCTCTTTCAAGGTTAATTCTATTTAATTTTGCAGCAGCTTCTATTTCCTTTTCTCTTAATGGCTGAATCTTTTCATTAGCTTTGGCCTGATCATTTGTTGCTTGGCTCACCTCTAGTGTATATTTCTGGATTAGTTGCTCACTTGATTTTAAGTCAGTATCGGATTTCTCAAATGACTCTTTTAAATTGTACCATTTTAAATATGTAACTATTCCTTCTAGGCGAGTAATTTCTTCTGAAATTGATTTATAGGCTTCAGCCTGCTTAGCTTGTTTTTGAAGATTATTAATTTGAGTATTTAACTGTCTCATAATATCTTTTAGCCTCTGCAGATTACTTTCAGCACCTTTTAATTTAAGCTCTGCCTCATGTCTTCGCGAATGCAATCCAGAAATTCCAGCCGCTTCTTCTAGTACTGCTCTACGATCAATTGGTTTGGCATTGATTAAGGCACCAACTCTACCCTGACTAATTAGTGAAGGTGAATGAGCGCCTGTTGAGAGATCTGCAAAAAGTCGTTGAACATCTCTCGCTCTAACTTCTTTTCCATTTATTCGGTACTCTGACCCTCTTTCAATTTCTATTTTTCTTCTTATCTGAATTTCTTCATCATTATTAAATTCAGCTGGTGCATTTCTATCTTTATTGTCGAGAAAGATGGTTACTTCAGCATTATTTCTAGCAGGTCTATCTGCGGTACCAGAAAAAATAACATCTTCCATTCCAGAGCCCCTCATGCTTTTCGGCGATGTTTCACCCATACACCATCTTAAAGATTCAACTACATTTGACTTACCGCATCCATTAGGGCCCACAATACCAGTTAGACCTTCTTCAATGTCAATATCAGTTTGATCTACAAAACTTTTAAATCCTAAAATTTTAATTTTTTTAAATTTCATAAATTAATTCAAAAGTTTTTCAAATTTAGAGAATGGCATATTTCCTGAATAAACTTCACCATTAATAATAAATGATGGGGTAGATTGTATATTAAATCTTTTAGTGCCATCCACTCTCATTGATAAAATCCATTCTTCTAATTCTTTATCATTAAGGATATCGTTGAATGTTTCTTCAGAAAGTCCATATAAAAGAGCATATTTCTTAAGAGCATTAGTACTATTTTCTAAAATTTTATTAGAGTCTTTTGTTACTAGCCATTTATTTTGATCTCTAAAGAGCATTTTATCGAGTGATAAGAAATCTTTCTCTTCAATTGAATTAAGTAATTTAAATGCATTCAGATCAACAGCATTCAGAACAAAGGGTCTAAATTCAAATTTTACCCTACCCGTTTGAATATATTTCTCATCCAATTTAGGAAAAACATCATTAGCAAAATCTGCACAGTGACTGCAAGTGAGTGACCTATACTCAATAATAGTTATAGGAGCATCGGCACTACCAATTTCAAAACCTCTCAACTCTTTCTTTGCATATGCATTCGGTAATGAAAATAATAAAAATAGAGAACATATGACTATAAAGCATGATTTCAGTGAATTCTTTATGAAGCCCATATTTAGTACTAAGTTAAAATAAGTTAACACAATATATTGATTATAATCAATTTTTTTGCGTTTTATAGCAGTTTTTTAATGCTGTAAATTGATATCTTCTAACTTTGTTGAAAATTAGGTCTTAGAAATTTTTTTTGATATTTTTTCAAAAGCCTCTTTTAATCTTGGATGATCTTCTAATTGATTAAAGCTTTTACTTTGTTTCTTAGGTAATTTATCTAACTTATTGTTATTATTGCTATCTATATTATTTGCAGCAAATCGATCCTGTATGATCGTTATTTTTTCAACTGCACTATATCCAAAATAAGAATTTATTTTTCGCATTATTATATCTTTATCATGTTCAAACCCAAAAGCGTTACTTGGATCAACTTTGACAACTAGATTTGCGCCATTATTACTCTTTCCTGATTTAAGCTTAATAGGTAGAGAAGTATTTATATACTTTTTATCCACAATATTGACCCAATTTTTAAGTAATTCTAACTCAAAAAATCCTCTTTTGCGGAGTAGATTCTTTACTTCTTTAGGAAAAAAATTTGATACTGATCTTAAACCACTATATTTTTTGTTATTCATTTGGAAAAATTTTATGCGTAAATCCTATCACGAAGCAATAAATTCAAAAGTAGTTTTTCAAAATAATGTAATTTCATGGTTCAAAAATAATAAAAGAATTCTTCCTTGGAGAGACAAACGCGATAAATCTAACTATCCATACAGAGTAATGGTTAGTGAGTTCATGCTTCAACAAACTGTCGTCAAGACTGTCATTCCTTTTTTTAACAAATTCATAAAAAAATGGCGTGATTTAAAATCGTTATCTCAAGCATCTGAAGAAGAGCTACTGCTCCATTGGCAAGGCCTAGGGTACTACTCAAGAGCAAGAAATTTATTAAAAACAGCTATTATTCTTAGCGAAAATTTTGATGGTATTATTCCAAAAAATCAAGACGAGTTAATCAAGCTTCCTGGTATCGGTAGCTATGCTTCAGCTGCTATTATTGCAATAGCTTTTAATAAGCCCGCAGTAGTAATAGATGGAAATATTAAAAGAGTTATTTCAAGGTACCTTGGTTTTCATGGAACATTAGAAGACAATAAAAGTATTATTGAAGAGGCGGCAAATACATTAAGTGTAAAAAAGAACAACGAATACTATTCTCAGGGTATGATGGAATTGGGGGCACTTATTTGTAAACCAAAGTCTCCGCTATGCAGCCAGTGTCCTGTAGTGAAAGAATGTGTATCTTATAAATTAAAAATTCAAGATCAAGTTCCAGAAGCCAAAAAGAGGAATAAAAAAAAGAAGCTTTATTGTTCATCTACTTTAATTTTAGATAATAATGAAAATATTCTTCTAAAGAAAAGAGAGACAAAGATACTTCAAGATCAATGGGACCTACCTTCTACAGAATGGAAAGGTCAAGAAATTAGAGAAGTCGTTAAGCCTTTTCCTCAGTTAGAACTTGAATATGAAAGGTCTAAAGAGCTTTATAATCATATTTTTAGTCACATCGATTTAAAAACAAGAGTTTATTTTAGTAAAATTAAGACAAAAGAAAGAAAATTAAATAATGATTTATATAAATGGGTTTCGCTTAAAAAAATTAATAAATATCCTACGACTTTAATTTGTCGAAATATTTTAAAGAATTATAATTTAATTTAATTCTGATCTTAGCTTTTGTCTTAATAGATCGATCGGTTTTAGCTCTCCTTCAACATCAAAATGCCAGAAAGTCCAACCGTTACACGCCGATGCATCCTGAACTTCGGCTCCTATTTGATGAATTGAACCTTTATTATTTGAGCTAACAATTGATCCATCAGCTCTCACTTTTGCTCTAAATTTTTTAGAATGATCAAATAATGTAGTGCCTGGTTCTAAAAGTTTTCTCTCAACAAGCCACCCAAATGGAATACGGGGCTCAGTTTTTTTTGAAGCTGTTATTTCCAATGCTTCATTTTCATATGGAGATACTTTTGAAATTCTTGATTTTGCACTTTTTATATATTCTTTTTCTCTTTCAATTCCAATATAGTTTCTACATAATCTTTTTGCTACAGCTCCTGTTGTTCCTGTTCCAAAAAAAGGATCTAGGACAATATCGCCAATATTACTTGATGAAATAAT
Organism: Candidatus Pelagibacterales bacterium; assembly: GCA_045567365.1. Lineage (GTDB taxonomy): Bacteria > Pseudomonadota > Alphaproteobacteria > Pelagibacterales > AG-422-B15 > CABYIR01. Next base: position 50,627 of record JBJLDC010000019.1, on the reverse strand, counting down.
AATTCTATGAAGAAGTGATTCAGGTTTTTGAGTAGGGTGAACCTTCTTCCCATTATCATCTTTTAATCTTTCGTTACCGTTACAGATTGGAAGAAACCAGTCTGATCTCATCTGTGTATTGTCATTTATTGATTTCATTGCTTCATAATTAAAAGTATATTTTTTTGAGTTCTTATCTTTTGAAGCCCAAATTAGAGTTTCATGAGCGTTAGTAAATCTTTTGCCACGAAAGTTTGGCATCGGGTTTGCTTTTTGCCAAATAACATCATTTAAAATCCAGAAACCTAAATTCTGCATTATATAACCGATACGAAATATATTATGATAAGAGCCTATCACCCATATTGAGCCAGATGGTTTAACTATTCTTTTTAATTCTAAAAGCCACTTTTCACAAAAATTGTCATATGTTGTAAAACTTGAAAACTGGTCCCAGTCATCATTAACAGCGGCCACGGTAGAGTTGTCAGGCCTTTGTAATTCACCTTCTAACTGGAGATTATAAGGGGGGTCAGCAAAAATTAAATCAACAGACTCTGAAGGAATTTTTTTTAATTCTTCAACTGTTTCACCGCAAATAATTTTATTTATAGGAAGTGGATTATTTTGTTCGACCGATTTCATATTTAAAATATGATTCAAAACAGATTCTTGGTCAATACTTATTTAGAATCAATAAGTTACATGATTTACTTAATTCAATATGTTGTGTATTGGTTTGAAAGAAGTGCGATGTATAGGGGTTACACCTAATTTTTTGATGGCCTCCAAATGTTCTTTTGTTCCATACCCAGAGTTTTTTTCCCACAGATATCCAGGATACTTTTTTGAATATTCAGTCATTAAATTATCTCTATAAACTTTTGCAACTATTGACGCCGCAGCGATTGATAATGACCTGTTGTCACCTTTAACAATTGGTTTTGCATTAATATTTATATCAGGAACATAGTTTCCATCTATTAGAACGATATTTGGTTTTTTTTCCAAACCTTCAATTGCTCGTTTCATAGCCAGCAAAGAAGCCTTGAGAATATTAATTTTATCTATTTCGATTGAAGTCGAATATCCAATTGAAACAATAGATGTTTCTAAAATATATTTACTTATTAATTCTCTATTTTTTTTTGAAATTTTTTTTGAGTCTTTAATTCCGTTAGGTATATTTTTATAATCAAGTATAACTGCAGCCGCTACTACTGGACCCGCCAGCGTTCCTCTTCCTACCTCATCAACGCCAGCTATCGGATGGTTAAAATTATTATCAAAATCAATTAATGGTAGATTAAGACTCACTTTTGATTAATTTTATCCCTTAAACTCTGCAAATCAGTCCATACATGTTTTTTTTGACCTGGTTGCCTTAAAAGAAAAGCTGGGTGAAATGTTGGCATTGTAGGAATGGTCATTTGATTAATTTTCAAGTCGACCCACTTACCTCTTATTTTAGATATACCTTCCTTATTTCTTAAAATAGCAAATGTAGCTGTGCTACCAAGAAGCATTAATGCAGAAGGTTTTATAATTTCAATATGTTTAAGTATGAATGGAAGGCAGCTATTAATTTCATCCTCAGTAGGCCTTCTATTTGCTGGAGGTCTCCAAGGTATTATGTTAGCAATATAAACTTTCTCACGATTAAGATCTATAGCCTCTAACATCTTATCAAGCAACTTACCACTTCTTCCAACAAATGGCTTTGCCTGAAGATCCTCATCATGGCCTGGTGCTTCACCGATAAGCATAATTTTTGACTTTGGATTTCCATCAGAAAAAACCATATTTGTTGCACTTTTATATAATTGACATCCCTGAAAAGCTGACATTTTATCTTTTAATTCTTCGAGCGTATTAATTTCTTCAAGGTTTATTTCTTCAGAAACTTTTGTCGAATTCAATTCATCTGATTTTTTCAATTTTTTTGATATATAATCATTTTTTTCCATAGTTCGGTTCTTTGGACTTGAGGATATTAGCTCATCAACTCCACTTTCTTTATATAAATTTAGTAAGTTTAACGTATTTTTAATAGATGTTTTGTTCATAAGCCTGTTTAAATAGTGTTTGAATTATAATATCAATAAACTAAATATATAGAGATAATTTAGGATTTAACAAAAAATGGATACCAATATGCAACGCGAATCGATGGAATATGATGTTGTTATTGTTGGTGCTGGGCCAGCTGGTTTGGCGAATGCGATTAAACTTAAACAACTCAATCCCGAATTAAATGTATGTATAGTTGAAAAAGCATCAGAGGTTGGGGGCCATATACTCAGTGGCAATGTGTTTGAGACTAAAGCTCTTGATGAACTCCTTCCCGACTGGAAGAATATGGATGGATGTCCAATTAAAACTAAAGTAGTTAAAGAAAAATTCCTTTTTTTATTATCTGACAAAATGAGTTTCAGTTGGCCTGCTTGGTTATTACCTCCCGTTCAGCACAACAAAGGAAACTATATCATAAGCTTGGCAAATCTTTGCCGGTGGTTGGGCCAAACTGCTGAAAATCTTGGTGTTGAGATTTATCCTGGTTTCGCAGCTTCAGAAGTTTTATTTAATGATGACAATTCTGTGAAAGGCATTGCCACAAATGATATGGGCATTGATATTAATGGTGAGAAGAAAGACACTTATGAACCAGGTATTGAGTTACATGCTAAAGTGACTGTATTTGCTGAAGGCTGTAGAGGTCATTTAGGAAAACAATTAATTAAGAAGTACGAGTTGGATAAAGAATCTGATCCCCAACAGTATGGAATTGGGCTAAAAGAAATATGGGAAGTTCCAGATGAAAATCATGACGAAGGACTTGTTCTACATTCTGCAGGATGGCCTTTAGATAATAATACCTATGGTGGTAGCTTTGTTTACCATGCCGCTAATAATCAAATCTATATGGGATATGTAGTTGGCTTAGATTATAAAAATCCTTATTTATCTCCTTTTGAAGAATTTCAAAGATTCAAAACTCACCCTAGTATTAAAAAAATGATCGAAGGGGGCAAGAGAATTTCTTATGGAGCCAGAGCTTTAATTGAAGGAGGTGTTCAAAGTCTTCCAAAAATGTTTATGCCAGGAGCTTTATTAATCGGGTGTAATGCAGGTACTTTAAACATGCCTAAAATTAAAGGATCACATACAGCAATGAAAAGTGGTATTATTGGTGCAGAAGCAATTGATGAATATTTTAGAGAAAATTTAAGTTCTTTAGATAACTTTGAAAATAAATTTACTAATAGTTGGGCATACAAAGAGCTTTATGCCGCTCGAAATGTAAAACCATTTATTACTAAATTTGGCCTTCTCATTGGAACTATTCTTACAGGTATAGATCAAATACTCTTTAGGGGAAAGCTGCCATTTACATTGAATCATGCGCACGCTGATCATGAGACTCTAATGCCTGCAAACAAGTGTAAAAAAATTGAGTACCCTAAACCTGATGGAAAGATTACTTTTGATAGAGCCAGTTCTGTGTTCTTAACAGGTACGTATCATGCAGAAAATCAGCCAGTTCATTTAGTATTGGAGGATAAAAATTTACCGATAGAGTACACATTAGAAAAATTTGATGAACCTGCTCAACGTTACTGCCCTGCTGGTGTTTATGAAGTTCATAAAGATGATGATGGTAGTAATCCTAAATTTGTTATTAATAGTCAAAACTGTATTCACTGTAAGACTTGTGATATCAAGGAACCATCTCAAAACATAAATTGGATAACACCTGAAGGAAGTGGTGGTCCAAAATATTCAAATATGTAATGATGTATATTAGTGCATAAAAAAGCTATCTATATTTCTATTATATTTTTTTTAATATCTATAAATCAGAGCACCGCTTTTTTTTCGGCTGGCAATAGTTCTAATTCTGGCGAGTATTTAATTGCTAATATTTCAATCAATATAAATGATTATGATACTTCTTATGAATATCTGAAAAAAGTTCATAGCATTAATCCATATAAACAAGAGATCCTTGAAAAATTAATTTTCATTGAAACAATGAAGGGTAATTTATCCTTAGCTAATAAATATGCTGAAAAAATATTACAATTGGAATGTGTTACAAGTCTTTATCAAAGATGTAGAAATAATATCGAATTTCAAGCTCAATTAGTAAAAGGAATTTATAACATCTCAAAAGGAAACATTGGTGAAGCGTCAAATAATTTTAATAACTTCTACCTAAAAAATGTTACTCAGATAAATTTTGCTAGGATTCTAGATGCTTGGAGCTGGGCTAATAAGAAAAATTTTAACAAAAGTATAGAGTTAATTGATTCAATAAATTCTAATGATTATCAATTCATAACAATTTTTCATAAAGCCCTAATTTATGATTTAGCTAACGAGGTAGAATTAGCGGAAGTATATTTTGATCAATCATTGGTTCTTAATAGTGAAATATATATAATTAATCTCTATTTAAGTTTTCTTGATAGAAATAATAAAATAGAAAAGAAAAAGCAAATAATTGAGAAATACTTATCAGGGTATGATCAAGATTTTATTAAAAGGCTTACAAAATTTAAGCCTCAAAGAATAATCAGTAGTGAAATAGATGGTATATCAGTAGCTTTATTCAATACTTATGAATTATTGACAGACATAAATGATAATCAAAAGTTTTTTATTATCAATTTAGCCTCAGCAATTTCAAATCACTTTATAGAAAATAAGTTTGTATTAGCAGATACTTTTATTTCATTATCTGATTATCAAACTGCTATTAAAATATTTAAGAGCATTCCAGCAGATAATTATCTTTCTGAAATAACAGCATTAAAAATTGTTAATATTTATTCTATGAGTGGTGATAATCAAAAAGCTGAAAACTATTTGATGAATAATGATTTACTAAAAAATAGTTTTCAAGGACTTATAACCCTAGGAAACTTACATAGATATGAATCTCAATGGGATGCAGCAATAGATACGTATAAGAAAGCTATTGAAAAAAAGAAAAATGACCCCGGTTTTAACTTATGGGATGCATATTATAAAATTGGAATATCATATGAAAGAAAAAAAGATTGGAAAAAAGCTGAGGAATATCTTTTAAAAGCTTTGAATTATTCAAGTTTTCAGCCTGATGTACTTAATTATTTAGGATATACATATTTAGATTTGAATATCACTCCAAAATTTGAAGATGCCAGAAAGATGCTTGAAGAAGCGCTAAAACAAAAACCTGATGATGCTTACATTTTGGATAGTATGGCATGGTATTATTTTAAAGTTGGTAAATTTAATGAGTCATTACAATTATTTGAATATGCAATTTTGATAGATCCAAGTGATCCGACGATCAATGATCATTTTGGAGATGTTTTATGGAAGGTAGGAAAATTTTCTCAAGCTAGATATCAATGGCGAAAAGCTCTTGATATTAATGAAGATAAAATTGTTTCTAAGAGAATACGGAAAAAACTTATTCTTGGACTCTAATAAATGGAACTTTTGAAATCACCCGCTAAGATAAATCTTTTTCTGGATGTCTTATCCAAAGAAAATGATGGCTTTCATAATATTAAATCTATCCTTACACTTATTGATCTGCATGATGAAATAATAATAAAAGAGTCTGCATCTTTAAACATAAATTTTTCAGGTGAATTTTCTAATGAAATAAATCAAAACAATATTCAAATATTATTTGATTTTTTGATAAAAAAAAATTTTATAAAATCAGATAAGTATTCTATTAATATTACAAAAAATATTCCTGTAGGCGCTGGATTAGGAGGAGGCTCAAGTAACATAGCTGCTATATTGAATTTTCTATGTTCCAAAAAGATAATCAAATATAATGAGGCTTTAAATATTGCTAGAGAATTAGGGTCTGATATAGAGTTTTTTTTTGATACAGCTCCAGCAATAATTATTGGAAAAGGAAATGTACTTCGTAGGATAAATACTTTTAAAGAATTTTATCTTTTATTAGTTTATCCAAATTTTACTTTATCAACTGAGAAAGTGTACAGAAATAATAGTCAGTTCGACACTGAAAACCAGATCGCTTTAGATAAAGAAGATTATGACTTTGATAATATTATGCAGTTATCATCTAATTCATTGCAAGCTGCAGCTATCGGACTTTGCCCAGATATAAAATACATTATTGACAAGCTTGCATCGATGAAAGGTTCATTATATTCAAGAATGACAGGAAGTGGATCTTGTTGTTTTGCTGTTTTTGATGAAAAAGATTTAGCTCAAGAGGCGGCAAATACTCTAAAAAGGCACTACCCAGATTGGTGGATCTATCAATCTAAAATAATATAATTCTTGCATTCTAAAGATGTTAAACTAAATGTAATTAAGCAATTAATTGGGGCGTAGCCAAGTGGTAAGGCACCGCTTTTTGGTAGCGGCATTTCGAAGGTTCGAATCCTTCCGCCCCAGCCAAATGATTAAATATGAGTAATTTTTTAGATAAATATAAATCTGTCTATAATGTTTTTTTAGATAACTGGGATTATCAATCTCATTATGTAATGTTTTTAGAAAAACTTTTATATAATGAAACAATATTACCAATTCACATTAAGGAAATGATATTTGGTTATATTTCAAGTCTAAATGGATGTGTCTACTGTAAAAATATTCATGCCGAAATTGCTAAAGAGTTAATTAATCAAATAAAAACTTCATCGCCTCTTGAAGATATTTCAATGGCAACCATAGAAGAGGAATATAAATCAATCTTAAAATTCTCATATAAAGTAAATGAGGATTTATCTTCTATTAGTCAAAATGATGTAGATGAAGTTTTATCAAATGGATTTCCAGAAAATGTTATCTCCGAAGTAATTGCTATTTGTAGTGCTGCTCAATATATGAATACAACAGTTAAAGCCCACAATATTCCGCCACTAAATGATAATATGAATTCGGCATCTGTAAGAATGATGATTCAAAAAGGTTACCAGGGTTTGGCGGATTACATGATAGAAAAACGTAAAAAAAATTAAAATAAAAATTTTACTAAATTCAACCCAACAAAAAATAAAATTATTGAGCCAATTACTGATATCGATAAGTAAATAATTGCCTGAAGGTAATTGGATGCTTCTATTAAATTATAAAAATCTAAATTAAAACTAGAAAACGTTGTAAAACCACCCAAGAAACCAATAGTAAGAAAGATTTTTACTTGTTCATTGATTAAAAGCTTTGAGGAAATGAAGTAGAATAATGCTCCCATTAAAAATGCGCCAATTAGGTTTACACTGATAGTACCGTAACCAATACTTGTTGGAATTAATTTGTTAACTAGTTCAGAAATTAAATATCTAAAGGTAGCTCCAGTTCCTCCACCTAAAAAAATTATTAATAAAATATTCATACCTATCCCTCAAAACGAGTCATTATACCAAAATGATCACTTGGATACAGTCCATCTTTTTCTATATTGCCTATTAGGCATGACTCTAAAGGATGGCCGAGTCCATTTTTGCCTGGCGCGCCAACAAATATATAATCAATTCTTCTATCCGGTTCTAAAGTTTTTCTGGCAAAATTATTTTCATTAGACCAAGTATACCCATGATCGTCTGGATTAACTAATTGCCAAGAGTCTCTTAAAACAGTTCTATTAATTGGTGAAGAAAGACCTAAAAGTAATCTTATTTCGTCACTATTAGGGTCAGCATTAAAATCACCACATAAAATGCTTGGGAATTCTGTTTTATCTAATTTGCTCATATATTCTAGAATATATGTAACTTGTTTTTTACGAATATCGCTTTGATCGTATTTATAATTTAGATGCGTGCAAAATATATTCATCTTATTATTTTCATACATAATTTCTGCATGAAGTAGATTACGATTTTCATTAAATTCTTTTTCTGTGGGTATAAGATAAGATGTATAATTATTTATTGGATATTTTGAAATTATAGCATTTCCAAATGATACTTCATCAAAGTCAAATGATTTTGCATAGCAATAATAATCATACCCAAATAAATCTGCAATTTTCTTAGCTTGGCTTCCGTCTTTGTCTTCCCATACCTCTTGGAGACATAATATATCGGGCTTAGCTTTTGTAAGTTCATTAAATATTAGTGATTGACGATTTAAGTAATCTTCAAATTTCCACCAGATATTCCAAGATAAAACTTTTACCTCTTTTTTGTTGCTGAGAGCTCCATACGCATCTGTGTCTGGATAAGACTTATCAGGCACTTTACTTACCTCTAAGGAAATGCAACCATAATAGACTCAGCTACATAAGCAGGCTTATCCTGACCATCAATCTCAAGCGTTGTCTCTGAAATAACCTGTGTTCCACCATTATCAAGCTTGTTTACTTCAGATATTTTTACTCCTAATCGAACTCTTGAACCTACGGGCACCATATTGATAAATCTTACTTTATTAAGCCCGTAATTGATCATCATTTTTGCTCCTGTAATCGACCATACTTGTGCTGCTAAAGGTACTATTAATGACAGGCTAAGAAAGCCATGAGCAATTGTAGATTTTGTAGGTAACTCCTTTGCTGCTTTTTCAGCATCTAAATGAATCCATTGATGATCTCCAGTTGCATCTGCAAATTGATTTATCCTATCTTGTTCAATTGCCATCCAGTCAGAATGACCCAGATCTTGTCCTTTAATGTTTTCTAACTCATTAACATCAACTGTTTTCATAAAAACTCTCCCAAATAGTAAATTTTAAATATAAAATCATACTGATTTAAATTTATTTTTATACACTTATTATTTATTATGAAAAATATCAGATTAGCACATGATAAGGATCTTAAAAATATTGAAAAACTTCTAGACGAAGCTTTTGGTCCAGGACGTTATGCTAGAACTGCATATAGATATCGGGAAAAACATAATCTAATTTCAGAATATTCATATATATACCAAGACAATAAACAGCTATTAGCAAGTATTTCATTTAGTCAAATATTTATTAATAACATAAATAAGGGCCTTCTTTTGGGGCCACTTGCAGTAAAGCCGGGACATGATGGAAAAGGGTATGGAGTTGCTTTAGTAGAAACTACTATTAAATTAATTAAAAAAAGTAAAAAGTATAACTTCATAGTTTTGGTTGGTGACATTGATTATTATAGAAGATTTAATTTTAAACAAATCTCACAACCACTAAATTTAGTTGGGCCTGTTAATCCAAACAGAGTTCTTATATTAAGTTTAGATAAAGAGATGAAACTTAATAAATTAGAAAAGATAGAGCTAACTTAATAATGACCAATATTGATGATTTTCCAAAAGGCTTAGAAACTATCTATAGTCATGCAAAAAATACAAAGCACAAAAACCCTCCAGTCGAAACTTGGAACCCAGACTATTGTGGAGAAATAGACATCAAAATACTTCAAAATGGTAAATGGCTATATATGGGTTCAGAAATAAAAAGACCTGCTTTAGTTAAATTATTTTCAAGTGTTTTAAGACTTGATGATGATGGAAATTATTATCTAGTAACCCCTGTAGAGAAATTAAAAATTGAAGTTGAAGATGCTCCTTTTTTTATTATCTCAATGGAAAAAATTATAAGTAATGGTGATACTGGTTATTATTTTTACACTAATACTCATGAAAAAATTGAGCTTTCAAGTAAAGCTCCAATAGAAATAAACATAAATGAAAAAAATCATCCTAAGCCATATATTACTGTAAGAAGAAATCTTAAGGCTTTAATTTCAAGGTCAGTCTATTATGAAATTATTGATAATGCTGAAGAAGTAAACATAGAAAGTAAAAAATGTTTAGCGCTTTTAAGTAATAATAACTATTTTAAACTATATGAATTATAAAAATAATATAAGAAGAGAAGATCTAGTTTATTTTTTATCTCAAAATAAAAAGTTATCTCATGATTATTTTGAAAAAGAGTGTATCGATTCTGGGATAAGCTTGAGTCTGACAAAAGCATCAGTGCTTGTTCCATTTTTAGACTTAAATGGTGAAATCAATATTTTACTAACCAATAGATCTGCACATTTAGAGGACCATGCAGGTCAAGTAAGTTTTCCTGGAGGAAGAATAGATTCAACTGACATATCTCCAGTAGACACCGCTACTCGTGAAAGTTATGAAGAAGTAGGAATAGAGAGCAAAAATATTAATATTTTAGGATGTTTAGACGCTTATCAAACTGGCACAGGTTTTAGAATAATGCCAATTCTAGCAATGATTGATCACCAGACTAAATTTAATATAAACCATGAAGAAGTTGATAGCATTTTTTTTCTACCACTTAGATTTCTAATGGACTCAAAAAATCATTCACGTGAGATAAAATCTTTTAAACAAGGTGATAGATCATATGATTATGATTTTAATGTTATACAATATGAAGAAAATTATATTTGGGGTGCAACAGCTGGTATGTTGATAAATCTTTACGATGTTCTTATGAGTAAGTTAAAATGAAAAAAGTAAATGAACTTATCAAACTGCCAGAAGTTAAGACTATCTTTAATTTATTTAATAATAATCAAGGTATTTATCTAGTCGGTGGCTGTATTCGAGATACTTTATCAGGTAAAGAAGTTACAGATATAGATTTTGCAATAGATATTGATCCAGAAGAAGTTGTTAAAACTCTATCGAATAATAATATAAAATTTTACGATATTGGAATTAATTATGGAACGGTCACTGCAGTAATTGATTCAAAAAACTATGAAATAACATCATTAAGAGAGGATATCGAAACGGACGGAAGGCACGCAAAAGTTAAGTATACCTCAGATATAAAAGCTGACTCTTTAAGAAGAGATTTTACGATAAATGCAATATATGCAAATCGAGATGGGGAACTCTTTGATTTTCACAATGGTATAGATGATATAGAAAACAGAAATCTGAAGTTTATTGGTAGTGCCAACGATAGAGTAAAAGAGGATTATTTAAGGATATTAAGATATTTTAGATTTTATGCAGACTTTTCTAATTTTGAGATCGATGCAAATTTAAAGAAAGTATTCAAAGAAGGATCAAAAAACTTTAGTAAAATTTCTAAAGAAAGAATTTGGACTGAGTTAAAAAAGATTATAAATCAAAATAATTCTTTTAAATCTCTTTCAATGATGAATGAGGCCAACATTTTAATTGAAATATCAAAAGATATTTCGTTTATTAAGGATTATTTAAAAATTTCATACATTGAAAATAAGATAAACAAGCCTATTGATTATTTATTAAAGTTTTCAATTTTACTTGAAAGTTCAGAGTACAATGCGAATAATTTTATAGAACAATTTCCTATCAGTAATGAAGAGGCAGAAAATTTAAGAACTTTTATAAATTTAGATTTATCAATTAAGTCATATTTATCAATTAAAGAGTCACGAGCTAAATTATATCGTTTAGGTATAGAAAAATTTCAAAACTTTGTAATCTTAAATTGGATTAAAGATTCCAATCAAAAAAATGATCTCAACTGGCATACCCTTTATGAAGTTGCCAAAAATTTCCAGCAACCAAAATTTTCTTTTGGCGCAAACGATATAATTCGAATGGGAATTGAAGAAGGTCCATTAGTAGGCAAAATCTTATCTGAGTTAGAAGAGTGGTGGATCGATAGTGATTTTATTGATGATGAATATTCAATTTTTGAGAGATTAAAAGCAATTTGTTTATCTTACAAATAACTATTTATAAATTATTTTTATTACTTCATAACTTTTTTCACCTTTGGGAGTTGAAACGGATACGAAGTCACCTTTTTCTTTTCCAATCAGTGCTGATGCAACGGGAGATTTAAAAGATATAAGTCCTTTTTCAATATCTGCTTCATCATTTCCTACTATTTGATATTTTACTTTTGTCTCATCATCGAGATCTGATAGTTCAACAGTTGATCCAAAAACTATAGTTTTCGTTTTTTGCTCAACTTTGGTAATATCTATTATTTCAGCATTTGATAATAATAGCTGGATTTCTTGAATTCGACTTTCGATATGACCTTGCTCCTCTTTCGCTGCATGATATTCAGCATTTTCTTTTAGGTCACCATGTTCTCTTGCCTCAGCTATAGCTTGAATAACTTGCTGACGCTTATTATTAACTAAATCATTAAGCTCATCTTGTAATTTTTGAGCGCCATTAACAGTGATTGGTTCAGTCATAATATTAAATCCATTTTGCTTCAGGAGGCATTGACATCAATATGGCATCTATATTACCGTCTGTTTGAAGTCCAAATTTTGTTCCTCTATCATATAATAAATTAAACTCAGCATATCGACCACGCTTAATTTTTTGCTGTTCTTTATGTTCTTTTTTCCAATTTTTACTCATATCCATCGATATAATTCTTGAAACTACATCCAAAAAACATGAACCCACATCCTTTGTGAAATTAAAATCAGCTTCCCATGACGAAGAATTGAGATAATCGTAAAAAATACCTCCATCACCACGAGCTTCTTTTCTATGCGGCAAATAGAAGTATTCGTCACAGTACTTAGAAAAATCTTTATAATAATTTTTATTATGATCATCACACATATTTTTAATATTTGAATGAAACATTTTTTTATGTTTTGAGTTCTTAAAAGTAGGGGTCATATCCATTCCACCTCCAAACCAAATTTTTGAAGTTTCAATCATTCGTGTGTTAAAATGAAATGAAGGCAAATAAGGGTTTTGCATATGAGCTACAACTGAAATTCCACTGGCCCAAAAATTAGAATTTTTATTTGTTCCAGGAAGATTTGATTTGAAGTCTTGAGATAATGAGCCATAAACTGTTGATATATTTACACCAACTTTTTCAAAAATGTTTCCATACATAATTGCCATTTGTCCACCACCATTATCTTTTTTGAGATGAGGTTTTCTTTTCCAATTTTTTTTCTTAAACTTTAATTTTTTACTAGTGTTTTGATTTTCTATATTTTCAAACTCATTGATTATTTGGTTGCGTAAAAGTTTGAACCATTTTTTTGAAATCTCTTTTTTTTTAAAATTTTTCATCATTTATATTTTTAGTTGTCTCATTGCTTCTGACAGTGCAATGGCAGCAGCCGTTGAAACATTTAGGGACCTAGACGACTTTGAAATTGGAATAGTTACAACTTCATCTACCTGGTCGTGAATTTCAGTTGGAACTCCAGCTGATTCTCTGCCTACCATCAAAAGATCATCATTTTGAAAAGTAAAATCTGTATGAGCAATTTTACCTTTTGTAGATAGCAATATAATTCTTTTTTTTGAATTTAATGACTTTTTAAATGAATCCCAACTATCATGTTCAGTGATTTTTATTGAGCTTGCATAGTCCATTGCTGACCTCTTCAATAATTTATCATTTAATGGAAAGCTACAGGGATGTATAATTTCAATATCTGTATCAAAACATGCACACGTTCTTACCATTGCGCCGGTATTTTGGGGTATATCAGGTTGAAAAATCACAAGTTTCATTATTTTCTATCTTATCTATTTTTTTAATATGCGTCATCTTGCCACAAAATTTAGGTGACAATACCAATGGTTTATTGATAAAAGAACATATTGGGATTAAATACTATATATTCAACAAGAGATTACAAATTTGTCAGATTCTAAGCCAGTAACTAGAAGAAACTTCTTGTATATTTCAACGGCAGCTTTCAGTGCAGCTGGTGCTGCAGCAATTGGAATACCCCTAGTTTCTCAAATGAACCCTGATGCGTCAGTAAAAGCCCTTGCTTCGACTGAAGTTGATGTATCAACAATTGTACCTGGCCAGAGTATTACAGTCTTATGGAGGGGAAAACCAGTATTTATAAGAAGAAGAACTGGAGAAGAAATTGCAGAAGCTAAAGCAGTAAAAATTGAGGATTTACCTGACCCTGAGATCGATGATAACAGGGTACAAAACCCTGAGTGGCTTGTAATGGTTGGAATCTGCACTCATCTTGGTTGCATTCCTCTTGGCAATAAAGGTGATTATAATGGTTGGTTTTGTCCTTGCCATGGTTCTCATTATGATACATCAGGAAGAATAAGAAAAGGCCCAGCCCCTACAAATCTTGAAATTCCGGATTATGTATTTTTAGATGATAATACTATTAAAATTGGATAAATAAGATTTATGAGTACAGATTATAAACCACAGTCAGCAGTAGCAAAATGGATTGATAAGCGATTACCTTTAATCACTCTATTTAATGGCCATTTAATGCAATACCCAACTCCCAAAAACTTAAATTATTGGTGGACATTTGGTGGCATATTAACTTTTTGTCTTGTTACTCAGATTATTACGGGATTAGTTTTAGCAATGCACTATATCGCTGATGCCGATCTTGCTTTTTCAAGTGTTGAACACATTATGCGTGATGTAAATTATGGATGGTTATTGAGATATATTCATGCAAATGGAGCATCGATGTTTTTTATTGCTGTTTATATTCATATGGCTAGATCTTTATTTTATGGATCTTACAAAGAGCCAAGAGAATTAATATGGATTATAGGAGTTTTCATTTTCCTATTGATGATCGCAACTGCATTCATGGGCTATGTTTTACCTTGGGGTCAGATGAGTTTCTGGGGAGCCACAGTAATCACAAACCTATTTAGTGCTATTCCAGTATTTGGAGAGTCAATTACTAACTGGTTGTGGGGAGGATATTCTGTAGGTTCTCCGTTATTAACAAGATTTTTCACATTGCACTATCTTCTTCCTTTTTTGATTTTTGGATTGGTTATATTGCATGTGTGGGCTTTGCATGTGCCTGGAAATAATAATCCTGAAGGCATTGATGTGGTTCAGGGATCTCAAGATACAGTTCCTTTTCATCCACATTATGTTGTGAAAGATGTTTTTGCTCTTTTAGTTTTTATGATTATTTTTGCAGGATTTGTATTCTTTACTCCAAACCTACTTGGTCATACTGATAACTACATTCAGGCAAATCCACTACAAACTCCAGAGCATATTGTCCCTGAGTGGTATTTTCTTCCATTCTATGCAATCCTAAGAGCTATTCCTGATAAGTTGGGTGGAGTCATAATGATGGTATCAGCAATTGCAATTCTCGCCTTTCTACCCTGGCTTGATACTTCTAAAGTAAGATCTGCAAAATATAGACCATTGTTTAAACAATTTTATTGGATATTTTTGGCTAACTTTTTATTGCTTGGATACTTAGGAGCACAGCCAGCAGAAGGAGTTTATGTAATTATTTCTCGAATAGCCACAATATACTATTTTGTTCACTTTATTATTATTTTGCCTGTTCTTGGTTTTGTTGAAAAAACCAAACCACTGCCGAAAAGTATTAGTGAACCTGTTCTAAATGAGAAGGAGAGGGCGGCGAAAGCTGCTACTGCCACAGCATAGCGTGTTAAAGTTTATAAAATTTTTAGTTTTATTAATTTTTTCGGTATCTACCTTTCAGTCAATCTTAATTGCTGCAGAAATACACGAACCTATAAGACCTTACTGGTCATTTGAAGGTCCTCTCGGTAAATTTGAACGAGCTTCGCTTCAAAGAGGTTATCAGGTTTACACTGAGGTATGTTCAGGCTGCCACTCAATGGATTTACTAAGTTATAGAAATCTCGTTCAGCCAGGGGGTCCGGAATTTTCTGAAAAGCAAGCTAAGGCAATGGCTGCGATGTTCGAAGTTGAAACTGGTCCAGATCAGGATGGCGAGATGTTTATGAGATCAGCAATCTTATCTGATAAATTCGTTAGTCCTTGGGAGAATGAACAACAAGCAAGGGCAGCTAATGGAGGAGCATATCCTCCAGATCTATCAGTAATCGTTAAAGCAAGACCAAATGGTCCAGATTATATCTATTCCCTCTTACTTGGTTATAAAGATGCGCCTGAAGGAACTGAATTAGATGATGGAGTATATTATAACGAGTATGCAAAAGGCATGAGAATAGCAATGCCACAAGTTCTTTATGAAGATGGAATTGAATATACTGATGGTACAGCAGCTACTGAAGAACAAATGGCACATGATGTCACTACATTTCTTACCTGGTCAGCTGAACCAAAGTTAGAAGAAAGAAAAAGAATGGGCTTTAAAGTAATAATTTATCTTTTGATTCTTGCATTTTTATTTTATTTCACAAACAAGAGTATTTGGAGAGATACGCACTAAAATCTTATCTCTGTCATTTAATTAATTGAATTTGTTAAAATAAATTCAAAAAATCTTATCCACATTTTGAGAATTATCTTATTCGAAAACTATTAGATCATAATGTAGATTATTAATAATCATAATTAGGAGAGTCGAATGCTAGAAAATATATTCAAGCTGAGCAGTAACAATACCTCTGTAAGAACAGAAATTGTTGCTGGTTTCGCAACATTTTTAACAATGGCATATATCATTGTTGTTAATCCGGCAATTTTATCTACTGAAGGAACAGGAATGGACTTTGGAGGTGTATTTGTCGCAACGATCATAGCAGCCGTTATCGGTTGTTTGATTATGGGTCTATGGGCGAATTGGCCTATAGCACTTGCACCAGGAATGGGACTTAATGCATTTTTTGCTTTCGGTGTCGTATTTGGAATGGGCTATACATATCAACAAGCCTTAACAGCAGTTTTTGTTGCTGGCTTAGTCTTCATTTTATTATCGGTAACACCAGCAAGGCAATGGATCATCAACAGCATTCCAAGAAGTATGAAATTTGGTGTTGGTGCTGGAATAGGTTTGTTCCTTGCAATCATTGGATTAAAAAATGCAGGTGTAGTCGTAGATAATCCTGCAACGCTTGTTGGCTTAGGCGATGTCACATCTATGCCCGTTATTTTAGCTGCAGTAGGTTTTATGGTAATGGCAATCCTAGACAAGCGAGGTATAACTGGATCAATCATTATTGGTATTCTAGTAGTAAGTGTTATTGCTTGGGTCATGGGAATTAGCTCAATTGAAGGTGTTGTTGGCTCTATTCCTCCTGCGTCACATGCTTTTTCTTTAGACTTCAGCCTTATAGCGACTTCTGGTTTTATAGGTGTTGCGTTTGCTTTTCTGTTTGTTGATTTTTTTGATACTGCAGGAACATTAACATCAGTTGCAAACTTAACTGGCAAAGTTGACAGTGAAGGCAAAGTTGATGGAATTGGAAAAGCTGTATTAGCTGATTCAGTTGCTACTACTGTAGGTGCGTTAGCGGGTACTTCAAATACTACTTCATATATTGAATCTGGTGCTGGCGTAAAGGAAGGTGGTAAAACAGGACTTACAGCTGTCACAGTTGCTGTTCTTTTTGCAATCTGTTTATTTTTAGCTCCATTAGCTCAAAGTATCCCTGCTTTCGCAACAGCTCCAGCATTGGTTTTCGTTGCAACATTTTTTCTTAAAAATTTAAGGGATATCGAATGGGATGATGTGAGTGAATATGCTCCAGCAGTTCTTGCGGCAGTACTAATGCCTCTGACTTTCAGTATTGCACATGGAATCGCTTTAGGCTTTATAGCTTATGTTGTTATAAAAGCGCTAAGTGGAAGACATGAAGACTTAAATGCAGGATCGATTGTAATTGGGATATTGTCGGTTCTATATTTTATCGCCTAAAAGTAGTATCTAGTGATTGGCTTTGTCTTCCTCATCCCAGGGGAAGACAGGCCAGGTTTCCTGAGTAATTTCTTCAACATACGTATTTGCTAATGGAAGACCCCTAGGTTTTGCATAAACAACCGCTAAGTGCATATTTGGCATAAATTCTCTTAATGCTTTTGCGGTTCCGCCCTTATCAACAATATCGTCAATTACTAAAACTACCTCATCAGTTTTAGGGGCTCTATGAACAAAAGCTTCACCAGGTTCTCTATGAATATAACTTTGGATGGAGACAATATCGACATCTTGGATGCCAAGGCAGTATGCAACGACTGATGCAGGAACAAATCCTCCTCTTGAGACAACAACCATTTTTGTGAAATTAATATTTTTATCTTTTATCAATTCCGCAAGTTTGACTGATTTTTCATGAATCTCTTCGTAAGTGGGAAAAACTAGATTATGTTCCATTTAATTATTGAATAGAAAGTGCATAACATCTCCATCTTGCACAATGTATTCCTTTCCTTCGCTTCTTAATTTGCCCAATTCTCTAGCTTTTAACTCACCTTTGCAAGTAATAAAATCATCAGATGAAATTGTTTCAGCTCTGATAAAACCATTTTTGAAGTCAGTATGGATCTTTCCAGCTGCATCAGGCGCAAGAGTATCTCGTTCGATGGTCCATGCCCTACTTTCCATTTCACCAGAAGTAAAGTATGTAATAAGATTGAGGATAAGGTAGCCTTCTTTAATAATTTTATTTAGACCAGACTCCTCTAGTCCAAGAGTAGATAGAAAATCAGACTGTTCTTCAGATGTTAATGTTGCTATTTGTGACTCAATATCTGCAGAAATTAAAATTATATTTGACTGAACAAAATCTTTAAAACTATCTGAAAATTTATTTCCTTTAATAATAGAGTCTTCATCGACATTACAAACATAAATAACCGGTTTAAGTGTTATCAAATTATATTCATTCAGATAATTTTTAATTTCAGATATATTTTCATGTGATCTTGCTGGCATACCACTTGATAAATGAGACACTATTTGATCAATAGATTGAGTTTTTTTGATAGCATCTTTATCACCTTTTTTTACTAATTTTTGTAAGTTAGTCTTTATTTTTTCTAGCATTTCAAGATCAGACAAAATCAGTTCTGTATCTATTACCTCTGCATCATTAATAGGATTTATTGAGTTACTTACATGAGTAATATTTTCATCCTCGAAACATCTAACCAAATGAATTATTGCATCTACTTCTCTTATATGTGATAAAAATTTATTACCTAGACCTTCACCTTTTGAAGCACCCTTAACTAGACCTGCAATATCGTAAAACTTTAAAGTCGCAGGAATTGTTTTTTTTGAATTTGAGATTTCACTCAATCTATAAATCCTTTCATCAGGTACAATTACTGTACCTTCATTTGGTTCAATAGTGCAGAACGGGTAATTTGCTGCTTCAGCAGTTATTTTTTTTGTTAGGGCATTGAATAATGTTGATTTACCTACATTGGGAAGCCCAACTATTCCACAACTAAATCCCATTATTGAATTTTAATTTTATTCATAAATGTGGAATATTCTCTTTTAATAAGTAAATCAATATTATTTGAGATATTCTCATTTATTTGATCAAAAATAGTAAATTCATTTTTTTTGAAGTTTGAGAGAACATGCTTAATTACAAGTTCTTTATTTCCGGGATGTTCAATTCCCATCCTAATTCTATTATAGTTTTTGCCTATATAGCTATCTATAGATTTTAATCCATTATGACCAGCAGGATTTCCACCTTCTTTAATTCGGATCTTTCCAAGCTTCAGGTCTAAATCATCATGAAAGACAAAAAGATTTTCTATCTTTATTTTATAGAATTTTATTATTTTTGATATTGAAAGGCCACATTCATTCATAAATTCATGTGATCTAAATAAGATAATTTTTTTTCCATGTAGTTGTAATTTAAAACAATCGCCATTAATTTTACTACCACTAATTGGTTCAGCATTTAAATTTTCACAAATTTTATCTATAGCCATAAAGCCAATATTATGGCGGTTAAGAGAATATTTATCTCCAGGATTTCCTAATCCTATCAAAGCAATCATAAATAAATATTATATGGTAAAAAAATTTTAAAAAGAGATACTTTAAGACTTGTCTTCTTCTTTAGCGTCTTGTTCTGTTTCAGAGTCCTTTGCGTCACCATCACCTTCAACTGCAGCAGCTTCATCGCCTTCTGCTTGAGGTTCTGGCTCTTTGACAACAGTAGGTGCCGCTACAGAAGCAACAGTAAAATCTCTATCGGTAATTGTTGGCTGAACACCCTCATCCAAATTGACCATTGATATCCTAATTGTGTCTCCGATTTCAAGGCCTGTAAGATCAAATACTAGCTCTTCAGGAATATTGTTTGCAGGACAACTTAATTGTACGGTTCTTCTATTTACATTTAATACACCACCTCGTTTTAAACCAGGCGATGCTTCTTCATTTATAAATCTAGTTGGAATATCCAGAGTAATTTTTGAATCCTCTGATAACCTTAGAAAATCAACATGAATTGGCTGATCCGATAATGGATGAAATTGAATATCTCTAGGTATAGCAAGATTTTTTTTACCTTCAATATTCAAATTGAATATTTTTGTTAAGAAGCCGCCGGCATTTAATTCTTTTTGAATGAAAATTTTATCGACTGCAATATTAACAGGCTTTTCATTAAGGCCATATAGGATTGATGGTATTTTGCCACCTGCCATTACTTTTTTAACAGCAGATTTTCCAGACCCATCACGAATAACCGCTTCAATATTTGTTTCTTTTGCCATGATATTTGTAGTGGTAATAAATTAAATTATAATAGAAGGCAAGTTTAATTAATTAAAATTCAAACAGACTTGAGACTGAACTTTCCTCTGAAATTCGGCGAATTGCTTCCCCTAATAGGACTGAAATAGGTATGATTCTTATCTTTTCAACTTCCTTGGCATTTTCAGTGTTATTGATGGTGTCTGTAATTACCACTTCTTTTAATTTTGAATCCTTAATTCTACTAAGTGCTTTTCCCGATAGCACTCCATGAGTTACGTAAGCTGTGACACTCTTCGCTCCGATTTCTATTAATTTGTCTGCAGCATTACATATTGTTCCAGCTGAGTCGATTATATCATCCAAAATGATGCAATCCTTTCCATCAACTTCACCAATAATATTCATTACTTCGCTTTCACCAGCTTTCGGCCGTCTTTTGTCAACAATTGCAATCGATGCACCAAATTTACTTGCGATTGCCCTCGCTCTTACAACTCCTCCTATATCTGGAGAAACAGCTACAAGATTTGATAAATCAAATTGATCTTTTATGTCTCTAGAAAAAACAGGACCCGCAAATAAATTATCTGTTGGTATGTCAAAAAAACCCTGAATTTGTTCAGCGTGCAAATCTACAGTTAAAACTCTGTCTGCTCCAGCGGTAGAAATTAAGTTTGCAACTAATTTTGCAGAAATAGGTGTTCTTGGTCCTGGTTTTCTGTCCTGTCTTGCATAGCCAAAGTAAGGCAGTACAGCAGTAATCCGTTTTGCGGACGCTCTTTTTAATGCATCAATAATCACTAGAAGTTCCATTAAATTATCATTAGCTGGGTAAGATGTTGACTCAATAACAAATACGTCTTCACCTCTAATGTTTTCTTTGATTTCAACGTAAACTTCTTCATCAGCAAATCGTCGAATTGTAGCCTTTGCAAGGTCAATTTGGAGGTATTTACTTACATCTGAAGAAAGTGGAAGATTGCTATTTCCGGCAATAATTTTCATTATATTTATTCTTTTATAACAATTGTTGAGATCATTCTACCATAATCATTTTCTTTTTTTATTAATGACTTTCTGTAGCTAAAACAGATATGATCCTCTTTAAATGTATCAATTCTTATTGAATTAATACTGTTAATGCCAAGTCTTGATAATTTATCAATAATATATCCCTCTAGAGAGAATGTATATTTACTTATCTCATTGGGTTTTTTTTCAAAAAATTGATGGGCAGTACTTTCGACAGATACAAATTCATTATAAAAATCTTTGCCAACCTCGTATGACTCTTGGCCGATACAAGGTCCAATTGCACA
Source organism: Candidatus Pelagibacterales bacterium (assembly GCA_045567365.1). GTDB lineage: Bacteria > Pseudomonadota > Alphaproteobacteria > Pelagibacterales > AG-422-B15 > CABYIR01. The sequence continues at coordinate 28,955 of JBJLDC010000019.1, read as the reverse complement.
TCTGATATTATCTATTTTCGAACCAATACTTTTCATTTTGATTAATGTATTCTCGATAATTCCTGTTAATGCACCTCTCCAACCAGCATGACATGCACCCACAATCATATTATATGAATCGTAGAATAATATTGGAGCACAATCAGCAGTTAAAATACCCAAAATAATATTTTTTTTATTTGTCACTAATCCATCAAAACATAAATTATATTTCTTCATATTTTGATCAGAAATTATTACAGCTTTATTTGAGTGATTTTGATGTAATGTGATAATATTATTAATTTTTAAGTCATAGTAGTCTGCTACAAATTTTAAATTTCTTTTAACATTTGCATTGCTATCATTGGACCCTTTACCACAATTAAGACTAAAATATTTATCAGTTGATACCCCTCCTAACTTTGAAAAGAAACAATGATCAATTTCTTCAAGATTTTTTGAAAAAAACATCTATCAATTACAGTTAAATTGTAAAAATTTGAATAAGGTTCCCATTTTATCAATATCAATTAATCTAGACACTTGATTAAGAATTTCATTTTCTTTTTCTTTATTTCTTTTTATAAGTACTTCCGCCCTATGATTGATGCCATTTTCAATCAAAAATTTTCTTTGAGTTTGTATCAATTTATTTTTTATCTTTTTTTTATTAAGGATTTTTAATAATTCATTAAAATTTACATTAGATGTTAAATCCTGCTTTCCTATACTATCTAGAAAGTTAGTTTTTTTGTTATTTTTTATTGATTGAAGAGTACTTATATTTTGGTCAGATGTATATCCATAGTCCATAATTATCATCATACCTTTATTTTTTAATAGGCGATTAACTATTGTCTCAAATAATAGAGTTGCAGTTGGTGATTTTTCGATAATTTGATTACTAGAAAATTTATCTAGATAAAATAGTGCTTCGTATTCTTTTCTAATTTCTTTTTTATCAAAAATAAGCTTTCCTGAGTCTTTTGTAATTATTGTTTCATATAACCTGTTATCAATTTTATGAGCCTGAACTATAGGAAAAGCATCAAAGAATTCATTTGCTACGAATATAGAATTTTTACTTGGTAGTGTATCAACTGACAAATGAATAATACAATCACTAAATTGTTCTCTAAGATTACTTTGAAAATTTTTATTTATCTCAACAAAATGAATATCATAATAAATTTTATTTTTAAAAATGGCTGATAAGACTCTAACAACATCTTTCATTAAAGTTCCTTTGCCTGGACCCAATTCAATTAAATTAAATTCTTTGAGATGATTTTCTTTTATATAGTTGGCAATGAAAAGGCCTATTATTTCTCCGTAAAGCTGTGATATTTCAGGAGCAGTGATGAAATCTCCATTTTTGCCTAAAGGGCTTCTAGATTTATAATAGCTAAGTTCTAATTTATTAAGAGAAATCTCAATAAACTCATCAAGGTGAATATAGCCTCTCTTGTCAATAATGCTTAAAATTTTAGCTTCTGGCTCAATCAACATTATTTTTTTTTGAAATAAATAAAATTATAAAACCAGCAATTATCATTGGTACTGATAGTATCATCCCCATTGTGAGGAAATTAAAAATAAAACCTAATTGAGCATCAGGTTCTCGTGTAAATTCAATTAAAAATCTGAATATTCCATATAGAATCAAAAAAATAGAACTTATTAGTCCTGGATTTGATAATTTTTTAAATCCAAATATTAAAAAATTTAGAATTAAAAATATTAAAATACCCTCAAAAAAAGCCTCATAAAGTTGACTTGGATGTCTAATTTTTCCATCTGTATTTGGAAAAATCATTCCAAAAAATGATGATGAAGGTCTTCCATATAATTCACCATTTATAAAATTTGCAATTCTACCAAAGAAAATTCCTACAGGGGCAGATGAACATATTAAATCGCTAATAATATAAAATTTAATTTCATATTTTAACTTGATATAAAAAATAGCAATTATAATTCCTACCAAACCACCATGGAAAGATAGTCCACCTTCCCATACATAAAGTGCGTGGATAGGGTTATTTAAATAATATGTACCATTATAAAAAATCACATAGGCAAGGCGAGCGCCAACAATCAATCCAATTATTGAATAAAAAATGAGGTCATCTACTGATTGACTATCAAGATTTGTTTCGAATCCAAATAATTCTTTTTTATTTGATAAGAATTTAATATATTGCCATGCAAATAAAAATCCGATTATATAAGCCATTGAGTACCATCTGATCTCAAATGGACCTATAGAAAAGATAATTGGGCTAATAGATGGATAATCAAGATAAATCATGTAACTTAATATAAACCAATAGTAATTTATCCTCAATGAAACCTAGTAATAATATAAAAACAATAGCATCAAAGATATTTATAAATATTTATGAGTTCTCAAGCATATTTAAAGATGAAATAGTAATTTTTAAAAAATTTAGAGAAGAAAAAAAAGTTAATAAACAGAGATTAGGTAAAGATGGCAGAAATTCATAATAAAACTATTTTAATTATTGGTGCTGGCAACATGGGTATTTCATTTATATCTTCATTAATTAAGAGCAAATTTTCTAGTAAAAAAATTATTGTGCTTGAGCCAAAGCCATCAAAAAAAGTTTTAAACTTAAAAAAAGGGAAAAAAATAGTTTTAATCAAAAATGAAGAAGAGCTAAGTAATGTAGCTCAACTGGATATTGTTTTACTTGCAGTGAAGCCTAATCAAGTTGATAATCTTTTTTCATTAAATCTGGCAAATCTGATTAAAAGATCAGTAATTATTTCAATTATCGCGGGCAAAAAAACTTCAACTTTGAGAAAGTTATCGAATCAAAATTTAAATATTGTAAGGTCAATGACAAACACGCCTATATCTGTGAGTATGGGATCATCTGTCGTTTATTTTGATCAAAAAACAACCCCGAAAGCAAAAAAACTATCAAAGCAATTTTTGAGTCTTGTGGGTCAAGTTATTGAAGTAAATAAAGAGTCTCGAATAGATACTTTTACCGCAATATTTGGAAGTGGACCGGCATATGTTTATTTCTTTATTGAAACACTGTCAAAAATTGCCTCAAAAAATGGCTTTAAACAATCTGATGAAATGATTATCCATCTTTTTTTAGGGTCTATATTGCTCATGATTGATAGGGGAGAGCACCCTTCAATATTAAGAGAAAAAGTTACTAGCAAAGGAGGTACGACAGATGCTGCAATCAGGTCTCTTATTTCCTCCGATAAGTTTTACAAAATTTTGAATACAGCAATAAATCAAGCAAGAGACAGATCTAAAAAACTAAATTAATTTTTTTATTTATTCTCAATCTCAATTTTTACCTCTAAGCCTCCAAGAAAACTATCTTTAAGAGCAATTGAACCATTGATTTGAGATAATAATGATTTTGAGATGGACAGGCCCAGTCCTGAATTAGTTCTATTTTGATTTCTACTTTTATCAATTCGATAAAAAGGTTTAAAAACACTTGCTTTTTCATGATCGGGGATGCCAGGACCATTGTCATGAATGCTAACGAGTATTAATTGACTATTAATTTCTATCAATACTTTAATATGATCTGCATGTAATACCGAGTTATTAAGTACATTTATAATTACTCTATTGAATATATTTTCATTAACAACAGAGCCAGTATCTTCAGTAACTTCAACTTCAATATTTTTATCTTTAAAATTTATATCATTTTTTATTTTTAAAATTGCTTCTATAGGACTTATATTGCCGCCCTTTGTTTGTTGTTCAGTTGAAGAAAATTCTAAATATTCATTCAACATTTCATTCATATGTTGAACCTCATCATTTAGAGATTGTTTTATTTCATCTTCCTTAATTGATTCAGTTTGCAACCGAATTCGAGTAAGAGGAGTCTTTAAGTCATGGCTAACTCCCGCAAGCATTAAAGAACGTTGATCAATTTGTTTGACAATTCTATCTTTCATTTTAAGGAATTCATTTGAGGCAAGTCTAACTTCAGTAGCACCAGAAACCTTGAAATCATCAATATTTTGACCCTTTCCAAAACTTTCAGCAGCTCTTGCAAGATTAGTAATTGGTTTAATTTGATTTTTAAGAAATAGCATAGAAATAATTATTAGTATTAGTGAAGAAATAATTTGCCATCCTAAAAAAATATGATTCCTTGATGTATTAATTCTTTTTTTATAAAAAATAAATTCCATAAAGCTTGCATCAAATTGAAGTACTACTAATACTTTATCAAGCTCACTTAAATCTTTAATATATATTTCTTTTTTAAAAGAGTTTGATAATTCAGTTCTTAAAGTTTGAAATATGATACTTTCTTTTTTATGCTCTTCATTTAATTGGTATGGTTTTTCTTCATATAAATTTATTTCAAGTCCAATTGATTTTTCAATTAATGCCACTTCTGTTTTTGAATAGCCCTTACTATTTATTAATTGTGATACAAGGGTAATTTCTTGAACTACAGAACGAGATAATTGGTGTAACGTTCTTTCCCATAAACTATTGTAATAGTATGATAAAATTATGAGTTGAAACATTATGAATGGGAATATCACAATTAGTATTGTTCTACCAAGAAGGTTCTGAGGTAAAAAATTTTTAATTTTCATGTCAATCTATCCATAAAACATATCCAGATCCTCTTTTGGTTTTAAGATATTTTGGGACTTTTGGATTCTTTTCTATCTTTTTTCTTAATCTATTAATGCAAACATCTAATGTTCTCTCTTGATTAAAACCAAGTGATTTAATTAAGAACTCCCTTTTAAAAGACTCACCTGGTTTTGAAGATAGAATTTCTAAGATTTTAATTTCATTTTCACTTAGTGATAAATCTTTATTCAGTCCTTTGATGGACCCAGTACTTAAATCAAGTAAAATATTATTTAACTGCAAGGTCTTATTTTTTGATTTTGTTGAATTTTTCTTTAAAATATTACTTATCCTAAGTTCAAGTTCTTTAGGTTCAAATGGTTTAGCAATATAATCATCAGCACCTATCTCTAAGCCTTGAATCACATCCTTTTTTTCATCCATTGCTGTTAAGTGAATCACTGGAACATTAGAATTATTTCTAATCTCACGAGTTAAATCAAAGCCATTCATTCCAGGCATCATTATGTCAATAATTAATAAATCAAATTTTATGTATTCAATCATTTCTTTTGCTTCATAAGCATTTTCAGCTGTTGAAACTAAGAAATTTTTACTAATTAAGAATGATTTTAGAAGTGATCTAATTTTATCATCATCATCAACAATTAATAAGTGAAAGTCAGGCATCATTTTCTTTTCTCTTTATAATATTGTTTATTATTTGGTTAAACCCTTGAACAGAATTAGATCCTGATTTTTGGAATGCTTCTGATATATCTTTTAATATTGGTTCTAGTATATTATCCAACATTTTATTAGTTTGATTAGATAAATAAAGATTCTTCTTTCTAGCATCTTCTGAATTAATTTTTTGAATTATAAAGTTATTGAGAATTAGTTTTTTTAGAACTCGATTAAGACTCTGCTTGCTTATATCTAGCTCTTCCATCAATTCATTAAATATTATTCCAGGATTTAAATTAATAATTAAAAGACATCTTATGTCTGCTATACCAAATGTATCGTTATTGATTTTATCAGTGATAATTTTTTCAAAATTTTTAGAGACATTAAAAAATGTATTTAAAGATTCTTTTACTTTATCTTCTCTGAGATAAAGCAGAGGTGATCCTTTTGGATTATTAAAATTTAAGTCAGACACTATGACATAATAATTTGAAAAATAGATATTAATCAAGAAATATTTATGATAATTAGCTATCTCACGAATTTAATAAAATATTTATGACTGCAAAACCTTTTGATAATAGAGATGGAATTATATGGATGAATGGCGAATTCATTGATTGGAATGATGCTAAGTGCCATATAATCACTCAAGGAATGCATTATGCAAGTGCTGTTTTTGAGGGTGAGAGAGCCTATAATGGGAAAATTTTTAAGTCTGAAGAACACACAAAGAGATTATTTAAATCAGCTGAAATAGTAGGCATCAAGATTCCTTACAGTGAAGAAGCGATTAACAAAGCAAAAGACGAACTTATTAGTAAAATGGCTTTAAGTGACTGCTATGTTAGGCCTATTGCTTGGAGGGGTAGTCAGCAAATGGGGCTGTCAACTTCAAACGCTGACATAAATGTTGCAATCGCAGTATGGGATGATTGGGCATCATATTTTAAAATAGAAGATAGAAAAGCAGGTTTGAAACTAATTACATCTCCTTGGAAAAGGCCTTCTCCTGATACAGCTCCATGTGAAGCTAAAGCATCTGGACCATATGTTATTTGTACCATGTCTAAGGAGTTTGCAGAAAATAAAGGTTACAACGATGCTTTAATGTTAGATTATCGTGGCTATGTTGCCGAAGGCACAGGAGCAAATATATTTTTTGTAAAAAATAAAGAGATACATACCCCAATACCAGATTGTTTTTTAAATGGAATAACTCGTCAAACGGTAATTGAAATGGTCTCGAAGAATGGATATAAAGTTACTGAGAAACATATTAAACCTGAGGAAGTTTCAAAATATGATGAAGCTTTTTTAACAGGAACTGCAGCAGAAGTTACGCCAATTCAATCAATTGATGAAAATTTGTTTCAGACCGGTGAAGATACTCAGACATTTAAATTCATGCAGGAATTCCATGACCTTGTTAGATCTTAATTAAAAACTGTTCGATAATATTTATAACCACTGATAATAGTTAGAATCATTGAGACCCATAATAAAAATATTCCTAATTGATAAATATATAGATTATTTACTTCATTAATTTGAGTAGAAATTAAAAGGACGAGACTTAGCATTTGAAAGGCTGTCTTAATTTTACCTAGATATGAGACTTGAAGTTTCGTATTTGTATCAGATGAAGAAAATTCTCTTAGTCCAGAGATAAAAATTTCTCTTCCAATAATTAAAAAAGCAGGAATTGTAGATAATCCATCTATCGTCTGGCTAATCATTAGAGCTATAAGGACACTTATAATAAAAATTTTATCAGCTATTGGATCCAACATTTCACCAAACTTAGATACAACATTCATTTTTCTAGCAAGAAATCCATCTAAGTAATCTGTAATTGAAATTAAAATGAATAAAATCAATGCAAAAAAATTATAAAAATTAGAGGAAGATAATACCAAAAATATCAATAATGGAATTGATAGTATTCTTAATATTGTTAATAGATTCGGTATTTTATTCATTAATTATTAAAGTAATTATATATCTTTTCTGACATTGTCTTGCTAATTCCATCCACTTTTTCTAAGTCTGAAGATGATGCTGTTTTAATGCTTTGAATTGAGCCAAAATAGTTCATAAGATTTTTTCTTCTAGCCCTACCTAGTCCATTAATTGGTTCAAGCTCAGAATTTTTAATATCCTTCTTATTTTTATTTCGATGTGCGCCAATAGCAAATCGATGAGACTCATCTCTTAATCTCTGGAGAAAAAAAAATTCTGATGTATTCTTTTGAATAAAATTAATTTTGTTTTTGAAAATTATTTTATCAAATTCAGCTTTCCTTCCATTCCCTTTAAACATAGACATTACTCTAATATCTTTGATATTTAATTCTTTAAGAACATTAATTGCAACTTCATAGTGACCTTTGCCACCATCAATTAAAATCAACTGAGGCGAGTTTATGTATTTTTTTTTATCTTTGACTGCTCTTTCACTAAATCTTCTTTTTAAAACTTGACGCATCATTCCATAATCATCGCCAGGAGTGATATTTTCATGATTAATGTTAAATTTTCTATATGCGGTTTTATCAAAACCATTTTTATTAAAAACTATCATTGCACCAACAGCATTTTTTCCAAATAAATGACTATTGTCATATGTCTCAATTCTATTAATTTTGTTTCGTATACCTAGAGCATTAGATAAATCATTAAGAATTTTCTCATTGCTTATAGACTCAGATATGTGAGTATTTAATGATAATTTTGTATTTTTAATTGCATAATCGATTAGATCTTTTTTCTTACCACGCTCTGGAATTAAAAAATTCACATTTACTTTATGTATTGACTTCAATGATTCAGAAATCAATCTTTTTTCCGATAAATTGTGATTTAATAATATTTCTGAAGGTGGTTTATATTTTGTATAAAAATCTACAATAAAACGATCTATGATTTCATCTGTAGATACATCTTTGTCATGTTTGGGAAAAAAAGATTTATTTCCCCAATTTTGACCTGACCTATAGATAAATACTTGAATACATGATTTTACGCTCTCTCTAACGATAGTTATGACATCTGTGTCTTTAATATTAGCAATATTAATATTTTGTTGACTCTGAATCTGCGTGAGAGCTTTTATTTTATCTCTAAAACTTGCTGCCTTTTCATAATTTTGTTTTTCACTTTCAATATTCATTTTCTCTGCAAGGTTATTTTGAAGCTTACTATGATGTCCAGATAAGAAATGTTCCGCCTCTTTCACTGATCTTTTGTATTCATTATTTGAGATAATACCAACGCATGGACCACTGCACCTTTCAATTTGATATAGAAGACAAGGTTTGGTTCTATTTGAAAATATAGTATCTTCACAAGACCTAAGTAAGAAAACTTTTTGTAAGATTTTTAAAGTATAGTTTAATGAACCGACTGTGGCAAAAGGCCCATAATACTTTCCTCTTAATTTACTTTTACCTCTATGTTTGCTAATTTGAGAAAAATTTTGCTCATGATTTATGAAGATGTAAGGAAATGATTTATCATCTCTTAATAATATATTATAAGGTGGTTTAATCTTCTTAATTAAGTTAGCTTCTAATAATAGAGCTTCCTTTTCAGTCTCAGTGATGATTATTTTAATATTATCGATTAAATTTACCAATCTCTTAATTCTAGTTGATAGGTTTGAGAGGTTTAAATAACTTTTTAATCGGTTTTTAAGATTTTTTGCTTTACCAACATAAAGAACTTCGTCTTTATTATTTAGCATCTGGTAGATGCCTGGTTGAGTTGTAGTGTTGTTGATAGTTGTTTTTAATCTATCTATATTTTGCATTGCTCGATTCTTGATCTTTCAACTTCGATACCAGCGCTATCAGCCTCTTTAATTGCATCTAATTTTTCTAGTCTAATCCTCATAGTTTCGATTCGTTTATTTTTAAAACATTCCTCAAATATTTTCTCTGCCATTTTTTCAAGAAGCATTGTATGCCCTGACTTGACTATTTTTTTTATTTTTTTTGATATTTGATTATAGCATACTACAGAGTTAATATTTTTATCATTTATTTTTTTTGGGTTTTTTACTTTTGCAATCATACTTACTCTTAAGGGTTGAGAAATATTTTTTTCTTTTTTATATATTCCTATTTCAGCATTTAGCAGCATATCGTTCAAAAATATAAGATCATAACCTGATTGTTTATCAATTAATGAAGAAGTTTCTATTTTTGATATTTTTAATACATTATTATTCATGATAAATGCTCTCCACCATCAACAATAATTAATTGTCCTGTTAATGATTTTGATTGAAGTATAAATTTCACAGTACCACTAATTTCTTCTGGAGGGGAGCCAATTCTTAATAGAGTTTTTTTCTTTTTTAGATTGAAATGCTTATCAGACTGATGAATATTTTTTAAAGTTGGACCTGGTGCAACTGAATTAACTCTTGTTCTGGGTGAAAATTCTTTTGCAAGAATCTTTGTAGCGCCATGCAGACCGAGCTTAGAGATTGAGTATGAGAAAAAGTTTATATCTGGATTTTGAACTGATTGATCAAGTATATTTATGATGTGATTTTCAATTTTTTTTGAGGCTAGATGATAGAAATCTTGAGATAATTTTAATGGTGCATATAAGTTTGTTGACATGTGCTTTTCCCATTGTTTTTTTGTAAAGCTTGAAGCGTAGTCATTTTCAAAGACTGATGCATTATTTATTAAGGCATAGAGAGAGCCAAAAATTTTTTGAGCTTTAGCCATTAAATTGTTTACTTGTTTGTAGTTACTTAGGTCACATCGTATCGTTTCACACCTTACCCCTTTACTTAATATTGTATCTTTAAGAGACTGAGCTTCTTTCTTTGAATTTCTATAATGAATAATAATATCATATCCATTATCTGCAAGATCTAGACAAATTTGTTTACCAATTCTAAGTGAACCTCCAGTGACCATTACTACTTTATTTTTAATCATAATAAAATTCTAAATATATAAGAGAAATAACAGAACAATAATATTATTGCCATCCATTTTGATAATTTTATTTTTATAAATGAAAGGGCAATAAAAATTAATGTAGCAAATATTAAAATAATAATTGATTCATCATTATTTAAAATATTTGCATCGTTAATCGAAGAAAGATGATATTCAAAATTTCTCAAATGAACAATTATTAAACTAGGCATAAATACAAACAATATGTTCATAATATTACTACCAACTATGTTACCAATACCAATATCTCCTTTTCTTTTAAAATAGGAAATTAAAACAGTAATCAATTCAGGCAACGATGTTCCAATTGCTAAAACAGTTATACCAATAACTGCCTCTGATAAACCAACTTCAGTGAAAATTAATAGAGCTTGTGATAAAAATACCTTACCACCAAAAAATATTCCTATAAATGATAATGCTAAATAAAGATATATAGCTTTTGAAAATACTAGACCATTATTGTTTTCAGAAGTATTAGGATATGTTCGTAAGTAATTTAGGAATAATATAGCTAATAATACAAAACCACTGATGTATATAAAATTTGCTACTTCAATTATAAAAAATGCTACAGAAAAATATATGGTTGCTATTCCTAAGAATAAAATTTCTTTAATTGATATTTTTCCAAAATCTAATTTAAAAAAAAGTCCTGAAAATCCAAGGATCAATAAAATATTAGCTATATTTGATCCGATAACATTTCCAATAATAGCATCAGTGTTTGGAGGATTATTAAATGAAGCAAATAATGTTATTACAAGTTCTGGAGCAGAAGTGCCAAAAGCAACAAGAGTAAGACCGATAAGTATTGGGGAAATTTGAAAATATTTTGCAATGCGATCTGAGTACTCAATCATTCGATCAACGCTTACAAGGAGCAATGTAAGCCCTACTAATAGAAAGATTACTTGATCAAACATAATTTAATTTTTTCATTAATTATAAGTATTAATTTCTAGCTCTTTACTTTCAAGTTTTTTGATCTCATCTCTAATTCTTGCAGCCTGTTCAAAGTCTAAATTTTCCGCAAACCCTATCATTTTCTTTCTAAGGCTTTCTATGTGTTTTTTTAGATTATTTCCAACTAAATTATTATCAGTTGGACTATCAAGTTCAACATTTACCCGGTCATTTTCATAAATACTATCAATTATATTACTAATATCTCTTTTTATTGTTGTAGGCGTTATATTGTTTTCTAAATTATATATTTCCTGAATTTTTCTTCTTCTATCAGTCTCACTTATAGCTTTTTTCATACTTTCTGTATTTTTATCTGCGTAGAGTATTACTTTACCATCAACATTCCTTGCCGCTCTTCCAATAGTTTGAACTAAAGATCTTTCAGATCTCAAAAACCCTTCCTTATCAGCGTCGAGGATTGCTACAAGTGCACATTCAGGTATATCTAGACCTTCTCTGAGTAAATTAATTCCAACTAATACGTCAAAGACACCTTTTCTTAAATCACGAATGATTTCAATTCTTTCAAGAGTGTCAATATCAGAGTGTAGATACTTTACTCTAATGCCATTTTCATACATATATTCTGTTAGATCTTCAGACATGCGTTTAGTTAATGTTGTCACTAGAACACGATATTTTTTTTCAATAATTTTCTTGCACTCTGCAATTAGATCTTCAACTTGAGTTTTAGCGGCACGAATTTCAATTTTAGGATCGATAAGCCCAGTTGGTCTGATAATTTGTTCTGTAAATACTCCTTGAGTTCTTTCAAGCTCCCATGGACCTGGCGTAGCTGAAATAAATAATGTTTGAGGCCTCATTGATTCCCATTCTTCAAATTTTAAGGGTCTATTATCCATGCATGAAGGCAATCTAAAGCCATATTCAGATAATGTACTCTTTCGACTTCTATCACCTTTATACATTCCTCCAAGCTGAGGAACTGTAACATGACTTTCGTCAACAAAAAGAAGAGCATTATGAGGTAGATATTCAAAGAGAGTAGGTGGTGCTTCTCCAGGCTCTCTTCCCGATAGATATCGTGAATAATTTTCAATACCTGGACAGCTCCCAGTAGCTTCAATCATTTCAAGATCGAATTTTGTTCTTTCCTCAATTCTTTGAGCTTCAATCAATTTATTGCTATTCTTAAATTCAGGAACTCGCTTTTCTAATTCTTTTCTAATTTTTTTAATTGCTTCCTGTAGAGTTGGCCTTGATGTTACATAATGACTATTTGCATAAATCTTAATACTATCTAGATCGTTTATTTTTTTTCCTGTGAGAGGATCAAACTCTGAAATACCTTCCAGTTCATTACCAAACATTGAAATTCTCCATGCACGATCCTCAAAGTGTGAAGGAAAAATTTCTAATGAGTCACCCCGTACTCTGAAAGTACCTCTTTTAAAATCAGTATCATTTCTGGTATATTGAAGTTCAATTAATTTTTGAATAATTTCATTTCGTCCAATTTCGTTATTGACCTTGAGATTTATAATCATTGAACTATACGTTTCAACTGATCCAATTCCATAAATGCACGAAACACTAGCCACAATAATTACATCATCTCTTTCTAGTAGTGACCTTGTTGCAGAATGGCGCATTCTATCTATCTGTTCATTTATTGATGCTTCTTTCTCAATATAAGTATTTGACTTTGGAACATATGCTTCAGGAGTATAGTAGTCATAATAAGATACAAAATACTCTACGGCATTATCTGGAAAGAAAAGCTTCATTTCGCCATAAAGTTGAGCTGCCAATGTCTTATTTGGAGCCAATATTAATGTTGGCCTCTGAGTTTCTTCAATTATTTTGGCCATTGTAAATGTTTTACCCGACCCAGTAACTCCCAGTAAAACCTGATCAAGTTCTTTTTTTGATATATTTTTGACAATTTCAGTTATTGCTTGTGGCTGATCTCCCGCGGGTTGATAGTCTGATACTGTTTTTAGAATTTTATTTTTAGACATTTTTGTTCCTTAGTATTAAATATAGCTTGAGATTATCAAAAATCTAACAATACATTTATAAGATAAAAAAATATGACAGAATTATCAGATAATATTTCAAGAATCAAACCATCAGCAACGATGGCAGTCACTAATAAGGCAAGAGAATTAAAAGCTGCTGGAAAAGATATAATAGGCCTTGGAGCAGGAGAGCCTGACTTTGATACACCGGAAAACATAAAGACAGCTGCTATAAATGCTATAAACAATGGAGATACGAAGTATACTGCTGTTGATGGAACGCCCTCTTTAAAAAAAGCTATTATTGAGAAATTTAAGCGCGAAAACAACTTAGATTATTTAATTGATCAAATATCAGTAGGTACAGGCGGAAAGCAGATTATTTTTAATGCGCTATTAGCAACTGTAAATCCTGGTGATGAAGTTATAATTCCAGCACCTTACTGGGTATCTTATCCTGATATTGTTGATTTTGCTGGAGGAGAGTCAATTATTGTAAAGTGTAATGAAACTTCAAACTTTAAAATTACTGCTGAACAATTAGAAGAAAATATTAATAAAAATACAAAATGGTTTATTTTAAACTCTCCGTCTAATCCAACAGGTAGCTGTTATACTGAATCAGAGTTATCAGAAATTTCAAAAGTTATAGAGAAATTCCCTCATGTTAATGTAATGACTGATGATATATATGAACATCTAGTTTATGATGACTTTGTATTTAAAACAATTTCTGAAGTTAATCCAAATATAAAAAATCAAACTTTAACAATTAATGGTGTTAGCAAAGCTTACGCAATGACAGGATGGAGAATTGGCTATGCTGCCGGAGAACAAAAATTAATTAAGGCTATGGGTAAGCTTCAATCTCAGTCTACAAGCAATCCAAGCTCTGTCAGTCAAGCCGCTGCTGTTGAAGCATTAAATGGAGACCAGAGTTTTTTGAAAACTCGTGCAGAAGTTTTTAAGAAAAGAAGAGATTATGTTGTTAATGCTCTTAATAAAATAGATGGAGTTTCATGTGAGATGCCTGAGGGTGCTTTTTATGTATTTCCAAATTGTTCTGGTATTATTGGCAAAAAAACTAAGAATGGCAAAATATTGGATAATGACGAAGATGTTGTTACAGCGTTATTAGAAGATGCCGGTGTTGCAGTTGTTCAAGGATCCGCCTTTGGTTTAGAAGGATATTTTAGAATTTCTTATGCTACTTCAGATGAACTTTTATCAAGTGCTTGTAATAGAATTTCGGAATTTTGTAGTGAACTTCTATAGAGACAGTAAAAAACTACTCTGAACCAGAAATAAATTTCTCAGCTTCAAGTGCGGCCATGCACCCCATTCCTGCAGCAGTGACAGCCTGTCTAAATGTTTTATCTTTAACATCTCCAGCAGCATATACACCTTCAATACTAGTCAAAGTAGAGTCAGGTTTAGTAATTATGTATCCCTCATTATCCATTTCAACTTTCCCCTTAAATATTTGAGTCGCTGGGTCATGTCCGATTGCAATAAATACACCATCAATTTTTAAATCAGTAATTTTTCCATCAATTGTACTTTTAAGTTTAACTCCCTGAACATTTGGAGGACTATCCTCACCATATATTTCGTCAAGTTGGTTATTCCATATACAATTTATTTTTTTGTGATTAAAGAGTCTATCTTGAAGAATTTTTTCAGCTCTTAAAGTATCTCTTCTATGAACTAGATGAACTTTTGAAGCAAAGCTTGTAAGGAATAATGCCTCTTCAACTGCAGTATTTCCTCCTCCTACAACTACAACTTCTTTATCTTTAAAAAAGAAACCGTCACAAGTTGCGCATGCTGATACACCGTATCCTTGAAATTTTTGTTCACTGTCTAATCCAAGCCATCTTGCTTGCGCGCCAGTTGATATAATTACCGAATCAGCAGTATAAGTTTCCCCATTTTCACTGATTGCTGTGAAGGGTCTATTTTCAAAATCGACAGATTTAATCATATCGTTGATAATATTTGTTCCAACATTTTTTGCTTGTGCTTCCATCTGTTCCATCAACCATGGTCCCTGTATTACATCTCCATATCCAGGATAATTTTCAACATCTGTAGTAATTGTTAATTGACCTCCAGGCTGTAACCCTTGAACTAATGTTGGCTCTAGCATAGCTCTTGCAGCGTAGATAGCTGCTGTGTAGCCAGCAGGTCCAGAACCAATAATGAGGACTTTTGAATGCATAAGACTTAAATAAATGTATATTTTAATAATAAAAATTAAAGTATTTTAATTACAATATAAGTAATAATTAAATGAATAATTTCAATAGAGAAAATTCTGCTTGGTGTATTACTGATGGTTCAGCAGGAATGATTAGTCAAGTAAAAGGATTAGCTCTGGCAATGAATTTAGGCTTTACCTTTAAAGAAGTTAAAGTCAATTTTCCTTGGAGTGTCTTGCCTGTTGGCACTGCACCTATTATTGAAGGTACCTTTAGCAATTTGTCTGAGTTCATCGCAACTAAACCTCCCAAGTTCATTATTTCCTGCGGTAGAAAGAGTGTCTATTTATCCCTTTTTCTAAAGAGAAAATATAAAGATAAAATAGTAACTATTCATATTCAAAATCCTAAGTCAAAATTTGAAGAATTTGATGTAATTATTTCTCCAAAACACGACAATTTAAATTTTTCAAATTCCTATTCTACTAATTTAGCAATAAATCATATATCAGAACCTCTTATTAAAGAGGACATGAAAAAGTTTTCCAGTCTTATTAGTGATCAAGACTTCCCAATTTGTACAGTTTTAATTGGAGGTAAAAGTAATAATTATATTTTTGATAATATTGAACTTGATCGATTAATGGACAAGTTAAAAAGAATAAAAGAAAACCAAGAAATAAAATTTTTCTTTTTATTTTCACGTAGAACAGATCAAAATATCATTAATAAAATTAATAGAGAATTCAATGCAAGTGATATTGTTTGGTCTGATGAGAACAATAATCCATACCTAGCTTTATTAGGTTTTTCAAAATATTTGATATGTACCTCTGACTCAGTATCAATGATTTCAGAGGCAATTTCATCAATGACTCCAGTTTACATTTTTCGTCTAAGAAGTAGTAAATCAAAAAATCGTATTGAAGATTTTAATGATTTTGCAATTTCAAAGGGATTTGCAAGAGAACTTGATTGGAAGCTAGATGAATTTAAACATGACTACACTAATGAAACTGCTATTATTGCAGAAAAAATAAGAAATAAGTTTAAACAACAATGACACTTATTAACTCACTAAGAACCAAATCGTCTAAGTATCAAAGCCCGTTCAATTATTGGATAATCGATGAACCATTATCTGATGATGCAATTGATGAGGTTTATAAAACTCCAATACCATCAGGAGAAGTTATTTTTGATGGAACAAGAGCTGGTGATAAAAATGGAAAAGATCTTCTTTCCAAATTAAGGGTTTTCATTGATCAAAATAATTACAATGAATTTCCTTATCTAAAAAATTTGATTTCAGAAATGCAATCAAAGGAGTGTCAGAAATTAATTGAAGATATGCTTAATGTAAATTTAACGAATTCTTATGTTCGTGTCGAAGTAATAGCTGATAGAGATGGTTTTTGGCTAGAGCCTCACTGTGATATAAAAGAAAAATTAATGTCCAGCATCATATTTGTAAATAAATATGGAGAAGATGAAAATCTTGGAACAGATTTTTATCATCCAGATCTTAGTATTGCCAAAACAATACCTTATCGAAATAATTATGGATATATTTTTACTGCAGAAAAAGACTCTTGGCATGGACTGGAAAAGAAGAAGATAAAGAAAGAAAGAAGATGTATTCAAATTAATTATGTTACATTTAAGACTGATTGGCCTGTAGAGTAGTGGTAAAGAAACAAATAGATAGTACTGATCTAAAAATACTAAGAATTTTACAAGATGAAGGTCGGATCTCTAATTTAGATTTAGCAAAAAAAATTAATATGTCGCCACCTCCTACATTAAGACGTGTAAGAGATTTAGAACAAGGTGGTTTCATTGATGAGTATAGAGCAAATATTAATGCAACAAAGCTTGGCTTTGATTTAACTGTATGGATTTTTGTGAGTCTAAAAAATCAAAATGAAGAAAGTCTTAGGCAATTTGAGAAACTTGTGTGGGGCTGGGAGCAAGTAAGAGAGTGTTATATGTTAAATGGTGAAGTAGATTTTATCTTGAAGTGTATTTCAAAAAATATGGAAGAGTTTAATAATTTTTTAACTAATCAAGTTACATCTTATGAAAATATTTCTAGTGTTAAAACTGCATTTGCTATCAAAGCCACAAAATCGTTAGGGAAAGTGCCACTCGATTAATGAAAATTAGTAATTGGATTTACAGTAATATCCTCTGCTTTTAATCTTTTTATTGAATTGATGCTAGCTCTAGCACCAGAAACCGTCAACGAGTAAGGAATATTTTTAATTAATGCTGTTCTTCTAATCCCAAAAGAGTCATTAATTGATTTTCTTGTTTCTGTCGTGTTTATAACAATATCAATCTTATCTTCTAGCAATGCATCAACACAGTGTGGCGAGCCTTGAGATACTTTATTAATTATTTTAGTTTTTACTCCTCCATCTATGAGAAATTGAGCAGTACCTGAAGTGGCTAAAATTTTAAACCCTTGTTTACTAAAAGAACGAATAACAGGAAGTATTTTTGCTTTATCAGAGTCTTTTACAGAAACAAATAAAGTTCCTTTTTGTGGTAATGGATTAGACGCAGCTAGCTGACATTTTATAAAAGCACTTTCAAAACTAGTATCAATTGCCATTACTTCACCAGTTGATTTCATTTCTGGCCCCAAAATAGTATCAACATTTGGAAAGCGTTTGAAAGGAAAAACAGGTTCTTTAATTGCTATAAAATTATTCTTTTGTTTTTTTAAATCATTTGGTTTTAATTTTTGACCCATGACCACTTTAGATGCAATCTTTACAATTTGATTTCCAGTTGCTTTTGCTACAAAAGGAACAGTCCGACTACTTCTTGGATTAACTTCTAATAGGAATATATTATTATTTTGAATAGCGAATTGTATGTTCATCAATCCTTTAACATTGAGAGCTTTTGCTAGCTTAACCGTTTGTTTTTTTATGTTCTCAATTATTTTTTCAGAAAGAGAATATGGCGGAAGGGTACAAGTAGAGTCTCCTGAGTGGATACCGGCTTCCTCAATATGTTCCATAATCCCTGCTATTAAAATATTTTTACCATCTGAAATTGCATCTACATCTACTTCGATTGAATCTTTTAAGTAACTGTCGATTAGCACTGGACTATCACCTGAAATAATAACAGCTTGTTTAAAGTATTTTTTTAATTCTTCTTTATTATGAACGATTTCCATTGCTCTTCCACCAAGAACGTAAGACGGTCTAATTACAGCAGGGAATCCAATCTTATTGATAATTTGTAAAGCTTCTTTCTCTGAGAAAGCAATACCATTTGCAGGTTGAAGCAAATTTAGATCTTCTGCAATTTTTTTAAACCTCTCTCTATCTTCTGCGAGGTCAATCGAGTCAACAGATGTGCCTAAAATTGGGACTTTCATTTTTTCCAGAAAACTTGATAGTTTTAATGGAGTTTGACCTCCAAACTGAACAATCACTCCCATAAGTTTTCCATTTAATTTTTCTCTTCTTATAATCTCAAATACATCCTCACTTGTTAATGGTTCAAAATAAAGTCTATCACTCGTATCAGGATCAGTTGAAACTGTCTCAGGATTACAGTTGATCATTATTGTCTCATAGTTCATTTTTTTTATTGCAAAAGATGCGTGTACACAACAATAATCAAATTCAACCCCTTGACCAATTCGGTTTGGACCACTGCCTAATATTATTACTTTTTTCTTATTCGAAGGCCTTGATTCACAAAATTTGTTTGTAACGTCATTCTTTTTATAAGTTGAATACATATATGGTGTTAAAGATTTAAATTCGGCTGCGCATGTATCTATTCTTTTGAAGTCAGGAAATACTTTAAGCTTGTTTCTAATTTGGAGAATATCATTAGATTTTTTATTAGTTAATTGAGCTAATTTTTTATCTGAAAATCCCATTGATTTAATATGCTGAAACTCATAAGCAGATTTTGGTAGACCCTTTCTCTTAATTTCATTTTCTTTTTTAACAATTTCATTTATCTGGCCAATAAACCAAGGATCTATCTTTGATGCATTGAATATTTCTTTAATTGACTTACCAAATCGAAGAGCTTGCGCAACAAGCAAGACTCTATCAACAATTGGTTTTTTTAATTCAGTAAGAATATTTTTTTTTTGTAAGAGGTTTTTGACTGCTAGTTTCTTTTACATTGTCGAACCCTTCAAAACCAACTTCTAGTGATCTTAAAGCTTTTTGAATAGACTCATTAAAAGAGCGGCCAATTGCCATTACTTCACCAACTGATTTCATTGAGCTTGAAAGCAATGGTTTGGTAACTTGAAACTTTTCAAAAGTAAAACGAGGAATCTTAGTTACAACGTAATCTATTGTTGGTTCAAATGAAGCAGGAGTAACTTTAGTTATTTCATTATCAAGCTCATCAAGCGTATAACCTACAGCTAATTTTGCTGCAATCTTTGCAATTGGAAACCCAGTGGCTTTCGAAGCCAAAGCAGAGGATCTTGAGACTCTTGGATTCATTTCAATTATAACCAATCTTCCATTTTTTGGATTTACTGCAAATTGAACATTTGATCCACCTGTTTCAACTCCAATTTCTCGTAAACATGCTATAGATGCGTTTCTCATTACTTGATATTCTTTATCAGTAAGTGTTAAGGCAGGAGCGACTGTAATAGAGTCTCCAGTATGGATTCCCATAGGATCTAAATTTTCAATTGAACATACAATAATGCAGTTATCGTTTTTATCTCTAACAACCTCCATTTCATACTCTTTCCATCCAGCAATTGACTCTTCAATCAATATCTCATTTATGGGAGAGTTATGAAGGCCAGACTTTATTATTTCATCAAATTCTTTTTTAGTGTTTGCTATACCGCCTCCCGTTCCACCTAGGGTGAGTGACGGTCGAATAATAACAGGTAGACCTAATTTTTTGAGTGACTTATATGAATCTTTCACACTTCTTGCTATTTGAGCTTTAGGACAATCAAGTCCTATTTTTTTCATAGCCTTATAAAAACTTTCTCTTTCTTCTGCCTTTTTTATTGCTTTTAAATTTGCTCCAATTAATTCGATATTATATTTCTTAAGAGTTCCATTCTCTGCAAGACTTAACGCAATATTCAAGGCCGTCTGACCTCCCATCGTTGGAAGCATTACGTCAGGCTTTTCTTTGATGATTATTTTTTTAACTACATCTGGAGTAATTGGTTCAATATATACAACGTCTGCAGTTTCAGGATCTGTCATAATGGTTGCTGGATTTGAGTTAATAAGTATTACCCTGTAACCCTCTTCCATAAGTGCTCTACAAGCCTGTGTGCCTGAATAGTCAAACTCACACGCTTGACCAATGATTATTGGACCAGCGCCAATAACTAATATTGATTTAATATCTTTTCTTTTTGCCATGTTTTAAATGATCTTTGATTGATGAAATAAAATCTTCAAATAGATAATGACTATCATGAGGACCAGGTGAAGCTTCTGGATGATACTGAACTGAAAATACTTTTTTATTTTTATGTCTAATTCCCTCAACAGATCCATCAAAAAGTGATTGATGCGTAATTAGAACTGATTTGGGTATAGATTTTTCTTCAACTACAAATCCATGATTTTGAGAAGTTATTTCAACTTTATTTGTAATTAAGTTTTTAACTGGATGATTGGCACCTCTATGTCCTTGAAACATTTTTTTTGTTTTGGCTCCGAGAGCTAAAGAAATAAGCTGATGCCCTAGACATATGCCAAACATAGGAATTTTCATTTCTATTAATTCTTTTATTATTGGAATTGCATATTTACCTGTAGCTTTGGGATCACCAGGACCATTAGATAAAAAAATTCCATCAGGTCTATAACTCATAATCATTTCTGTATTAGATGTTGCGGGTACAATTATTACTTCAGCATTTAAGTTTATAAGTGAGTTAATAATGTTGTGCTTAATTCCGTAATCGATTGCGACTATTCTATATAGGTTTTTTTTGTTTTTTGATTTCAATGTAAAAGGCTTTTTACATGAAACTTCTTTTGCAAGATCAAGATTATTTAATCCACTCCATTCATTAATTAATTTTAGATTACTTTTTATTGATGCTTGGTCATTTTTTTTTGTATTTAATAAACATTTATAAGCACCATTTTCTCTTATTAAATTTGTAATGGATCGAGTATCGACATTACAAATTCCAGGTATATCATTTTCCTTTAGCCAAGAATCTAAATGCTTAATTGATCTAAAATTTGAAGGCTCTGATATGTCAGCACTTATTACCACTCCACTTGCAAAAGGAACAAATGTTTCATTATCAAATTTATTTGTTCCAACATTTCCTATATGAGGAAAAGTAAAGTTAATTATTTGTCCAGCATATGAAGGATCAGAAATAATTTCTTGGTATCCTGTCATTGAAGTATTAAAACATATTTCTCCTACAACCTTCTTTCTGGCTCCAATTGCGAAGCCTGAAAAAACAGATTTATCTTGAAGAACTATATTTGCTTGAGAATCAAAAGATCGGGATACTTTATTAAGTTTTCTCGATCGATTGCTTGTTTTCATTAAAACTGATTCTAGATTTATAGGAACTTAATCTAATAATTTGCCCGTTGCAAGCCAGAATTTAAGCTCCAAAAAAATTCTGTATCATATGTTGATATGATAACTATCTTAATATAAGTTCAGCTGTTTTTTTAATAATATTGATCATGAAAAATATAATCGTTAATGAGCTTTCCAGCTCACTTAAAAGTGGTGACAAGTCAAGAATTCATACTCTGAGATTAATAATAGCAGCAATAAAGGATAAAGAAATTGCTAGCAGGTCTAATGGAGAAAATGAAGAGATTTCAGATGAAGTCGTCATTAATCTTCTAAAAAAAATGATCAAACAAAGAAATGATTCTATTGAAATGTTTGAAAAAGCTAATAGACAAGAATTAGTTGAAAAGGAGCAGGGAGAA
Source organism: Candidatus Pelagibacterales bacterium (assembly GCA_045567365.1). GTDB lineage: Bacteria > Pseudomonadota > Alphaproteobacteria > Pelagibacterales > AG-422-B15 > CABYIR01. The sequence continues at coordinate 6,593 of JBJLDC010000019.1, read as the reverse complement.
ATCAAAATTATAAGTGAGTTTTTACCTACTCAACTAGACGAGTCTCAAACAATAAAAGTTTGTGAAGAAGCGATAAGTCAATCAAGCGCTCAAAATTTAAAGGACATTGGAAAAGTAATAAAACTATTAAAAGAGAGACACTCTGACTCCCTTGACATGTCAATTGCAAGTAGAATTTTAAAGGAAAAACTCAAATAGTTTAAAATTAATTTTAAGACAATTTTACTTGATAGCGCTATTATAATTTGAATTATGGCCAGATTCAGTAAAGATTTTATCAGTGAAATTAAAGGACGCTTGAAAGTATCTGATGTTGTTCGAAGATCAGTGAAGCTGACTCAAAGGGGATCGGAATTTGTAGGGCTTAGTCCATTTAAGAATGAGAAGACACCATCATTTACAGTTAACGATCAAAAAGAATTCTATCATTGTTTTAGTACCTCTGAACACGGTGATATTTTTTCATTTATTATGAAAACTAAAGGTCTTACTTATCCTGAGGCAATTGAAACTCTCGCAAGACAAGCGGGACTTGACCCTGAAAAAGGAAAAATTAAAGATAATAACTATAATGAACAAATTAATTTAAATCTTTTCAAATTAATAGATGAAGCTAAAAATTTTTATATAGAAAATTTAAAAACATCTAATATTCCGAAGTTATACCTAGATAAAAGAGATGTGAATAAGGAGATCATTTCAAAGTTCGAGATTGGATATGCTAATAATCAAAATAATGATTTATTTAATTTTCTTAAATTAAAAGGATATGAAGTAGCAGATATCCTTAAACTTGGTTTAATCAAAAAATCAAAATACAAAGAAAATGAATATTATGATTTTTTCAGAAATCGATTAATTTTTCCTATAAAAGATTATCGCTCTCGAGTAATTGCATTTGGTGGAAGAGAATTAGATAACTCTGAAATAAAATATATAAATTCCTCCGATAGTGTTATTTTTAAAAAAAGTTTTAATCTTTATAACATAAGTTTAGCAATTGAAGAAAAAAGAAACTTAGATGAACTATACTTGGTAGAGGGGTATATGGATGCAGTTTCTCTCTATCAAAATGGATTCAAGACAGTTGTTGCTCCTTTAGGTACTGCGGTTACAAAATTTCAGTTGGAAGCGATGTGGAGGTACTGTAAGTGTCCTACAATAATATTTGATGGTGATGAAGCGGGGCAGAAAGCTGCCTTAAGAGCTGCAAGATTAAGTTTACCTTTATTAAAGCCAGAGTATTCTCTTAAAATTTGTATTTTGCCAAGTAATACTGATCCAGATGATTATCTTAAACAAAATTCCGATAGAGATTTTAAAAGGTTATTAAATAAATCTCAAAGTCTGTCAGATTTTATTTGGAATAGTGAATATAATAATTCTGATATTTCAACCCCTGAACAAAAAGCAGGATTTGAAAAGAAGATAATTAGTATCACGAATGAAATAACTGATAAGACAATTGCAGACTACTATAAAAAATATTTCAATGATAAAATATCTCAACTTAAAAGATCTGATAATTTTAATATTATTTCAAAAAAATATAAAAATTTTTCAAAACCATCTAGTGAAGCTCTAAAAAGCGAAAGAGCGAACTTAAATCAGCCTGAGTCAATAATTAGAGAAAAAATTATGTTATGGATGATGATTGAGAATCGTCACTTGGTTGATAAATACATCGAAGAAATTGGCAATATACAATTTAATGATAAGAATTTAGCAAAAATATGCTCAAAAATTCTTGATTTTTGCTCTCAAGATAACAAAAATCTTGAAAATAATGACTTAAAGACATATTTAGAAGCATCGGAATTTTCGAAATTAATAAGGGGTGTCTATAATCCTTCTCTTTTAGAGACGTATAAATTTTTAATAAATAAACAGCAAATTGAACAAGAAAGAAGTTTTGAAGAGTTGCTAAAAATTCATAGTGTTTCTCTTAGTAATGAGACTTTAGATCAAGCGGTATTAGATCTTGAGAAGAATATGGACCAAGAAAGTTTTGAAAATTTTGTAAAAGCCAAGATGGAAAGTTTAAACAAGGATAATAAATGAAAAAAAGAGGTAGAAAAAAGAAGGTAGTCACAAGTACCCCTCAAAGTGAAAATCCCTCTGTTGCTGATCAAGATGGACCAGTTCTAGATCTTGAAAAATCAATTATTAAAAAACTTATTCGTAAAGGTAAAAAAGACGGATACTTAACGAATGAACTAATTAAAAAATCTTTTCCTGAAAATAAATTCTCATCTGAGCAGATTGAGCAATATACAACCAAGTTATCAGAAGTTGGTTTTGATATAATAGACTCAGATGATTCAGATAATGATGATGAAATTGAAAGTGATGAGGGTACTGAAGTAAAGTCAACCTCAGAAAAAACTGACGATCCAGTAAAACTTTATCTTAGAGAAATGGGTACTGTAGACCTTTTATCAAGAGAAGGTGAGATTGCTATTGCAAAAAGAATTGAAGCTGGTCAGGACGCAATGATATCTGGTTTATGTGAAAGTCCATTAACATTAAAAGCAATTTTAGATTGGAGAGATGATATTATTAATGAAAAAATAACATTGAGAGAAGTTATAGATTTAGACTCTTTATTTGATGAATCTCCAGACAAAAAAGCACTCACTAAAAAAATTAAAGAAGCGAAAAAGAAAAAAGATCAAGAAGAAAAAGAAGAGTTAAGAAAGAGACGGGAGCTAGAGAAAAAAAACTCAACCTATGGCGATGAAATTGAAGATGCATCTGCATCAAAGGAAATAGAAGATACTATAGAGGAATACGAAGATTCTGAGGATGAATTAAATGTTTCAATTGCAATTATGGAACAGGAATTAAAACCTCAGATTCTTGAAATATTTAAAAAATTATCAAAAAGCTTTCAAAAACTTCAAAAGCTGCAAAAAAACAAAATTGACTTTCAGGAAAAAGGACAAGAGTTTCCAAAAAATTCTGAAAAAAAATACCAAGAATCTAAGTCAGTTGTTGTTGAATTAATTAAGGGTCTTCAAATTAATACAAGTAAAATTGAAGAATTAATTGGCAACTTATATGTGATTAATAAAACAATTGTTAGTCTTGAAGGTAAATTACTTAGACTTGCTATACAGTACAAAATATCAAGAGAAGAATTTCTTGATAAATATATGGGCAATGAAAATAATCCCTATTGGCTTAGAAAAATAACAAGACTTGCTGGATGGGAAAAATTTGTAAAAGAAAAGAAGACTGAAATCAAAGACATCATGAATGAAGTGAGAGGAGCTGCCAGCGATATAGGATTAACGCTGATGGAATTTAAAAGAATTGTCAATCATGTACAAAAAGGGGAACGTGAGTCAAGTATAGCAAAGAAGGAAATGATTGAAGCTAACCTTAGGTTAGTGATTTCAATTGCAAAAAAATATACAAATAGAGGTCTACAATTTCTAGATCTTATTCAAGAAGGTAATATTGGATTAATGAAAGCAGTTGATAAATTTGAGTATAGAAGAGGATATAAATTTTCAACATATGCAACGTGGTGGATTAGGCAAGCAATCACAAGATCTATAGCTGACCAAGCCAGAACAATTCGTATTCCAGTTCATATGATTGAGACAATCAATAAAATTGTAAGGACTCAAAGATTACTCCTAAATGAGATAGGAAGAGAACCTACTCCTGAGGAAATTTCAGTAAAACTCAATATGCCGTTGGAAAAAGTGAAGAAGGTTCTTAAGATTGCAAAAGAGCCAGTAAGTTTGGAAACCCCTGTTGGAGATGAAGAAGATAGTCATTTAGGTGATTTTATTAAAGATGAAAATGCTGTCATTCCAATAGATGCAGCGATACATTCTAATCTTCGTCAAACAACAACAAAGATTCTATCATCCCTAACTCCAAGAGAAGAGAGAGTTTTAAGAATGAGATTCGGTATTGGTATGAACTCTGACCACACTCTTGAAGAAGTAGGTCAACAGTTTTCAGTAACAAGAGAACGTATACGACAGATTGAGGCTAAAGCTCTCAGAAAGCTTAAGCATCCTACAAGAGCCAAGCATCTTAAGAGTTTTCTCGATAAGAATTAAAAATTATTCTTATTTTAAAATAAGATCATATTATGTATAACAAGTTTTTGGGGCCCATAGCTCAGTTGGTTAGAGCCCTCCGCTCATAACGGAGTTGTCCTAGGTTCGAGTCCTAGTGGGCCCACCAAATAACTTATTGAAAACATTCAATAATTCAGCTTTCAAAGTAAGGGTTTGTAACAATATTGTAACTATTTTGCAACCCCATGTAAACAAATAGCCCCTAAAATCCAGGAATAGAGCCAAAAATTAGAGTCGAAAATGCTAGGTAAAGTTTAACGTAATTTCGTAAAGTTTTAGGCCTCTCTGGATATGACGAGAAACCAGATAAAGTGCCCGTTATGGCTAATATATGGGCCCTTTAGATCGCTGCTTGCGGGCATAATCATTATACCAGGTGTCATCATCACCATAATCGTCATAGTGGGATGAGTGGGAGGGTGATGGGCTCCATAACCCTGGCTTATAACCATATCGCCTCATCTTCGTCTCTTTCTGCATAACAGAATAGCCTCTAGTGGGGTCATAGTTACTTGGGGATTGTGTGGATGAGTGAATTCTCTGAGCCTCCTCAATTGTGAGCTGATGCTCTTCCCTCCCATCTTCGTATGCTGCAGCCCATTCCTTGGGTGCATCATAATCCTTGTTGAACATGTGGGGTTCAATAATATTTTCCTTAACTACTTTTCTGAATTGGTTATCGAGTTTGGCTGCCTCTCTTTTCCTCTTCTTGCTTTTGAAGTCCATGCCATCCTCATAGAGTTGGTCCAGGTACTGCTTATCTGTAGCCATCTTAATTCCAACATTGCGCAGCCCTCTCAATTGGTTCAATCTGCCGGCTAATGTCTTGGCACCTCTATTGCCTGAAAAGTTACCTCTGCTCATAGCATGTAACCCAGGGTGGCTAGGCCACCATTTGCAAAAACTTTTTTATCAGGGAAGGGTATCCTGGCGGGGTCATTCAGTAGAAGGTATTTAAAGGTGTCTAGATCGCCTTCATAGCCACCTTCTCTGGCTAGGTCTAATAAGTTTAATAGTTCTGATAGTTCGGGCAGCTGCATCATAAAAATTTAATATCGGACAAGGGAAGGGTCGAACTTCCCTATGTCCTACCTAATAATCATGCTGCTAATATAAGCAATAACATTGGGTAATGTAATTGTGTGATTGTCTAACTATTACCCCAGTCTTTTTCCAATTGCTTTTGACGTTCAATCAGGGTCTTTTCCATCTTCTTAGAGATTTCTAAATGCTCTCTTGCTTCAGCATCTGATGGGTTTGCTTTTGCTGCAATCTCTTTGCGTCTTGCACCCATAACAGCAATATCACTTTTGGTGTCGTTGACTTCCCTAATAAGTTTTCTTGCATGCTTTTCAGTAGCCTTAGCCTTAACAGCTTGCCTTTGATCGTGGGTCTTAATGCGCTTGCTAGTGCTAGAAACGGATTTACCTGTACTACTTATCTTGTTAAACAAATCATGTGTCGAAGTTAAATAGTCTGATGATGATGCTACATCATTCAGTCTGCTATTTTTTAAATCTTGCCAGTTCTTATCCATAAACTTGCGCCATTCTTTTTCATCTGTCATTCGTCATCCACCTCCTTCCCGGGCTGATGCTTTTCATAGAGTAGTGCCTCCATTTCTTTTTGCCTCATTAACTGTGTTAATATTTTTGCGCCTCTTGCTATGTTTCCTTTACCTATCGAAAAAACACAGCGCCTGGTCAGTACATACTCACCAAATTGTATTCTCGCTGCAACATAGTCATCATGATACTCACCAAAATCAACGTAACCACCTCCATACATGTCTAATTCATAGTTATCCTGGGGCTCTTCATAAGTACCTGTAATGTTGTGAATGATTGGAGCTACTTGGGCCGGTGGTAAGTTTAATTTATTGTCAGTTATGTCCTGGATATCTTCATCTAATGCCTTGGCCCCTGAATAAAGTGAAAACTTATGGTCCATGTCGTGGCTGTGAACTTTTAAATAAGTTTGCTCAACTCGCAGCTTGTGGTCCCACACCATGATATAAGGTTTGTTAAATCTTTCGTTATCGGTTTCACTACAACCATTAAACCCTAATTGAAATCTGTCGCCTATAATGGGCTGCTTTAAATATTGTCTCAATGCATGTGTTGTTTTTCTATCTTTGTTTAAGTGCTTACGTTTTCTTTTACGTTCTCTTTTACGTTCTCTTTTATAATCGGCCCTTGATCGCTTTTCCCATGTAAATATTTCCTTAATAGTTTTCTCTCTTTCACAAAATATTTCGTCTCTGATATCTTCAAAAAATCCGTACTTCTCTCCGGCCTTCTTTGCTTCTAACTGTTCCTGTAACTTCTCATTTGTAGCTGCTATATGGTGGCCCATTAAATTACTGTAAAAAATTTCTAGTTTCTTTCTTGCATCATGTTGGCCATGCGGGACCCGATAGCATTTAGCAAAATCAAGTAATAGATTTAATAATTCTTTATAGTTTTGCATCCAATACTCATGTGTTTGGGCTGT
>JBJLDC010000018.1:0-22682 GCA_045567365.1 Candidatus Pelagibacterales bacterium | reverse complement strand
ATTAGTTGCTTCTTTAGTAATGTTAATCTTTGGTTATTTAGGTGAAGCAGGGATGATGGGTACAATGCCTGCATTCATTATTGCAATGGCTGGCTGGTTGTACATCCTATATGAGATTTTTGCAGGTGAAGCTAGTAAAGCAAATGCTGGTAGTGGAAATGCTGCAGGTCAACAAGCTTTTAGAGCACTATGTCTGATAGTAACTATTGGCTGGGCGATCTATCCATTAGGATATGCAATAGGTTATTTTGGCGGTGGAGTAGACGCTGGCAACTTAAACCTAATTTACAACCTAGCTGACTTTGTTAACAAAATTGCTTTCGGTATGGCTATTTATGTAGCTGCTAAATCTGATAGCTAAAACAAAGTTGATAATTAATTAAAAGGGGCCTTCGGGCCCCTTTTTTTTATGTTATAACGTAAGAATGATTTTTATTTTCAAAACTATTAAGTGGTTTTTTATAATTTTATTCAGTTTGATTTTTTTAATCATAGGAAACTATTTTTCAAAAGTTTTTGCAGGATATTTTCGATTGAATGTTGAGCAAGTAAATACATCTGAACATTTCAATTTTTTAAAGTCTCATTTTGAAATAGTTAAGCCATCATCGGGAGATAATTTTCCAACTATAATAATGTTCCATGCTTGTGGGGGTCCTTATCCTTATTTAGATAGTTGGCAAAAATTTTTTAGCGATAATGGTATTGCTTCTATTCAAGTTGATAGTGCTGGACCCAGAGGAATGTCTCGGGGTACAGCCATAAGAACTGTTTGTTCGGGCGTTGATCTTCAAGGCCAAGAAAGAGCAGGTGATGTATACAGCGTATTAGCAAATCTTGGTCAATTTAATTGGATTGATAATGATAATCTTTTTTTATTTGGCTGGTCTCATGGCGCTTATACCTTAATGGATTTTATGACAATGACTGATGAATTAGTTCCATCAAACATTTTAGATTTTGAACAAAAAAAAATTCCTAAAATCAAAGGCAATGTTACTTTCTATCCACATTGTGGAATATTAAATCTCTCTCAAAAGTATGAATGGCGAACGAAAACACCATTGCTAGTATTTCTTGCAGATCAAGATGGTTTTGGTCTAGCAACTCAACCAAGTGACTGTATTGAATTATTTGAGACAATGAACAAAAAAGAAAAACATATCGATTTTTATCTTATGGAGAATAGTACTCACGTTTTTGATAGCGAGTTTTATATAAGAAAGGGCATTGTTTATAATAAAGAGGCAACAGATTTTGCAAAAAATAAAATTATATCATTCATTAAAAGTTCTGGTAGCAAAGATAATTAATCGATATAAACTTTATTTTAGAGGCCTCATGTTGGAATTGGTAGACAACCGAGACTTAAAATCTCGTGCTCCTTGTGGGCGTCCCGGTTCGAGTCCGGGTGAGGCCACCAATTCCTAGTGTTTTTAGTTATAATTTTTAATACCAATTCACCTAGTATGCTTTTTTAAATGAGTATAATATATTTGTATCTGGGAGGACCTATGTCAAAAAAAACAATTTATATAATTCTTGTCACTATATCTCTTGCTTTTGCTGGATGTACTGGCAAAAGTAGCTCAAATATTTCTGGAATGGAAATGGGAGATGGCCTCAAATAAATCTATAAACTCAAATAAAGGATATTAATCAATGTTCAATAAAGCAGATGGTAAGATAATAAAAATTTTATTTTTATTATTTATCTTTACTTCAATTTTCTCTTTTTCAAACTCTTATGCAATTACTGAACCTAGTGGTCAATATGCAATTGATAAAGCCGATCAAATAAAAAGATTTGAACACAACTCTCTTGATAATTTAAAAATGATTGATTTCTTCCTTTGTGTAATGAAAGTAAGAGCTGATTTATTCCCAAACTCTAATTATAAAGCGCAAGTTAACGAAGCTGCGTGTCAAAAACTAGCAGGCGATTCTGATGATGATGGCGCTAAAGTTAAGATGGCAGATATAACACTTAGTTGTACTCGTGCAAATAACTCGTCGCCTCAAATCTGTAAAAGTTGGTATAGCATTGCTGGTGAAAGCACAGTCTATCTTGTGAAAGTTCAGGTGGATGCTGAGCCGACAACCCTTAAGCCTAACGGACAATTTACTTTCACTTGGTGCATGGCGGACTCTGGAGACGGGACATGCAAAGCATCTAATCTTGCTTATGGCCAACTAAGTTTATCTGAGGATAATAGTGGTAATACAGTAGTTTCAATGTATGACGAATATGGTGGTCAGATCTATAGTGAAATTACTGGCAGTGGCATGACACTCCAAGACTCAAGTGGAAATAATTTATCTGCTCCAGTATCTGTTGTGGATAGCATTAATCTGACATTAAGTAATCATAAGCTCGAGTCTGCAACTGGAACTTCGCGTCAAATAGGTGAAACAGCACCAGGTATAGGAGTAATTCGTTTAGCTGCTAGTCCAACTACATATAATCTTTCATTTGACGCAGCTCATGGTCTTGTAAATGAAGATGGTGGCTCTGCATCATGTTATACACTTTCAAATCCAAATGAATACGTTCATCAATATGACCTATATGATATCTCTACCGGAGCTATTAAATCAATGGGTGGAGGTATACCTATTACTGTTGCAAGCGTTGCCGGAAGTGGAGCTTCTGTTGGAAATCGTGGCTGGTGGGATTACTGGGGACTACATATAGATGGTTCTACTAATAACAGTGTAAAAAAGCTTGCGACAGGCGACACTGTAACAGCGAATGCCGCTCAATCTGCTCTTGGAATCTCAAAAGACGACACGCTTACGGTTAATACTTCTATGGGCTCGCTTAGAGAAGAAACAAGCTATACTGGAACTATACCAGCCGTTGATCAAGCCGCTGCAACTACAACAATGTACTTTTGGTCACCTTCAGGAAAAGAATTTATTTATTTGGATGGAACGACTATAAAAGCGCTCCCAAGTGCTAATGGTGGCGATGGAGGAACTCATTATGATGGAAGTACGTTCAGCGCAGGTGCTGACATTTCTGCTGCATTAGAATGGTGTGGTAATAGTGATATCCAAGATTACTGTTTTGGGGCTCATTCAACTGCAATTGGCGGGTGGTTCAATATAAGTGATATTTCAGCTAAACAGTTCAAGGCATACGTATCAAAAAGGGTTACTCCTGGTATGACAGGTTTTACATCTGATGTTTATTTAAAATGTTATGGAGATCGATGTGCAAAACCAATGGATGGAGGTTCATTGAGTACAGCTGGCTTTGGAGCGACTGACTTTAAAGCGTCGGCTGGTTCAACTTATAAATACTCATTTATTGACCCTAGTGGTGGAACACCAAAATATTATATGTTTGACGTAAGTGATATGACACTTAAACACTGTGAAACATGGAACTCTAGCTCTAATACTTGTACAGGTGATCTTTATCCTGTCATATGTGCAACTGATGAGGGGTCAGATAAGTGTGATAACTCTGACTGGGGAAGCACTACATGGCTCGATATGACTACGGTAAAACATGATGTTACTGTTAGTAGCTGGGCAAATTTAGACTCTGCTACAAGATATATTTGGAATACTTCTAATAATATATATGGGAATCGTCTCACGTGGCCTTCAAAAAGTGGAACAGTTATTTCATTTTCACCTCCATTAAATATAACATATGAACATTCAACGTCGAATGATCGTAATGCTTCAAATACCTATGATGGAAAGAAGTTTGGCTTAGAGTATGGTGGAAGTGGAAATCTCTGGGGTATCGATTGGTCTAAAGAAGATCCAAGTTGCCAAATGAATTGTGATTATCTTCCACAAATTAGTATTAAAGATGGTGTAGAAGTTGATACTACTGGGGATGGCTCTAATGACCATGTAATACTAGCAAGACGTATGGATCTAAGACCATCAACTGTCAGTGAAGCAACTTGTACTGATAAAGGCTTAAGTGTAGCTAGTTCTGCATCAGCGCCATCAACTCCAGCAATTGAAACTATTATTAATTTTGGTACAAGTGATGAGCCAACGGGAGGTTCTTTGGTAAGTACAGAAGTCTGTGTTGTTGATAATATATTATCTGGAGCGGCAGGCTGTCCAACTGAATAGTTTTATCTGAGAGAAATTTATCTTTCTCTCAGGTTAATACTTAAATTGTTCATTTAAGATTCGTTCTTCAAATGAATGGTCTGAATCATAAAGAAGAATTATTTTCGATGATAAATCTTGTTGAATCGTAATTGATTTCACATTTCTGACTTCTAAATTATCTGCAGTAGCGCTAACAGGCCTTTTACTATTTTCAAGAATTTCTAATTTTACAACTGATTTATTATTTAATATCGCTCCTTTCCAACGTCTTGGTCGGAAAGCACTTATTGGAGTAAGGGCTAGGTCATTTGATTCAATCGATAAAATTGGACCGTGAGCAGATAGATTATATGCTGTGCTACCTGAGGGAGTAGCAAGCAGTATTCCATCACAAATTAATTCATCTAAGCGGACTTGGTCATCTATAAAAACTTTTAGTTTAGCTGCTTGATGCGTTTGTCTTAAAAGTGATATTTCATTTATTGCTTTAGCAGTATGAAACTTATCATCTTGATCATATGCAGTCATAATTAATGGAGATAATTGTACAGATTGAGTTTTTTCTAATCGTGTCAATAAGTCATCAGTAGAGACTGCATTCATTAAAAAGCCAATACTCCCATAATTTATTCCAAAGAATGGAACTTTTTTATCCATGTAATCTTTTATGGCTTGAAGTATGAATCCATCACCACCTAATACAATAAAAATATCAGAATCATTTTCATCAAAATCACCATATTTTGAAATTAGTAATTTTTTTTGTTCTTGTGCCTCACTGCTTACTGAAGCAATAAAATGTGGTTTTGTAAATTTCATGATTAAATATCTATAAAAAAATATTGTTTACCCTAAAATAGAACTGATTTGAAACAATAAAATTTAAAATACAGTAAATATGACAAAAAATGGCTATATTTTATCCATTGATCAGGGAACAACCAGTTCAAGAGCCGCACTGATTTCAGAAGATGGCAATATTGTTTCTCAAAAGAATATAGAATTTAAACAGTATTTTCCAAATAATGGATGGGTCGAACACGATCCTCGCGATATTCTCTCATCAACTATTGATTGCATTAAATACGTAATTAATGAGAGCAAAGTGAAACCAGAGGATATCATGACCTCTGGAGTCACAAATCAAAGGGAAACAATTGTTGCATGGGATAAAAAATCAGGTGATCCAGTATATAATGCAATAGTTTGGCAAGACCGAAGAACAGAGGACATTTGTGAGTCTCTTAGAGAGAAAAATGTTGAAGACTCGATACAAAAAAAAACTGGCCTGTTAATTGATCCATATTTTTCTGCTGCAAAAATAAAATGGATTTTGGAAAATGTTGATAGAGCTCAAAGTTTGATAGTAGATAATAATTTACTCATTGGAACTATTGATACATGGTTAATTTGGAATTTAACTAATAAGCGATATCATCTTACAGATGTAACAAATGCATCGAGGACGATGATTTATAATATAATTGATGATTGTTGGGACGAAGAGTTATTAAAACTATTCAATATTCCTAGAGAGATACTTCCAGAAGTCAAAAATTCAATGGATGATTTTGGAGTAATTAGTAAAGATTTTTTTGGTTCTGAGATTCCTATAACTGGTGTTGCTGGAGATCAACAGGCAGCAGCATTTGGACAACTTTGTATTGAGAAAGGGATGATTAAGTCAACTTATGGAACAGGGTGCTTTATGTTAATGAATACTGGAAAAGAAATTTATCAATCTCAAAATAAACTTTTATCAACGACTGCCTTTAAAACAGGTGATCAAAAAATGTATGCCTTAGAAGGTAGTATATTTAATGCCGGGACAATAGTTCAGTGGATGAGGGATGAGCTCTCTTTTTTTGAGAAAGCAGGAGAGATTGAGACATTAGCTTCTGATGCCAAAAATGATATTGTTTTTATTCCAGCATTTACAGGACTAGGAGCCCCATACTGGAGATCGGACATAAGAGGATCCATTCATGGAATAACTAGAGACACATCTAAGAGTGACCTTGCATTAGCAGCATTAAAATCAGTTTGCTTTCAATCAAAAGATTTATATTTGAGTTTACAAAAAGACATGGCTAGAGATGATCTAAAATCTGTCTTACGTGTCGATGGAGGCATGTCTCAGAATAATTTGATGATGCAATATCTTGCAGATCTGTTGCAGATAAATGTTGAAAGACCAGTTATTCAGGAAACTACTGTCATGGGAGCAGCGTATCTAGCAGGATTACAACATGGAATATATAAAAGTATTGATGATCTTAAAGAATTATGGAAAACTGATTGTGTTTTTGAACCATCGAGTAAAAACAAAAAAGTAGACGATGACTATGGTCGATGGATAGAAATAATAGAGAAAGAAATAAAATAATTATGGTAGATGTAAAGGCGACAGTATCTAAAGAAGAATGGGAAACAAGAGTTGATCTAGCAGCTTTTTATAGAACAATTCCATATTTTGGATGGGATGACTTAATCTTTACTCATATTTCAGCAAAAGTACCAGGAACAGATGACCATTTTTTAATAAATCCATATGGATTTTTATTTGAGGAAATTACTGCCTCTAATTTAGTAAAAGTAGATTTAAATGGAAAAATTATTAGTGAGACAAATAACTTTATAAATCCTGCAGGTTTTACGATACATAGCGCTATTCATGAAGCACGAGAAGATGCACATTGTATAGTTCATCTACATTCAAATGACGGGGTTGCCGTCGCATCTTTAAAAGATGGATTACTTCCATTGTCTCAAACAGGAATGTTAGTACGAAGTCAAATTGCTTATCATGATTATGAGGGAGTTGCTTTGTTTGATGAAGAGAAAGAAAGATTAGTAAATGATTTGGGTGAAAGCAAATTAATGATCCTGAGAAATCATGGCACTTTAGCGATGGGCACTAATGTTGCTGAAGCATTTACAAATATTTATTTTCTTGAAAAAGCGTGCACATATCAAGTTAGAGCTATGGCAGGTAGCCTCGAGTTTAATCAGCCATCAGATGAAGCTATTGAAACCACTCGTCAGCAGGGACAAGCAAGAGAAATGGCAGCCGCTCTATTGTGGCCAGCAGTTCGGCGAAAAATGGAGCGTTTAGACCCTTCTTTTATGAATTAATTCTGATTGAACTATGCAGATAAAATGTATAGTTTCTATACGTTATTATTTTATTCATTAAAAAAATCACAAAGAAACCAAATATAAATAGGAGAAACCAGATGAAAATTTTATGTATTTTGTATGATGATCCAAAAAGTGGAATGCCATCATCATACGCAAGAGATGATTTGCCAACAATTGAGAAATATCCTGATGGGATGACATTGCCCTCTCCAAAGGCAAGAGATTTTACCCCAGGAGAACTTTTAGGATGTGTATCAGGTGAATTAGGTTTAAGAAAATTTTTAGAAGATGCTGGACATACACTTGTTGTTACATCTGATAAGGATGGCGATGGATGTCAAGCAGATAAAGAATTAGTTGATGCTGATATTGTTATTTCTCAGCCATTTTTTCCTTATTATTTGACAAGAGAAAAGATGGAAACAGCTCCAAACTTAAAGATGGCAATTACTGCAGGAATTGGATCTGACCACGTTGACTTACAAGCTGCAATGGATAGAAAAGTTGATGTTGTTGAAGTAACTTTCTGTAACTCAAGATCAGTTGCTGAACATATTGTAATGATGATTCTTTCTCTAGTTAGAGATTACCATAATCAATATAAAATTATTAAAGATGGTGGATGGAATATTGCTGATGCAGTTCACAGATCTTATGACCTTGAAGGAATGCATGTTGGTACAGTTGCGGCTGGAAGAATTGGTCTTGATGCTTTAAGAAAACTAAAGCATTTTGATGTTCATATGCACTATTTTGATAGACACAGATTACCTGAAGAAGTTGAGAAAGAACTTAACTTAACATTCCATGAGTCAGTTGAGTCTATGGTTGCGGTTTGTGATGTGGTGACAATCAATTGTCCACTTCACCCTGAGACAGAACATATGTTTAATGACGACTTGATTGGCAAAATGAAACGAGGAGCATATATCGTGAATACTGCGCGTGGTAAAATTTGTGATAAAGATGCAATTGCTCGTGCATTAGAGTCTGGTCAGTTAAGTGGTTATGCGGGAGACGTATGGTTTCCACAACCTGCGCCAAACGATCATGTGTGGAGATCAATGCCAAATCATGGAATGACACCTCATACTTCTGGAACATCACTTTCAGCTCAAACAAGATATGCTGATGGTGTTCGAGAAATTTTAGAGTGTTTCTTTGACGGGACTCCAATTAGAGACCCATATTTAATCGTTCAAAACGGTGAACTTGCTGGAATGGGAGCACACTCCTACAGTAAGGGAACTGCTACTGGCGGTTCAGAAGAAGCAGCCGAATATAAAAAACAGTAATTTTTTTTAAATTTGCTATAGGACGGATGAAAATCCGTCCTATATAATATGAGTATGTTAAGCGTATTCAGAAATTACTTTTCTCATTCTACAATTATAGGATTTATAATAATGGCTATATTTGGCCTTTATTACATTTTAGTGAATGATTTACTCTTAAGCCATTTAGTATGGTTTTTTATACCTATTCTTCTTGCGCCATTTTATGAATGGTATGTTCATAAATATCAATTGCACGCTGAATTGACTAAAAAAGAAGGCTGGTATCGAAGGTATCAAATTGTTCTTCACCATGGTCATCACAGAGATCCAGACAATATCAAACTTCAGTTTGCACCATGGAGATATTTAATCTATGCCTACGGTCAAGTTTATTTGCTATACGCGCTTATCTTTTGGGACTTTTCATCTGCAATGGTGCCATTTACAGGTCACTTATTATATCACTTGTGGTATGAATGGATTCATTTAGCCCATCACTCAAAAGGGTATAAACCTCTATTTAGAATTGGTAAAAAATTAAGAGATGCTCATATGAGCCATCATTTTCATAACGAAAATTATAATTGGGGAATTACAAATATGATTGGTGATTATTTTTTTGGATCTCTCAAAGATAATAAATCAATTGAAAAAAGCCCTAATACCAAAACGATATCTGGTTATTACGATTAAGATACTTCATTTTTTTGATACTTATAAGTGCTCTTAGAAGATTAGATCTAGATCTATACTGATAAGATCCTCACTAATGACGTCAATATGTAATTTATCTATAACTAATCCGCGGGAATTATATATGTAAGAGATAAAGCTAGTTAATTTTTTTATGGAAGCTATCTGGCCATTTAAATTAAATATTTTATTCTCATATTTAATTTTGAAATTTGATAGTCCTAATTCTGTTAAGTCAGACTGTAAATCAGATGTGTTGATTTGAGGGCTTAAAAAGTGCCTCCATTTTCCTGGAAATATACGGTCAAATTCTTCAATTGTATTTAATTGTTTTTGTAACACATTCAGCTCATTTTCAAGATTGTCATTTAAATTTATTGTTGAACTAAGCGAGAAGGATATAAGTGACAAAAATAGTAATAATAATGATATTGTATTTACGATTTTAATTAAAATTGATGACTGTGCCCACTGTGTTTTAAGTTCATTCATCATAATTATTTCATTTCCTTTAATGTCAAATCAATTTCCATCTGAGTTTTTTGATCAGATATATTTTGTATCGATCTTACTTTGGATAAAAAATAATTATTATTTTGAAGCATATCATTCATACGTGATATCGATGAACTTTTCGTACTATGGAGTTTAAGATACACTGTATCATCCTTCTTTATATTGAGTTGATTAATTTCTATGCCTGGTATTCCAAATACTTCTCCTAGATAATTTAGTGTATTGATATGGTTAATGTTTGGTAAATTTTTAGTATTTTTAATACTGTATACTATGTTTGAAAGATCAGATTTTTCATAGGCATTTTCATCATGTGAAATAAATTCAAACAGATTATTAAGTCTCATTTCAAGCTGTTCAGAATTTTGGGTTGAGTTTTGAAAATAATTAAAACTTGATAATGAAAATATTATGGAAAAAATTGCTAAGTTAATTGTTTTCCAGTTTTGGGTCCAATTCGATGAGTCATTGTTTGCAGCTTTTAATAATTGTTTTAGATAAATAGCATTATTTATATCTATTAATGATTGGTCATTTGCAATACTTTCATACTTAATTTGAGCATCGTTCTGAGATTGAAAAGATCTCAAGTTATCTTGATTTAAATTTTCTTCTTTAAGTGAGTAAAAACTTAGTAAGTTGGGTTTTTCATTCTGATTAAAAAGAACGTTAATATCTTCGCTAAGGTTTTCAGAATTCGATGAAAATATATTTCCATTAAAATAAATATTAATTTCATTGTTTTCTTTAATCAAAAATTTCCACTCATTTTGATCTGACTTTAATAGTGACGTTTCAAAGTATATTGGCCTATTTTGTAATTTATGCTTTTCTAAAATTTTAGATAATGCAATAATTAAACTCTTATTGATTACGGTGTAGGGTAACCTACCTTCATGCTCAGAATTAATAATTATTAAATCATCAGATGATTGTTCAAGGTCTTGCTTTATTATTTTTTTAGCATTCTTTTTAAATAATGACTTATTTTTTTTAGGAACTTCAAGATAATCTGAAAAACAACATTGTTTTGATAGAACAAAAATCAAGTTTGATTGATTATCACTTTGCTCAATTAATGAGTCCAAGTTATCAGTAATATTATATTCAGAATTAATGAATTGACATTTTTCTAGGTCTGAATTTATAAAAATTATATTATTCATTACATTATTTTTATTTTCTGAATAACCCTATTGTGCTTTAGAAATCGAGAACCATCAAGGTCATGATTAATAATAGTTGAAAAGCTTAAGTTATGATCAGACATTGAAATTTTTCCTTCAATTAAAAAATTTTCACTTTTTGTAGTAATCATATTTGTTATTTCATTAATTGTAGAGTCGGAAAGTCTTAAATTATATTTACAGTAATAAGTAAAATCTCTTACGCTCTCAAAGGGCTTTTCGTTTCTATATCTTATGATCTTCTCTGCATTAATAAGTCCAATCATTGGATGCAAAGCAGATATTGTATTGATATTTATAGTATTTATATTCGTATCATATTCTCTTGGAATGGCAGACAGATATGGCTTAAGTTTCTTTAGTATAGTTTTATCAAATCCTTTAATTAATAATACTTCATCTAAATTATTAATAGCTCTATTTGCTGTACGGTATCCTGGATTTAAGCTGAGATAATAGTCATCCTCTCCCCCTGAAGATGAAAAGACTTCAGAGTCATAATCAATCCAATCAATTATTGCATAAATTAAGTCTTGATTAATGTCTAGTTGGTCAAATAATGACACCAAGCGTTCTAACTGAATATAATTAATATCCGAGTTATTTAGTACCAAGCTATTGATGTTAATCTTTGATTGTAAGTCTTTAATCTTTAAACTTACTGTATAAGACCCCACAGAAAAAGGTTCAATTGGATTTCCCCAGTTTTCACTTTGATAAGTCATGTTTGGTGAATTTTGAAAATCAATATTTAAAATATTAATCGCAAAATCTTCCACCGCATGAATATGAGTATAAATTATATTATTCTTTTGATACTGGCCTATCTGTTCTTGATCTTGTTTGCCAACATTTAATAATATCGCAAGAAGGCTACTAACAAATCCTAAAAGAATTAATACAGAAATTAAGGCCGAACCATTATTTCTAAATTTGAGATAAAATGACACGTTCAATATCCCCATAATATTTATGTTTTATTAAAATTTTAAATGCTAACGGCATCCTATCATTCTCAGACTTATTAGATGTAAGATTTTGGTAGGCTTCAATATCACTTCTGGTTGTAAGTCCAATAGAAGATGATTGAGAACTAGTATTATCTATAATATATCCTACTGGCCATGATTGAAGCCATTGCATATCATGATCTGTAATAAATATAGAAAAATCTAATATATTTTCATCTAATATATGAGTTTGATAATTTGAGTTTTGTATTCTATCAAGTACATTCCAAATATTTCTTTTTAATTGCTGGTTTGAGAAATCATATTCTATTCGATATGTATATTGAGTATGATGTGATTCATCAAATATTGATCTTGAAAAAATCATCTTTTTATCATTCGCATTACTGACGACCAATGATGGTTGGTAATCGCCATACTCATCACGTATAGGCCTTGATGATAATGTTTTTAGATCCTGTTCTATAATTGATAATGTTGTTATAAATTTTTCATAATTTTCATGATTTTTTGTTAAGCGATCTAAATTTATATTCAAAAATCCAAGAGCATAAAAAATACTTGATAAAATAATTCCTATAATAAGAGTACTAATAACTACTTCTACAAGAGTAAAACCTCTTTCAAATTTATTGTGTTTGAAAATACACATAATATTCAGTCTTAACTTTCTTTTTTTTATCATTCTGATCAATAGTAAAAAATTCAAATGTATGAAGATTCTCAATCGTAGTAGGTATAGTTTCTACCACCCATTTATATTTCTTCTGATTAATTAGGTTTTCTCCTCTTAGAGTTTCTTTGTTTAATAGCTTGTTACTTAGAACAAGCTCTGAATAAGCATTACTAGTTATAAATTGCCACGAAATTTGATCCCTTATTTTTTGAGATAGAAATATGTTTGATTGAAGTGCAAAAAAGATACTTCCAATTGTAAGAGATACAATTATTAACGCTATTAACGACTCAACTAATGAGAAACCATTAGAATTTTTATCACTGTATTTCAACACCGTTTAATCCTAGTTTGAGTTTTTTTTCCTGTGATGTTTCTTTTAATATAACAAAAATATTATCCAATAAGTTTTTATGACTTAAATGAATTTGGAATTCATTTGTAATATTTTTCATATCAGCTGTTTTTTTTTGAAATATAATATTATTAAGCTTTATAAATTCTTCCTTATTGTTAACTTTTGCTGAATTAATATCAAAATCTATTTGCAATACCTCCCCAGTTTGTAAAACATGAATAATTTTGTCATTCAGAAATTCAATTATTTTTTTTACTTCTCTTTTTTCGCTGTTATTAATTGCTGATCCAAATCCACTAATTGAAATAGATCCAGCTATACCAATGATAATTAGTACAATTAAAATTTCGATTAGTGAAAAACCTCTGTGACTATTTTTTTTTAATTTTCTAAGTTCCAATTGCCAATATCCTTATCATTTCCATTGCCTCCTAGTTGATTGTCAGCACCTAGAGAAAAAATATCAATTTTCGAATTTTTTCCTGGATTTGAATATTGATATGGCTCACTCCATGGATCTAGAGGTAAACGTTTAAGATATAGATTATCTTCGTCTTCAATGAGCGCTTCTAATCCTTCATCATTTGAGGGATAAATCCCATTATCTAATTTGTATAAGTCTAGGGCACTCTCAATTGTTAAAATATCATTTTTAACCTTAGTGAGTCTTGCTTGGTCAGGTCGATTTATAACTGAGGGGACTACAAATGATGCCATGATTGCTATGATGATTAATACCACCATGATTTCAATTAACGTAAATCCATCTTGTTTTTTATTATCAATAATCATTATACAAACTCATTTAAACTTAAGATTGGTGATAGAATGGCAAATGCTATGATCGAAACCACAATCCCTACGAAAACAATAATAATAGGTTCTATAAGTTTATTCAATCTTTCAAGACTATTCTCTAATTGCATATCTAGATGATTAGAGATTTTGTCAAAAACAGTGATCAAGCTACCTGTTTCTTCACCAGCTGAGATCATGCTGATGAGATAATTCGGAAATGCATCAATGTCCTTTAATGATTGCGAAAGCGGATTTCCTTTACGAATTTGTTGTGGAACTATTGCTATGTCAGATTTTATTTTCATATTTGAAATAGAATTATTCGCTAGTGAAATTGATAGGTCTAATTGAAGACCAGAAAGTAAATTGATATATACTTGATGAGTAAACCTACTTAAATTTGCATGAGAAATTAATTTTCCTAAATATGGTACTTTTAATAAAAATGATGACATTGTGTATCTAAAAGAACTTGATTGTCTCAATAAAACAAAAATGAATATTATAATTAAGAAACCAAAAGCAACTTTCATTCCTGAATTCTGTAGAAAATTAGATATGTTAAATAGTATTTTTGTTATTGATGGTAATTCTGCGTTCGCATCTTCAAATGTCATGGCGAATTGAGGAATAACTTGAGTAAAAATTATATTTAAAACTATTATTGTAACCATAAAAAGAAAGAAGGGATAAATAAGTGCATTAGTCATTTTTTGCTGAAATTTATTTTTTCTTTCAAGGTATAGATTCATATTTCTTAGAATTAATTCAAGATTTCCATTAGTCTCAGCAGAGTCTATCATTGATATAAGTTCTTCTGATAGAGTAGGGGAAGACTTAGAGATTGAGTGAGCAAGAGAATCACCTCTAACTAAGCTTGTTAAAATATTTTCTACAAGCTCTAAAATTGCTCTGTCTTTAAGAGATTCTTGTAACGCTTCTAAAGAGTTTTTGATTGTCATTCCAGTTTCAATCATCATTGAAAAGTTTGAAATGAATTCAGAAGTTTGCTTTAAATTTAGTATCTTTTTTTTATTTGAAAAAATAGTACTCAAATTTTTTTTTTCTGAAATCTTTATCGCAATGAGTTTTCTTTTTTCAATTTCATTTTCAACTTCATTTATATTTTTTGCATTTATTGTATCAATAATTACTGATCCACTCTTGTCCATTGCTTTATAAGTGAATAGTTTCATTTTTTATAACAAACTATGAAATATCTTTATTTTCTTTTTTGATGGAAAGAGCTTTAGTGAGGGATAAATGATCATCTGATAGATTTTTTTTTAGAAAGTGCTCCTCAGTGCTTTGACTTACTGATTCTTGAAGTTTTTGATCCATGGAAATCATTTCAAAAACAGCTGTTCGTCCATCTTGATTAAAGTTTTTTTCAAGTGATTGTCCAATAATACATAAAATACTTGATGTAAGCATCTTTTTGTCTACTCCAAGCTCATTTAGACGGTCAAATGCACCAAGAGGTGAATTAGTATGTAATGTTGATAACACTAAATGACCCGTTAAACTAGCTCGTAAAGCTATGTCAGCAGTTTCTTCATCCCTTATCTCTCCAACTAGAATTACATCTGGATCCTGTCTTAATATTGACCGTAAACCATCTGCAAAAGATAATTTAATTTTTGGATTAACTTGAGTTTGACTAATGCCCTCAATTTTATATTCAATAGGATCTTCAATAGTCATTATATTAATATTATTCTTTTTTATTCTCTCAATAGCTGCATAAAGTGTAGTTGTTTTTCCTGATCCAGTTGGTCCTGTCACAAGAATAATTCCACTTTTCTGATCCAATAATGATTTAAACTCGTCAAGCTGCACATCAAGCATTCCTAGACTTGATAAATCCAATTCGATATGGCGTTGGTCTAATAATCTTAGAACAATGCGTTCGTTATCATAAGAAGGTATTGTTGAAATACGTAAATCAATAGGGTAGGAGCCAATATTTATTGTTACCCTTCCGTCCTGAGGCTTTCTCTTCTCAGTAATATCAAGGCCACTAATTATCTTAATTCGTGTAAATAATCTAGCAGAGATGCCAGAGTTTAAAGTGAAGGCATTTTCAATAGATCCATGTATTCTGAATTTGATATTTAGAGTATCTTCAAAAACTTGTAAGTGAATATCAGATGCTTTTTTTGAAATAGCTTCTTTAAGAATAAGATTAAAAAGTTTTATTATGGGAGCATCATCATGAGATTTTAATATATCGTCAGAATTATCAATTTCATTTATAAAAGTAGATATCTCAATTTCATCACCAATATTTTGAATATTTTCAGCTGTGCTTTGATCATTTTCAAAAAACTCATTCAAAAGATTATTAAACTGTTCAGCTTCGCACCAATTAACATTGTAAGGTTTTTTAAAATTCCAGGAAATCTTTTCAATTATTTTAGGATCTGCCATCTTATCTGCAGTAATTTCAAGAACTGAAGATTTTGAATTCTGAATTATTATTCTGCTATTCTTTGAAAAATCGTAGCTCTGAAATTGAGAAGTCATATTTTATTTTTGAATATGTTCTTGTAGATGAGGTTCATAAAGTTTAGGCACAATTGTGAATTTTGATCTTGTTTCATCTTCTAAAAGGTTCTCAATCTGAGAATATTTTGAGTCTGTTAAATCTTGTAATTCCCCATCACTTGAACGGTAATCTATGATGCTAGTTTTTATAAAGATAACTAAATTTCTTTTCTCCATAACTTGAGTTGTATTTCTAAATAGTCCACCAAGTACTGGAATACTGCCTAGAACTGGGATCTTAAATTCTGTATCAGTAAGTTTTTCGTCAATCAAGCCACCTATAACAATTAGCTCTTCATTATTTACCATGACATTAGTTTTAATTGATTTTTTACTCGTTACTGTGTCATTTTGTGATGTTATCGTTGCATCAATGCTTGAAACTTCTTGAAGAATATCAAGTCTTATAGTGTCACCTTCAGAAATTTGTGGTTTGATTCTTAATGTTACACCAACATCTTGCCTTTCCAAAGTTTGAAAAGCTGAATTATTTGTATCTGTAAAGGACCCAGTTAGGAATGGAACATTTCTTCCAACAATTATTTCTGCTTCTTCATTATCGATAGTAATAATGCTTGGTGTAGATAAGATATCTGAAGTTGTATTTGATGCTAATAAATTTACAACTGCTCGAAGATCAGTAATTCTATCTGCTGTAAATTGCATTAAATTTGTTGCTCCTAATTGAACTGATGTTTGAACATCTCCAATGCTTCCAGTAATACTCGACAACCCAAGTGCAACTGCATCGTTGTCAGAAATATCTGCCACGACTGCCTCAACTAAGACTTGCCTACGGGGTATGTCTAACTGATTGATTACTTTCTTGAGCATCTTTTGAGTTCCGAGATCTGCTCTAATTACTAGAGCATTCAATTTTTTATCAGGTTGTATTTGTATAAATGAACTCTCTTCACTTCCTTCTTGTATCGTAAGAGCTTTTAATGTTTCAGATAGATATTCTGCTTGAGCATGCTTTAGATAAATTACCTGTGTTTCATCTGTAAGTTCATTTTCATCTTCAATATTTCTAATTAATATTCTTATTTGACTTACGTCACTTGAGTGCGATTTAACAATTATTGAGTTTGTATTTTTATCAACCATAAAGATAGGGGCTATAAGTTTTAATCCAATTTCTTGTTTTTGATCAGAAAAAAAACGATTAAGTACTTTTGCGACGTCAAGTGCGTTCAAGTTTTCAATTTTGATTATCTCAGTTTCTGTCAAATTTGGTTCATCAATTTTTTGAACAATCCTCTCTATTTTCTGAATACTAAAAGCATTCGATGTAATAATAAGAGAATTACTTTGTAAGTAAGGTATTAGACTTGACTCTTTTGGAATAATTGGCCTAATTGCCGATACAAAATCATTTACAGGTATATTTTCAAGCTTGATTAATTGAGTAACAATTTTATCACTTGGCAATATTGACGAGTCCTCGGAATAAATAGAATTTTCTCGCATCAGTTGATCAGGTAAAATTTTAATTTTCCCATTGATTTCCTGCATGACAAAACCATGTACTTGTAAAATGGAATGCATCATATCCTCTGCTTGCTCTATGTTAATTTCTTCCTGAGATATTACGTTAACTTTTCCTGTTACTCTGGAGTCGATAATAAATGATTTACCGACCATCAAAGCAAAGCCTTCAATGACATCTTTAATATCAGCATCTTTAAAATTAAAAGTTATAGCATTTGCATTTGAAATAATTAAAAGCATAAAGAATAATTGAATGAAAAACTTTCTGAGTAAATTAAGCATCTATTCTCCTCGCAATTAATTTTGTAATTTTTCCATCACGATATATTGACGCTACAATTTCTTTTCTATTTTCTAGTTTTCTGTAAGCATCACTTAATGTTGCAAGATTAAAAACGTTATAACCACTAAGATTAAATAGGAGGTCTGTCTCTTTAAGGTGTAATTTTTTTATTATATTTCCATCTACACGATCACTTATATAAACCCCTAGAGTTCCATTAATACTTCCTTGGTTAATTTTAAGATAAGGAAGTATTTCTAAAAGAGAGACATCGAGATTAATCACGCCGTCTACTTCAGTAACTCTTTTTTTATCAGATAGATAAATCTGGTAAGTTTGATTATTGATACTTATTTTTATTGAGTTTGAATAAATAGACTCTAAGAAAACATTGTTTTCAATTTTGTCTCCTGGTTTGAAAATTTTTTTATCACTTTTCTTATTTGTAAAATTTAAAATAATATAGCCTCGATTGGGTTGATTATTGATAGATACTATTCCAGCTAGTTCAATTCCTAATTCTTGAAATGATATCTGGCTTGCATCTTCACTAACTTCAGTTTTATCATTAAATAGCGATATAAAATCTATACTTATTGTCTGATTATTAAATGATATATTAAATATTTCTCCTTCTTTTATTTCTGATTGATTCTCGTGAGTCAAAGATTGATAAAAAAATAGGATAGAAAGAGGTATTAAAATATAGAAAAGAATTTTAATAATATTATTAATTTGTAAGTTAATCATAGATAGTAAAAATTCGAGTTAAATAATAATTTCTGTGGCTTAGACGACAATTATCACATTTCTTCTAAAGACCGTCAACTTACACTAAATAAAGAAATTTCTCAAAAAATAAGCAAAAATTGATCTTTTTTATCTAATCATTTAATTTAGATTTAATTGATATTTTATGAAAAAAAATAAAATCATTATTGCTACACTTATCATGCTAATTACAATTTCTGCATGTACGGGAGGAGGCAGTAGTAGCGTTACCCCCTCCATAAAAGGTAAAGGATCTCCTGAGAGGTTAGAATAATGCAAAAATATCTATCTGCTATTATCATTTCTATTTCTTTTCTTATAACTTCTAACGCAAATTCAATCACTGAACCTGGAGGAACATACGCAACAGATAAATCAAATCGCTCGGCACCTAGAGTATACACTTTGGCATTTCAACCAGGTCAATTATGGGACTACCTATTATGTCTTTCTGATAGTGGTCATGAAAATCATCCAAACGCAAATTGGATTTCTTTAGCTGATAATACTGCCTGCAAACTGAAAGGTGGTTTCACTACAACAATAAATCCTGATCAGGGGAATACACCAGACTATTCAAAATATTATAATAGTTCGACTCGCGCAGATAATAATTCAAATCAAGTCATCAGAGGTTGGAGTATAAATAAAAGTGGTAATTATCTTCTATCAAAAGCAACATTTATTAATGATCCAACTACAGCTAATCCTAACGGTGAATGGAACCTTATTTATGATATTGTAGAACCACCCGGTGATACGATTGGGGACCAAAAAGGATTTATGTCTTCAACTATTGCATTAGATGGTAACACAGATATCAAAATGGCAGTTTCTGCTGGTGTGCATAATTATGAATTAGAGTCTGCTAAGCATAATAGTGGATTGGGTTATAATCCTAATTATTTAATCACTATGCGTTTAAACGCTGAGCTAGTTCCAAATGCAGGTGTGTCTACTCTTAAAAGTGCTAAAGGTACAAGTCTAACCTGTGCTCAATTGGGTTTTGCTTCTGGAGCAGGAGTGACCGATCCTTTAGAGGCCTCATGTGGAAGTTCAACATCCACATTGCTACCAGCTGGAAAATCTGCGAGAGGAATGGATGTGAGGTTTAAATTTAATTTTGATGGAGAGTATGCAAATATAAATACTCAATATTGGTCGATGGCCACTGGAACGGACACTAAGGTTTTAGAAAGCACCGCTTGTTATGATCTTACTAATACAACTAAAATCGCTTTTGAATATGATTTATATGATAAGAGTACTGGAGATGTGATTGCATTTAATGGTCCTTTTAATTTTACTCGATCATGGAACAACGACACTTCATCAAATGACGGAAAAAGAGGATATTTTAATTACTGGGGTGCCTACGTAGATGGAGACTATCTCGAAACTGATGACAGAATTAAAAAATCTGATGGAACCGAATATACAATCAAAACTTCAAGTGGAAAAATGTGGGTTAAAAAAGCAAATACTGCAACACTTAATGCGGCAACAAATTTATATGATACTAATTCATGTACAGTAGATAATACTTCTGGATCATGTTCAAAATTCCAAAAATGGCTTTATATTCAAAACATAGGCGGTAACTGGGTAGATGTTTATATCAAGTTAGATGGAAGCACTCCTAAGTATTATTCCGTTAGGGGTATCACGGGTTTTCTTGCAAAAGATGCTGTTTTAAATGATGGATCAACTGATTTAGAGGTTAAACAAGGAGATTATTTAATAAATAAAGAAAACTGGATGCATTATAGTTTAAAAACTATACCTACGTCTGCGGCACCGACTACTGCTACAGGGGTATATTATACAAATGATCAAGTTACATATGACTCTTTTGCTACAGATACTGGTCAATCAACAGAGGTAACGCTTACATGTTATAGAGCGTGTCCAAAGCCATCAGCTTTAGTAGGAGGAAGTTTAGCTCAAGGATTTTCTCTAGCTGCTTTTAAAGCAAGAAATTCCCATACCTATCAAGAACCATCTGGTGGAGGTTCAGGTAAAACATATAAGTTTAAGAAAGCGGATATGTCCCTTTATTATTCTGAAGGTGGAACTGATTATTTAATAGGCCCAGCTTACACGTCCTCAAAGGACTCAAATGGTAACTACAATTATGCATATTGGTGGGTAGATGCAGAGTTTGCAATCGGTACTAAGAGTGATTGGAATGATTTGTATACCACTAACAAACTATTTAATTGGCAGATGTCAGACGCGCCATGGGGATCATTAATAATGGCTGTAAAAGACGGAACACCAGTAACAGTGGATCAGCCAAAACGCTTTAAATATACTCATTCAACTGCTAATGACAGAAATGACTCATCAGATAATGATGGCAAAGTATACAATTTAGAATATGCAGGTGAAGGAAATTTATGGGGTTATGGATATAAACAGGACCCTTCAGGTATGTCTATGCCTTCTTTAATCATGAAAGATGGAACAGAAGTTGATATTGATGGAGACGGCACTACAGACCATGTTTTACTTGGTAATCGTTTAGAAAATAGATTGCCAACAGTCGATGCGTCTAACTGCTCATCTTTAAGTTTAGACAACTTAGAAACAACTCATCCTTTACCTGACCCACCAACCGCTTCAGAGATAAGTAATCAAATTACTCACTCAGCAGGTGATGAAGAAAATTTAACATTAATCTCATCTGATGCTTGTTATATTGATGGTGTTCGTCAAACAGCTAACTCGCCTTGTAACTAATTTATATGGTGCCCCTAAACGGACTTGAACCGCTAACCTATTGATTACAAATCAATTGCTCTACCAATTGAGCTATAGGGGCAAAAATGACTTATGTTTATAATTTAGCAAGGATGCCCAGTCAATTTAAAAGCTTAAATATATAATAACGATCGATGAAGTAAATTGACAGTTAATGAAATTTATAGTGTGATTAATTAAATATTTAAGGGGAAATTAAAGATGACTGACTCAGTAAAATACTTGTTAGAAGAAAGTAAGGCGCCTAAATTTTGGTATAATATTAATGCCGATCTTCCACCCCCACCCCCACCCCCGCTTCACCCAGGCACTAAGCAACCAGCGGGACCAGACGATTTTGCTCCCTTATTTCCAATGGGCCTAATAATGCAAGAAGTTTCAACTGAACGGGAAATTGAAATTCCTGAACCTGTTAGAGAGATTTATAAACAATGGAGACCATCACCTCTGTATCGAGCAAGAAGACTAGAGAAGTATTTAGACACTCCTGCTAAAATATATTTTAAGTATGAAGGAGTTAGTCCTACGGGGAGTCATAAACCTAATACAGCAGTTGCTCAGGCATTCTATAATAAAGAAGAGGGTGTAAAAAAAATATACACTGAAACTGGTGCGGGCCAGTGGGGTAGCTCATTGGCATATGCAGGTCAAATGTTTGGTATAGATATTGAAGTCTTCATGGTGAAAGTAAGCTTTGATCAAAAGCCTTATCGAAAATTTATGATGCAATCATTTGGTGCTAAATGTAATTCAAGCCCATCTAATTTAACAGATTTTGGTAAAAAATTATTAGATGAAGATCCAAGTAATCCTGGTAGTTTGGGAATCGCAATTTCGGAAGCAGTAGAGTCAACTGTAAAAAGCAATGGTGAAGCTAAGTATTCTCTAGGAAGTGTTCTAGGGCATGTACTTTTACATCAAACTATTAATGGCAATGAAGCAATTCTTCAGATGGAACAAGCTGGCGATTATCCCGACATCATAGTTGGCTGTACTGGTGGTGGAAGCAATCTTTCTGGACTACTATTTCCATTTTTAGGCCAACAATTAAGAGGTGGGAAAAAAATAGATGTGATTGCTTGTGAACCTCTTTCTTGCCCATCATTTACAAAAGGAAAGTATGC
>JBJLDC010000017.1:0-100751 GCA_045567365.1 Candidatus Pelagibacterales bacterium | reverse complement strand
GCAAAAAATCAAATTTTTCTTGCATCTGATGATAATGACATTTCTTTATCGGACTTAGTTTGTTTACTCTCAAAAAGTATGAATAAGTCTCCTAGACTTTTCTCATTACCAAATTTTTTAATAAAAAATGTTGCTAATGTCTCAGGTTATTCTGATCAATTTAAGAATTTAACAGAACCATTAAGAATTGACTTATCAAAAACAAAGAAATTATTAAATTGGAGCCCAGTTCTTGACTTAAATGAGGGACTAAACAAGATGACTAATTGGTATCTTAACAGATGATAATAAGAATTGCTGATATTTTCATCTCTTTTATTGGCATTATATTACTTTCCCCTTTAATACTATTGTTAATTATATTTGGATGGATTGATACAAGTTCACCCTTTTTTTTCCAAAATAGAGTCGGACTTAACAAGTCTACTTTTTTGCTAATTAAATTTAGAACAATGAGACAAAATACATTATCAATTGATACTCATTTAGTTGACCAGAATGCTATAACATCATATGGGAAATTACTTAGACTTACAAAACTTGATGAAATTCCCCAATTGTGGAATGTTTTTAAGGGAGATATGAGTATAGTTGGGCCACGTCCCAGTTTATTGAGTCAAAAGGAGCTTATTTATGAAAGACAAAAATTAGATATTTTTCTCGTGAAACCAGGAATTACTGGATTAGCACAAATAAAAGGAATTGATATGTCGGAACCAGTAATTTTAGCTAAAACTGATTTAAAGATGATAAGTAAAATGAATCTATTTTATTACTTTTATTATATTTTATTTACGATTTTACTTATATTCTCTAAAAGAAATTAATTTTTTAACTTTTAAAATTTTATGTTAAATAAAATTTATGAATCTTCTCAAGTATTATTAGATTTACCAAGATATACAAAAAAAATACTTGCTTTTTTTCTAGATATTGGCATTTGCATATTAACAGTATGGCTAGCGTATTATTTACGTTTAGGTGAATTTGTGTCACTTTCAAATACTGGTCAACTTGCTGTAATCTTATCGATTGCACTAGCACTTCCAATTTTCTTAATTTCAGGACTTTATAATATAGTCTTTCGCCACTCAGGATTTCACGTAATTTTCTTAGTTTTTCGGTCAATCATTATTTATGGAATCTTATATTCAGCTATTATTACCGCTTTTGGAGTTGATGGTATTCCTCGAACAATTGGAATAATACAGCCTATATTACTATTTATAGGTATAGGTAGTTCAAGAATGCTAATACGTTTTTGGTTAGGTCAGATCCATTTAACTAGTGAGCAAAAAAAATCATTGAAAAAAATTTTAATATATGGCGCAGGAAGTGCAGGACGTCAATTGGCAGCTTCATTACATAATAATTCTGAAATGAAGCCGATTGGATTTTTAGATGATGATGTAAGCTTAAAAGGTAGTGTAATTGAGTCATTAAAAGTTTTTTCTCTTGATCAATTAAAAGATTTAATTACAAGAAAAAATGTAAGTCACATATTAATGGCGCTTCCATCGTTAAGTAGAAGTCAAAGACACTCAATAATTGAAAGACTATCTAAATATCAACTAATTATAAGAACGGTACCCAGTATTAATGCTATTGCAGACAATAAGGTAAGTATTTCAGATATACAGGATTTAGATATCGAAGATTTATTAGGTCGAACAGTAGTCGCTCCTAATAAGTCTCTACTAAATAAAAAAATTTTTAATAATACTGTTTTGGTAACAGGTGCTGGTGGATCAATAGGATCAGAGCTTTGTAGACAAATTATTAGATTAGAACCTAAAAAACTTTTATTGTTAGAGTTAAATGAGTTTGCCTTATACACTATTCAAGCTGAACTTAAATCAATTCAGGATAGGTCGATTAAAGGCAAAAAAATTGAAGTTATTCCAATTATTGCCTCAGTACAAGATTATACAAGGATCAAACATATTATTAATCAATGGAAACCAAATACAATTTATCATACCGCTGCATATAAGCACGTCTCTTTGGTAGAAAATAATTTTTTAATCGGATTAAAAAATAATGTCATTGGTACATTTGTAATGGCAAGAGCAGCAATTGAAAATAGTGTTCAGGATTTTGTAATGATTTCAACTGATAAGGCTGTTCGTCCTACCAATGCCATGGGCGCTAGCAAACGTCTGTCAGAAATAATTTTGCAATCAATATTTGAGAGTCAATCTCAAAAAAAATTAGTTAAGTTTTCTATGGTTCGATTTGGTAATGTGCTTAATTCATCAGGGTCAATTATACCACTTTTTAAAAAACAAATAGAAAATAATGGTCCGATTACAATAACAGATCCAAATGTTACAAGGTATTTTATGACAGTATCCGAGGCTGCAGAGCTTGTAATTCAGGCTGGCGCTATGGCTGATGGAGGTGAAGTTTTTATTTTAGATATGGGAAAACCAATAAAAATAATAGAATTAGCAAAAAGAATGGTAACACTCTCTGGTTTATCTCTAAAAGAAAGTAAGAATTCTGAAGGTGATATAGAAATTAAAATTATTGGTTTAAGGTCAGGTGAGAAAATCTATGAAGAGTTGTTATTGGGCAATGATCCACAACCTACACTTCATTCAAAAATATTAAAAGCTCAGGAAATATTCTTGCCATGGGAGTATCTCGAGAAAGAAATAAAAAGAATGGAAAAAATGATTAATGCTAACGATGAAAATAATTTAATTTATTTACTTCAAAAGCTTGTACCTGAGTACAAGCCATCTAAAAAGATTGCTAATATTTTATCATGATAAAATATTCTTTACTTTAAATAATTTGATGTTTAAATCTCAGTATGAAAATTACTGTTATTGGAGCAGGATATGTTGGCCTTAGCTTGTCAGTATTACTCTCTCAAAAACATGAAGTCATTATTCTTGATATAGATAAAAAAAAAGTTGATATGATCAATAAGAGAATATCACCGTTCAATGATGTGGAGATTAAAAAGTATCTCTCTAAAGGATCTATAAATTTAAAAGCCACACTAGACAAAAAAGTAGCCTACGATGATCCAGTTTTTATAATTATTGCTACTCCCACGAATTATGATAATTCTTCTGGTGCTTTTGATACTTCAAAAGTAGAAAATGTACTTTCTGACGCGTTTGATAAAAATAAAATGTCAACAATTATAATTAAATCTACAGTTCCGATAGGTTTCACTGATAGTATGAGGGAAAGATTTAAATCATCAGAAATATTTTTCTCTCCAGAGTTTCTAAGAGAGGGAAAAGCATTGTTTGATAATCTGAATCCTTCAAGAATTGTAGTTGGTGATAATACAAAGGAAGCGAAAATATTTGGTGATCTTTTATTGAGTTGTACAGAAGAAGAGAATAGACCAGATGAAGTTTATTTTATGAGTTCAAAAGAGGCAGAGGCAGTTAAACTCTTTTCGAATACATATTTAGCAATGAGAGTTGCCTTTTTTAATGAACTAGACACCTTTAGTGAAGTTAATAATGTTTCTTCAGAAAAAATTATTAATGCAGTATGCGCTGATCCCAGAATTGGAATAAATTATAATAATCCATCTTTTGGATATGGAGGTTATTGCTTACCAAAAGATACAAAACAATTATTGAATAATTTTGATAA
Source organism: Candidatus Pelagibacterales bacterium (assembly GCA_045567365.1). Lineage (GTDB taxonomy): Bacteria > Pseudomonadota > Alphaproteobacteria > Pelagibacterales > AG-422-B15 > CABYIR01. The sequence continues at coordinate 97,127 of JBJLDC010000017.1, read as the reverse complement.
AATTCCAAATGATTTAATTAAAGCTGTAATAAATTCAAATCAGACTAGGAAAGAATTTATTAAAAATTCAGTTCTTAATAAATCCCCAGAATCGATTGGAATATATAGACTTGCAATGAAAACTGGCTCAGATAATTTTCGTGAAAGTGCAGTATTAGATTTGATGGAACTTTTTATTAATGAAGGTTTAGAAGTAATTCTTTTTGAACCTTTGATTGAAAAATTTGAATTAAGCACTGTGAAATTAGAAAATAATTTTGAAAAGTTCATATTAAATTCAGATATAATAATAGCGAATAGGTTATCTGATGAATTAAATCACGTAAAAGACAAAGTTTATTCAAGAGATATATTTAAAATCAATTAATGTAATTTTCTTAGAGTTAATAAATACATGAACATAAAAAAAATATCAGGTGACCTTAACCGTATATGTAGAACAGTTAATATTCAAGATAATCAAGAAATCATTGAGAAATATAGTAGGGATTGGAGGAATAGATATCATTATCTTGCCGTGTGTGTAGTGTTTCCAAAGTCAAGTAAGGAGGTTTCAGATGTAGTAAATTATTGTAGGATAAATTTTATATCAGTAATACCTCAAGGAGGTAATACAGGTCTTGTGGGAGGAACGTCTCCAAATGAAGATAACAGCACAATAATTATTAATTTAGAAAGAATGAATAATATTCTTAAGATTGATGATTTGAATAATTATATAGAATGTGAGTCTGGAGTAATCCTTCATGATCTTTCTAATAAAGTAGCAAAGTATAATTATCATTTTCCTCTCAGTATGGCTTCTTCAGGATCCTGTCAAATTGGAGGAGCAATTTCCACAAATGCTGGTGGTATAAATGTAATTAAATATGGCTCAATAAGACAGAATATTTTAGATCTTGAAGTAGTACTTTCTTCAGGTGAAATAATACATACTGGATCGAAAGTTATAAAAGATAATACTGGTTACAACTTAAAAGATCTTTTTTGTGGAGCTGAGGGAACACTTGGAATTATTACTAAAGCAACAATTAAAATTTTTCCTAAACCTGCAGATTTCGTTGATGTATTTATCAGTTACGACTCTTTAGATAATTTAGTTGATATATCTCAATTTTTAATGAAAAATTTTAGTGGAAAAATTGAAGCACTTGAAATTATCTCGAAAGCCTCATTTGATATATGTCTAAAACATAAAGTTATAAAAAAATCTTTCTTTTCCGAGGAAGCAGAATATTTCAATTTAATTAGATTTTCCTTGATGGAAGACAAAAGAGCTTTTTTAGATTTTTTTGAAAATGAAATTATTCAGAAAGAAAATAACTTCAAAGAAATACTGATTGCTCAAAATACAAAACAATCAACTGAGTTTTGGAAATTTAGAGAGGAGCTTAGTGATATTCAAAAAAAAGAAGGCAAGTTGATTGCATTTGATATTTCTGTTCCAATAGATAAAATGAATAAATTTATTTTAAATGCAAAAAATGATCTTAATAAAATATGTCCACAAATTATTTTTAATATTTTTGGGCACTTTGGTGACTCTAATATTCATTTTAATCTTATAGAACCAAACGAATTCAAAGGAAACTTCTTCTCGTATGAAGCAAAATTTAAACAAATTATTATTAAATTACTAATAAGTTCAGGCGGTTCAATAAGTGCAGAACATGGTATAGGCCTTTCAAAGAAAAATGATTTATTGTCGACAAAGAATAAAAATGAAATTCAAATAATGAAAAATATCAAAAAATCTTTAGATCCTGAAAATATTTTAAACCCCTGCAAAATATTTGATTAATATTCTTAATCGCCCTAATGATTCTAGGGTTCAAAATTAATTTGATTAATCATCTCTAAAAGACTTATTTTTATATTTTTTTGTTGATTTATAAGTATTAATAAAATAGTTAAAGGTAGGATAATTCATAATTATTTAAAAGATATATATAGCCTAATATTTTAGGTATTTTCGCGGGGTGGAGCAGTCTGGTAGCTCGTCAGGCTCATAACCTGAAGGCCGTAGGTTCAAATCCTACCCCCGCAACCAAATATTCTTTAAATATCTAAAACTAAATTTTAAAATGAAAATAAATACTAATAATAGATCAAAATTTTTTTTTGATAGACTATTCAATAATCTAATTAGATTTAACTTAAGAGTTTCTAGTTTTCTGATCTATCTTTTGCCTTTTTTTCTTTTAATTGGCCCAGCACTTCCCGATATAGCCATAGTCATTACATCAATATTAATTTTTACAGAAATAATTTATTATAAAAATTTTAAATATTTTAATAATTTTTATTTTAAATTTTTTATATTTTTCTATTTTTTTTTAATATTTTCTTCTTTAATTTCAAAATATCCTATCTCCTCACTTGAAAGTTCAGTTTCTTATTTAAGATTTATTTTTCTTCCAATTATTATTTGGTTTCTGATTGAGAATAATAAAAATTTTTTAAAATATTTTTTTATTTTTCTATTTATTACTTATACATTTGCTCTTTTTTCTGGCATATATCAATATATTTTTTCTGAAACAATATTTGGATTTGAAAGATCACCTCCGAGGATTTATCTCTTAGCATCAGATAATGCACTACTTGGCCATTATTTATCAAGACTTTTTCCACTTTTAGTTGGTTTATTTATTTTTTTCTTTAGACCAAAACTAATTTATTACTGTGTAATTTTAGTATTTTTTGTTACAAGTGATATCGTTATTTTCCTATCTGGAGAAAGAACTGCACTTGGACTAATGTTCTTATCAAGTATTTTCATTATATTATTTATGAGCAAGTTTAAGTATACAAGAATAATGGCATTATTATTCTCGATAACGGTAATAATAATAATTTCTATTTACAATCCATCTATAAAAGAAAGAAATTTAGATATGACAATTGAACAGCTGGGACTTAGTTCTAATTCAGATCAAATTTACTTATTTTCTCCAGAGCACCACAGTTTATATCTTACTTCAATCAATATGTTCCTTGATAAGCCTTTTTTTGGTGTAGGACCAAACAATTTTAGGGAACATTGTAACGAAAAGAAGTATAAAATAAATAAATATTCTTGTTCAACACATCCACATAATACCTATTTTCAAATTCTTGCTGAAATAGGTATCTTTGGATTAATTTTTATTTCAATTATATTAATGTACCTCAGTTATAAATTACTTTTACATGTTAAATCTATATTTTATAAAAATAATAATCGATTAGACGATCTTCAGATTTGTCTTTTCGCTTGCTTTTTATTAAGTTTATTTCCCTTATTGCCTTCATTAAATTTTTTTACTAATTGGATTAATATTATCTATTATTTACCTATTGGTTTTTTCTTACATACAATTTATTCTAAGAATTATAAAAAAAGTTATGATGACAAGTAAATTCAATTAATGAGCTAATTAGAGAATGATATTAGTTACTGGCGGGGCAGGATATATAGGTTCACACTTTGTTGTCTATTTAATAAAACATGGGTTCGAAGTATTAGTTATAGATAATTTTTCAAATAGTAATCATTCAAATATTAAAAACATTGAAAAAATCGTTGGATCAAATATCAATTTTATTGAAGGTGACGTAAAAGATTGTAGTATCCTAAATCAAATATTCCGTCGTTATAAAATAAGTTCTGTGGCTCATTTTGCTGGCTTCAAATCTATTCCAAATAGTATTATTAATCCAATAAGTTATTACTCTGAGAATATAATAAGCTCAATTTCAATTCTAGAGTCTATGGAACAAGCAGGTATTAAAAAGATAATCTTTTCTTCATCAGCCTCAGTTTATGGTAATTCTCATCCTCTGCCATGGCATGAAGGTTTAAATTTAGAATTTCCATTAAATCCATATGCTCAAACTAAGTATATAACTGAAAAATTTTTAATTAATATTTGCAATATTGATAAAGATTTCAGAGTAGGAATTTTAAGATATTTCAATCCTATTGGATATCATGAGTCAGGATTAATAGGAGATAGTATAAAAAATAATGAAAATAACTTGATACCTGCGATTATAAGAGTTTTACTAAGATTAGATGAAAATTTTAATATTTTTGGGAATGATTATTTAACAAAAGACGGAACAGGGATAAGAGATTATATTCATATAGATGATTTAATAAGCGGACATGTAGCCGCTTTAAAGTATATTAATTTAAATAAAGGTTTGAATATTTGGAATCTTGGAAAAGGAACAGGATATAGTGTTCATGAAATTATAAGTGAGTTTGAAAATAGATTGGTCACAAAAATACCATTTGTTATAAAAGAAAGACGAAAAGGTGATTTACCTGAATACTGGTCAGAAGTATCTAAAGCTTATTCTGAACTTAATTGGTCTGCAAATAGAAACTTAAATGAAATGATAGTTTCAACAATAAATAGAATTAATTATTTAAAGGAAACAAACTTTTAAATAGCCTTAAGAACTAAAGTTCTTTCGATGAAATTTTTTTAAAGCTATGAAATTCATTATTCATTTCAGCTATATCAATCTGTTTCTGCCTTGTTAAAGAATTATGTTTTTGAATAATAGATCGATTATAATAACAATTTGGACAAGAAACGCCTTTTTTATAATATTTTGATTTTTGATCTTCTTTCGTAATAGGCCTTCTGCAGCCATAACATTGATCATAAGATCCTTTCATTAATTTTTTATTTACCGATACTCTATTATCAAATACAAAGCATTCTCCCGTCCATGTTTGCCTACTCTTATTTCTTTTAAATTCAAGATAATTAAGGATTCCCCCATCAAGCTGAAAGACATTTTTATATCCATTTTGAAGCAAGAAAGATGAAGCCTTTTCACATCTAATCCCACCAGTACAAAACATTGCAATTTTTTGCTTTTTATCAATTTTTGCTTTCTTAATAAACTTAGGGAATTCTCGAAACGATTTAGTTTTAGGGTTAATTGAATTTTTAAAGGAACCGATACCTATTTCATAAGTATTTCTAGTATCAATTAAAAAATAGCTATTATCATTAACAATTTTATCCCAATCTTTTGGATGAATATTCTTGCCCGTTAATTTTTCAGGATAGATAAGACTTTTACCTAATGTAACTATTTCTTTCTTTAATTTAATTTTGAGACGATAAAAAGGTAAAAATTGATTTTCAGAAATCTTTAAGGATAGTTTTCTAATTCTAAGCACTTTTTTTAAATGTTTTATAAATAAGTTGAGATCATTTTTTGTACCTGAAATTGTTCCATTTACTCCCTCTTTTGAGATTAAAATACTTCCTAAAACAACTTTATTATTTACAATCTCATTGAGTATTTTTTTAATTGATTCGATATTATCAAGTTTTTTAAATCTATAAAATGCATATATATATATTTTCTTTTTCATTTTTTAATATTCTACTGGAATTGGATCGAGGGATCTCCAAAGATACCATGTTGCAACTGATCTGTAGGGTTTCCACTTATTACCTATTCTTATCAGTTCTTTTTTATTAATTGGATATGTTAAGCCATAAATCTTACAAACAGCTTTTATCATTCCAATGTCATCTAAAGGATAGATGTCTGCTCTGCACAAATTAAAGATCAAAAACATTTCTGCTGTCCATCTTCCAATACCTTTTACTTGAGTTAAGTTTTTAATTATTTCTTCGTCACTCATCTTTTCCAAAGTTTTAAATTGAATATTTTTATTCATAAATGCATAAGAAAGATTTTTAAGATATGACACTTTCTGATACGAAAGTCCTGCTGATTTTAGAGTATTTGAGTGAGTTATAATTAGTTTTTTTGGTGTGATTTTATCAATTTTTAACACTAGCTTATCCCAAACGGATTGTGCTGCTTTTACTGATATTTGTTGACCAACTATGGATCTAGCAAGAGTTATAAATGGGTCGGATTTTGAAAAAAGAAAGTCTTTAGGATAGGAATCAATAATTTTACCTAATTTTTTGTCTTTCCTTTTAAGTTCTTTTTTAGCTTTAGCCCAAAATTTTGGCATTTTCTTATTCATACATAAATACTTATATATAAAAAAACTAATTGTCATAGTCTAGATAAAATGTTTTATTTGCAGACTTAATTAACTATGGAGTAATAAATATGGCTGATGTAGCAAGTATACTAGCAGAATTTCAAGCTGGTATTGAAGGTAAAGATACGGGTCTAGGAGCAACGATAAAATTTGATTTCGAAGGCGCTGGATGTATCTTCCTTGATGGCAAATCAAATCCCAATACTGTTTCAGATGAAGATAAAGATGCTGATTGCACTATGACAGTTTCTCTTGAAACATTTGAAGCAATGAGAAATGGCGAGATTGATGGAACGAGTGCATTTATGCAAGGTAAATTAAAAGTTGCCGGAGATATGTCTGTAGCAATGAAATTACAATCTGTTATGGATTCTATGAAATAATTTTTTTATTATTTTAAATTATATTAAACCCAACTTTATTTAGAGTTGGGTTTTTTGTTTTTTAAGATATAAATAAAAACATGTGGAAAGTTAAAAATTCAAATGTTCATGGTTCTGGTATATTTGCTGCAAAAGATATAAAAAAGAATACCAAAATCATTCAATATATTGGTGAAAAGGTTTCAAAATCGGAGGGTGATAAGAGATCTGCAAATAGAATAAAGAACTTCCTTCATTCAGAAGAAACCGGTTCAGTATATATTTTTGAATTGAATTCAAAATATGATATTGACGGATTCTTTGAATATAATAAAGCACGTTATATAAATCATTCTTGTAATCCTAATTGTGAGGTAGATATAGTTGATGGAAAAATATGGATATCCTCCATTAAAAAAATATATAAAGGTGAAGAATTATCTTATGATTACGGATATGAATTTGATAAGGACGACTATAAAGACCATATTTGTAAATGTGGAGATAAAAAATGTATTGGATATATAATTTCATCTGATGATTGGAAGAAATTTTCAAAACATATTTCAAAGATAACAAATCGATAGTATTTATTTTTTTAAAAGAATTTTTTGAGTTTCCAAAAATAACTTTCTGTTTGTCGCGGCAATAACTCTACCACCGTTTTTAACACTCTCACCTTCCCATGATTTAATTATTCCACCAGAATTTTTTATAATTGGAACTAATGCTCTTATATCGTATGGTTTTAGACCACTTTCAATTACTAGGTCTACATGACCGTCTGCTAATAAACAGTAACTATAACAGTCACCGCCCAAGCGAGTTGATTTTGCTTTTTCTGCAACTCTCTCAAACTTTTTCTGATCAGACTTACTTGCAAAAACGTATGGCGAGGTTGAATTTAATATTGAATTTTTTAGATCAACTTTCCTTCTTACTCCTAAGAGTGATCTTTTTTTATTTATTACTTTGTATGCAATCTTTTCATATCCGATATATCTCTCATCCAAAGCTGGTATATCTGCTATACCGAGTATAATTTTATTATTCATTGTCAAAGATATGAGGGTTCCCCATAGAGGAACACCTTGTATAAATGACTTTGTTCCATCAATTGGATCTATGCACCATTCATATTTACTATCTTTAATAATACTTTCTTCTTCTCCTATCATACTGTGTAGAGGGTAATTTTTTTCTATCAATTTATGGAGTTTTTTTTGAATACTTATGTCTGCAACTGTTACTGGATCAAAATATTCATCTTGTTTTGATACAATCTTAATTTTCTTTTTAAAGTAATATAAAGAAATTTTTCTTGCTTCATCAGCAAGATAGTTTCCAAACTTATTCAATTTTCTGATATTTTCACTCATAGAATTAATATTTATACTTATAATAACTTTAATTATTAGTATATTCGAAAATTATGAAACAAATAGTTATTTCAATAGTAGTTTTATTTTTCTCTTATACATATTCATATTCAATAGAATTTTCTGAACTAGATATTGGAGACAGAGTTCCAATTAAAGAACCAATACCAGGCTATGAGTCAAATAATGGAGAGTATAAAGACCCCTTCATTGAAGACTCAATTAAATTTAAAATTACAAAAGATAATTATTTAGATTATGAAAAATATTTAACACCAGGACAAATTAAAATGTTTACAACATATGGTTCAACATTTTTTATGAACATTTATCCAAGTAGAAGAAGTTGTGCTGTTCCTGATGAAGTTTTAGAGCTTTCAAAAAATGGAAATGCAAAATTAGTTGATGAGGGCGAAGGCATTGAAGGTGTTGTAGGAAGTATCCCTTTTCCAAACGCAAGTGAACCTCTGCATCACGTATGGAATCATATTTTAAGATATAGAGGAGTTGATATACAGGGTGGAAGCCCATACTACATAGTTAATTACAATGGAGAAAAACTTAATGGCGCTGGGAAAGCTATTGCAAAGAATTATTGGAATCCATTTATTTCAAATGACAAGGGTCTTCAAGGTAAAATTATGACAAAAGTAACTCATCCACCAAGACTTGCTGATGCAGGAGTATTAGTTATTGAGTCATTAAATGCTCTAGCAACACCAAGGAGAGCATGGGTTTATAGTCCCGCTACGCGAAGAGTTAGAAGAGCCCCCGATATTGCATATGACAACTATAGTGGATTTTCACAAGGACTTACAACTATTGATTCTTTTGATGGGTTCAATGGGGCAAAAGATAGATACACTTGGAAAAATGGAGGAACAGAATTAAAGTTTATGCCCTATAACAGTTATAAATTTCATAATGCAAACCATGAAAAATCATTAACCGCTCTTCATGTTAATCAAGAATATTTAAGATACGAATTAGTCAAAGTTAATATTGTCAACGCTGATTTAAAAGAAGACATGAGGCATATATTGCCCCATAGAGTGATGTACTTTGATTTTGATAGCCATAATTTTATATCAGAAGACATTTATGATGGTGAAAAAAATCTTATTCGATATAGGGAGCTTCCAATAATGAATTTTTATGATGAACCTATGTGTAATGTAATACATGCTGCAACTTACGATTTTGCAACAAAAAAATATCTATTAAATAATGTAAGATCTGTAGATGTTCCAAAAGTTAAGTGGAGACTTGAGAAGCCACATAAAGAAAGCATGTTCACACCTGAAGGCTTTAAGAGATGGGCCAAATAAGTTTATAATTTTTATATCTGTATTTATAGGATACAATATTGATTAATTAAAGGGCACGTAGCTCAGTGGTAGAGCATCACGTTGACATCGTGGGGGTTGTTGGTTCGATCCCAACCGTGCCCACCATTTCTAATAAAAATTCTCAATAAAAAGGGACTAAAATAGTGAGAATAAATGTTGTTTTTTAGGATTTCTCATATAAAACGCTCTCAGATATCATGAAAAAACCAAATAAAATAAGAGAAGCAAGACTTAACAAAAAGCGTTCGCGCAAAAATAATATTCGCAAAGTTAAGGTTAGAACTAAGAAAATAGAGGAGGCTAATGCTCAGCCTGCAGAGCAGTAATGAAAGTAAGAAGTTCACTTAAGAATCTAAAAACTAGAGATCGTAATAATAAGCTTATTAAGCGCAAAGGTAAGCTATACATAATCAATAAAAAAAATCCAAGAATGAAAGCTCGCCAAGGTTAGAGTGATCTCCCTATGGAATATATTGCTATACTTGCTTTTTTATTAGGATTACCTTTTACATACACACAGTTAGAAGTAAAAAAAATTGAAAATAAATATCCTCCATTAGGATACTTTAAAAATATAGATGGATATAACATCCACTATACAGATATTGGTTCTGGTCAACCTGTAGTTTTGCTACATAGTCAACCTGCAAACGAAAGACAATTTGATTTATTAAAAAATAAATTGAAAGAAAATTATAGAGTTATTAGTATTGATAGGCCAGGCATGGGTTACAGTGAAGGACCAAAAATCAATTCTTCAGAAAGATTATTCCTTCAAGCAGAAATTATTTCAAAACTCTTAGATGAAATAATAGATGAGAAACCTATTGTTGTAGGTCATTCATATGGTGGGGCTCTTGCATTAAGTCTAGCTTTATATGAAGAGAAAAATTTAAAAAAATTAATTTTAGTCAATACTGTGTCACACCCTTGGAAAGGTGATGGTGTCTGGCTTCCCTTTAAAATTATAACAAATCCACTTATAGGAAAAATATTCTCTCAAACATACGCAATGATTTATGGTAAATCTGTTATTGATAGGAGTGCAGATGATAACTTTCCTGATAATAAACCTACACCAGGGTTTGTAAATAGGGTGGGAGCTGAATTAACCCTTAGGCCAGCATCATTAGAGTCTTATGCTCTTGATGCAATAAATTTAAAGTCCTCACTATCAAAGCAATACAAAAAATATAAAAATTTAAATATTCCTGTTACTATTCTGGCAGGTAAAGGTGATCGCGTTACGCCAAATAAAACTCATTCTTTTCAATTGCATAAAAATATAAAGCATTCAAAATTAATTGAATTAAGTAATGTTGAGCATAGCATTCCTGAACTTAATCCAATGAAAATTATTGAAGAAATTCAATAATGGCCGGAGATAGGGGATTTAGAGACTCTATTTTAATTATTGTAGATCATGCTAATAATTTTATTCCATCTAAGTATAAAAATTTAGGATTATCAAAAAATCTAACTGAAAGTCATATTGCTTATGACTTGAATATTTTAAATCTATCAAAACGAATAAATGTCTTACTTGAGTCAGATATTGTTTATGGAGAACACTCTCGTTTAGTAATAGATTTGAATAGAGGCCAAAATGATCCGACCTTGATACCATCAATCTCAGATAAAAAACTTATTCCAGGCAATATTGGGATTAATTCAAGAGAATCTAATTTTAGGAAGATGAAGTTTTATAATAGTTATCATTCTAAAATAGATAAAATCGTAAATGAAAAAAAAATTAAACTAATAATATCTATGCATTCATTTAACCCATATTTTAAAGGCAAGAAAAGAAAAACTGAAATTGGGATACTATCAAATAAGGATAGAAGATACTCAGATCTTTTAATTAGACAAATGGCAAAATCGAAAAGTTATATTATTGGAGATAATGTCCCTTATAAGGGTGAGCTTAAAGATGATACGCTATATAAGCATGGTTTAAAAAAAAATATACTTCATACATTAATAGAAGTTCGTAATGATTTAATAAATACAGAAATTAAAGTTAACAAAATGTCCCAATTTATAGTAAGCTCACTCAAAACAATAAATAAAGAATTATCATTATAGCCATGACTAAAGTAGAGCAACCAGTTTGGTTTAAAAAAGCAATTTCAAACGAGCCAAAAAAATTATCTATTAAAGTTAAGGGAGTAAAAATTGTTTACAATGCTTGGGGTGAAAAAGATAATCCTGGTATACTTTTTGTTCATGGAGGTATGGCTCATGCTGATTGGTGGAATTTTATAGCACCTTACTTTATTAAAACTCACAGAGTTATTGCAATGAATTTAGGGGGTATGGGTGATAGTGAATGGAGAAAAGAATATTCTACAGAAACATGGGGAACAGAAATTGAAAGTGTTTGTAAAAAAGAAAAGCTTAAAAAACCAATAGTTGTAGGGCATAGTCTTGGCGGTATGTGTGGGGTTTATGCTGCCTCAATTATGAAAAAAAACTTATATGGTTTGATAATAGTTGATACAGCTATTATGCCGCCATCAGATAACCCACCTAAATTTGATTTTAAAATAAGAGCAAATAAAATTTATAAAAATTTAAAAGAAATCAAGTCTAGGTTTAGGCTGGTACCGGGCCAAGTTAATGCTTTGGAATATATAATGGATTATATTGCAGAGAAATCGATCAAGAAAAATAAAAGTGGCTGGTCATGGAAATTTGATCCAAATTATATGAAGATTTTCAATAATGATAGTTTTATGGAAAGGCAAGCTATATACCGTGACAAGCTTAAGGGTTTAAAATGTAGAGTTGCGATATTAAGAGGAGAAAAATCTGTCATATTTCCTGGTAGTAGCGCTAAGTATATGCATGAATTAATGGATAAGAAATCACCAATAATTAATGTCCCTGAGGCACATCATCATATTATGGTTGATCAACCAATGGCACTCATATCAGCACTCAGGTCTTTGATCATAGACTGGGATCATTCAAAACCTGCAAAATCTTCTTAAAATATTGATTTTATTGTAAATTTTAGTCTTTTTTATTTTAAAAAAAACTGTCAAATTCCTTTTTTGATAATATATTATTGTTACTCATGGACATCACTGAACAAAAAAAAACTTGGAACTTTTTTACTAAACTTGTCATTTATGGCACGGCTTCTGTAATCATTGTTTTAGTTTTGATGGCTATCTTTTTAATTTAATAAAATAATAAACTATGAAAATTTTCATCCCAAAAGAAGATAGTAACGAACTACGCACTGCAATTTCTCCAGAAGTAGTAAAAAAATTATCAGGCAGTGGACACGAAATTTTTATAGAAACTAATGCTGGATCAGGCTCAAATTTTGATGATGAAATTCTAATTGAGGCTGGAGCAAAGATCTACAATGACAACAATCAACTAAAGACTGCAGATTTTATATTTAGGGTAAATGCTCCATCAGAGAATGAAATCGCAATATATAAAGAAGACTCGATATTAATAGCCTCTTTAAATCCTTACAACAATATTGAAATTATTAAAAAACTTGAGGCTCAAAAAACTATTTCATTTGCAATGGAATTGATGCCAAGAATTACAAGAGCTCAATCAATGGATGTCTTATCTTCACAGTCAAATTTAGCTGGATATCAAGCTGTAATTGAAGCCTCAAATATTTTTAATAAAGCTATGCCTATGATGATGACTGCTGCAGGAACTATTGCTCCAGCAAAGGTAATGGTCTTTGGAGCCGGTGTTGCTGGACTTCAAGCTATAGCAACTGCAAAAAGATTAGGAGCTATTGTGTCTGCAACTGATGTAAGAATGGCAGCGAAAGAGCAAGTTGAAAGTCTAGGTGGTAAATTTGTAATGGTCGAAATGGAAGAAGATGAAGATTCTGAAACTTCAGGAGGTTATGCAAAGGAAATGAGTGAAGAATTTAAATTGAAACAAGCTGAGTTAATTTCAAAAACTATTTCCTCTCAAGATATTGTTATATGCACAGCTCTTATACCAGGTAAAAAAGCTCCGACTCTAATTACTGAAGAACATGTTAAATCGATGAAATCTGGTTCGGTCATTATTGATTTAGCTGCTGAAAGCGGTGGTAATTGTGTTTCAACTAAGGTAGGTGAGACCGCTGTCGTTAATGGTGTTTCAATATATGGAGCATCTAATATAACATCTAGTATTTCTCAAGATGCATCAGCTTTATATGCTAAAAACCTATTTAATTTTTTTAATCTTCTTGTTAATCAAGAGTCAAATCAAGTTGATATAGATTGGGAAGATGAGATAGTTGTTAATACATTAATCACAAAAGATGGAAAAATAATAAAAGAGGAGTTTATGAAATAATGGAAGCAATCGATCCTAATATTTATAGATTAACAATTTTCGTTCTCTCAATTTTCGTAGGATATTATGTTGTTTGGAGTGTAACGCCAGCATTACACACACCTTTGATGGCAGTAACTAATGCCATATCATCTGTCATAATAGTTGGTGGATTATTTGCACTAGTAGTGAGCGATGCTTCTTCTACCCTTGGTTTAATTTCAAAGATATTTGGTTTTGTAGCTGTAACTTTAGCTGCAGTTAATATATTTGGTGGGTTCTTGGTCACACAAAGAATGCTCGCAATGTATAAGAAAAAACCTAAAACAGATAAAGAAGATAAAAATGCATAATTTAGTTGCAATTGCATATGTAGTATCAGGAATTTTATTTATAACTGCTCTTAGAGGCCTGTCTTCTCCTGAGTCTTCAAGAAGGGGAAATGTACTAGGAATAATTGGAATGTTTATCGCGGTTGCTGCGACATTAGTATCTGTAGATTTTTTCAATTCAGATGTATTAACAATTACTTTAGCAATTATAGCTATCACTGTAGGTGGTATCTTTGGAGCGGTCATTGCTAGAAAAATTGCGATGACAGCAATGCCACAATTAATTGCTGCATTCCATAGTCTGGTTGGACTAGCCGCTGTATTTGTTGCAGTAGCAGCCTTCTATGCACCTGAATCTTTTAATATTGGAACAATGAATAATATAAAAACATTAAGTCTTGTCGAAATGTCCTTAGGGGCAGTAATTGGAGCTATTACATTTTCTGGCTCTGTTATTGCATTTGGTAAGCTTCAAGGAATTATGTCTGGTGCACCAATAGTCTTTAAAGGCCAACATCTATTAAATTTAATAATTGGAATCATTATTCTAGGAGGTATCGTTTATCTTTGCTTAAATCAAAGTGCAAATGTATTTTGGATTGTAATTATTTTAGCTTTTTTAATTGGATTTTTAATTATCATTCCCATTGGGGGAGCCGATATGCCGGTTGTTGTTTCAATGCTTAATTCATATTCAGGTTGGGCTGCTGCAGGGATTGGTTTCACGCTTCAAAACTCAGCTTTAATTATCACTGGTGCTTTAGTCGGTTCATCTGGGGCGATACTTTCATATATCATGTGTGCCGCGATGAATAGATCTTTTATTAGCGTCATACTTGGTGGATTTGGAGCAGAAGACTCTGCTACTTCAAATGATCAGGCAGAACAGAGACCTGTTAAAGAAGGAAGCGCTGATGATGCTGCATTTATTATGAAAAATGCTGGTTCGGTAATAATTGTTCCTGGTTATGGAATGGCTGTAGCGCAGGCGCAGCATGCTCTTAAGGAAATGACAGATGTCTTAAAAGATAATGGAGTTAAAGTTACTTTCGCTATACACCCTGTAGCAGGAAGAATGCCTGGTCATATGAACGTACTCTTAGCTGAAGCAAATGTACCATATGATGATGTTTTTGAATTAGAGGACATTAATTCAGAATTTCCGCAGGCTGATGTTGCTTTCGTCATTGGCGCAAATGATGTTACTAATCCAATAGCTAAAACTGATCCCAGCAGTCCAATTTTTGGGATGCCTATTCTTGATGTAGAGAAAGCAAATACTGTACTGTTTGTTAAAAGAGGAAGAGGGCTAGGTTACGCTGGAATAGATAATGAGTTGTTTTACCGAGAAAATACAATGATGTTATTTTCTGATGCAAAAAAGATGGTGGAAGGAATTATTAAGTCTTTATAGATATTAACTATAAATCTTTCTTCTTGCATTTTTTCTAGATCTTCTAATATTTTCAGCTTTTTCTCTTAGTTTTTTTTGGCTTGGTTTTTCAAAAAAAGAACGCATTTTCATTTCTTTGAAAATTCCCTCTCTTTGCATCTTCTTTTTTAAGATTCGAAGAGCACCCTCAACGTTATTATCTTTTACACTTACTTCAACTATTGTTCTGCCCTCCTTAAGAGCGTGAAAATTTGGCATTATTTAGCATTATGGTCATATATTGTCTATCTAATTTATTAAAAATTAGCTTTTACCATAAAAATTAATATGACCCATTTTCCTACCATCTTTGATATGCTTTTTTCCATATAAATATCTCTTTTTTTTCAAAAATTTCATGAAACTAGGTTTATTTATTAAGGATTTTATTTTTTTTATATCATTACCAATTAGATTAAGCATTATTCCATTATTCTTCCTTTTAATTGATGGCGCTAGAAGTCCAGCTACTGTCATTACATGAAGATCAAACTGACTCACATTGAATGTGTCTTGAGTAATGTGTCCAGAATTATGAACCCTTGGAGCTATTTCATTAACATAAATATTATTATTATGATCTATAAAGAACTCAATAGTAAGTACGCCCACATAACTTAACTTATTAATTATTTTTTTAGCAATTCCTATAAGTTCATCTTCTATCTTATTATTTACTCCTGAAGGTGAAAAGGTTTTATGTAAAATATGATTTTTATGTAGATTTCTAAATGAAGGGTAGTAACTTAAGTTACCTCGATAATCTCTTCCAATTACAATTGATAGTTCTTTTTTTAAGTTTATTTTTTCTTCAACTACACATGATACTCGATTAAAACTTTCCCAAGTTTTTTTTAATTCATGAATTGAATTAATTATTTTTTGTCCTTTTCCATCATATCCAAATCTAGCAGTTTTTATTATTGATGGAAATTTGAATTTATATCTTTTAAGATCATCGCTTGAATTGATATAAAATGTTTCAGCGTGCTCTATACTATTTTTTTTAAAAAAATTTTTTTCTTTTTTTCGATCCTGAGCGATTGAAAGTGCATTTAAGGGTGGGTATATCTTTTTTTCTCCTTTAATTAATTTAAGTGTTCGAGTTGAAATATTTTCAAATTCATAAGTAATAACATCAACTTCACTGAAGAATACAGATAGTTTTTCTTTGTCATCAAATTTTCCATAGATGATCTTATGAGCATATTTTTTAGCCGGTGCATCCTGAGTATCTGAGTAAACATAGGGAACTATTTTTTGATTCATTGCTGACTTAGCAATAAACATTCCTAGTTGACCACCTCCAATGATACCTAGCTTTAGAGATTTACGACTCATTATTTCTATTTTTTAGGTTCTTTGGAAACTGTCTTTGTTTGTTTTGATCTCCATTTTGAGTATTTTACCCTTAGAGACTTATCTTCATTACTTAATATTGATATAGCTAATAAGGCTGCATTTTTAGCTCCAGCTTCTCCGACAGCTAAAGTCCCAACTGGTACTCCGCCAGGCATTTGTGCAATTGACAACAGACTATCTAGTCCTTTTAATTTTTTTGATTCAATAGGTACTCCAAGTACAGGTAAATTTGATATTGATGCTGTCATACCAGGTAAGTGCGCAGCACCACCAGCTCCAGCAATAATAATTTTTATCCCTCTCGCTTCGGCTTTCTCAGCAAATTCAAACATTCTTTTTGGTGTTCTGTGTGCTGAAATAATTTTCACTTCGTGCGTGATTTCAAATTCCTTTAGTACTTTTGAAGTTAGTTTCATTATTGGCCAATCAGATTGGCTTCCCATAATTATACTTACGAGAGATTTTTTTTTCATTAGCTTAAATGATAATTATTCTTCTTGAGATTGAGGATTAGCTTGTTCTAATTCTTGAGTATTCTCTACTTTTTGAGCCGCTAATAGTCTCTCTTCTTTTTCTTTTTTCTTTTGAGCTCTGACTCGAGATCTTTCTGCCTTAGCTAATGCTTCATCCAGTTCAACTTGTTTACATAATCCAAGACCTACAGGATCTTGAGGTCTTATATTATTCATATTCCAATTTGTTCTATTTCTTATTCCATCTATTGTATTTTTTGTACTTCCCACAAGTCTAGCAATTTGAGAGTCTTTTAGTTCAGGATGATTTCTTATCAACCAATAAACTGCATCTGGTCTATCTTGTCTTTTAGACAAAGGAGTGTACTTGTTTTTCTTTTTTGATTGATCAGTTTTTAATGATGCCTCATTGATAATAATTTGTAATTCGGAGTCAGAATCATTTTCACATCTTTCTATCTCTTCTTTGGCTAGCTGGTTATTAGTTATTGGGTTTAATCCTTTGATACCTATTCCTACTTCTCCATCAGCAATACCTTTAATCTCAAGTTCATGCATTCCGCAAAAATCAGCTATCTGCTTAAATGATAAAGCTGTGTTATCGACGAGCCAAATAGCTGTAGCTTTGGGCATTAGTGGTAATGTCATTAGATTATTTCTTTCGTATTAAAAAAGCTCTTATAAGTGAATTTAATCATTTTTTAAAGTATATATACTAAAATTTTAGTAACAATTTACCCATATTTTGATTGCTTTCCATGAACTCGTGCGCACTTTTGACATTTAAATAGTCATATTTTTGATCAATATATAGTTTTACTGCTTTACTCTCGATTAATGGCCATACCTTTTCTATTAGTGAGTTTTTAATATCTTCTTTCTCTTTATTAGATCTTATTCTGAGAGTCGATCCAGATACGACTAATCTCTTCAACATTATTGGTAAAAGATTAGCTTTCACGGTAGATCCGTTTAAATAGGCTATGTTTATTAATCTTCCAAATTTATCAAGAATATTTATGTTTTTTTGAAAATATTCACCTCCAACTATATCTAAAATAACATCTATTCGAACATTATTTTCTTTAAATCTTTTTTCAAAGTCCTCACGATTATAATTTATGCAACTTGCTAGGCCTAGATTCTCAATAAATTCCTTCTTTTCATCATTTCCAACTGTAGCATAACATTTTACACCAAATTGATTTGCAATAGATAATGCTGTGAGACCTATTCCGCTTGCTCCACCATGTATTAAGAGAGTTTCTTTTTCTTTTAATTTTGCTTGATCAAAAAGATTTGTCCAAACAGTAAAAAAAGTTTCAGGAATTGTGCAAGCGTCAACTAATGAAATACCTTTCGGCACAGGAAGGACAGTTGAAATATGACATTTTGCGTATTCAGCGTATCCACCTCCAGTAAGTAAAGCACAGACCTCACTATCTATAATATCTTTATTGATATTGTTGCCTACTTCAACAACTTTACCTGATACCTCAAGCCCCAATATCTCCGATGCTCCTTTTGGAGGAGGATAAAATCCAGATCTTTGAAGTATATCAGGCCTATTTATACCAGCTGCAGCAACTTTGATTAGAACTTCGTCCTCATTAATAGAGGGCTTTTCAATTTCATTAATTTCTAAAACTGAAGCATCGCCATAATCTTTAAATGTAACTGCTTTCATATTACCATAGGAGCTATTCAAGCTCCCATGATAACATATAATTTTTAATTTTTATGAATTGAATTTACATTATTATTGTTTATTTCAATTTTTCTAGGTTTTTGATGTTCAGGGATCTCTCTTTCAAGAAAAATATTCAAAAGCCCATTTTCATAGCTTGCATCAACCACCTTGATTGTGTCAGCCAATTGAAATTTCCTTTCAAAATTTCTTGCTGCAATTCCTTTATGTAAAAATTCAATTTTTTCATCCGAATTATTAGATATTCCTTTTACTGAAAGTTCATTTTCTTCTACTGAAATATCTACCTCATCTTTCGTAAATCCAGCAATTGCCATCGTTATAGTATAATTATTTTTAGATTTAATAATATTATATGGTGGATATGAAGTAGAAGACTCATTTAAGTTAAAAACTGAATCAAATATATTGTCAAATACGTCAAATCCAACACTTGATCTTAATAATGGTGTTAAATCATAAGATGTCATAATTTTAATCCTCCTTAAGCGATTAATTGTTAGTCTATTTTAAGCTAGACAAATTATATTGGTGCGTAATGCCCCCAATATTTTATAGGTGAGGATTAAATTTCTATTTTCAAGAGGTAAAATTATTTAAGTTTTTAAATTACTGAAACGCTTTTTAAATCTACTTACTTGACCTTTATCTTGAATCTTTTGCTGTCCACCAGTCCAAGCAGGATGAGATAGGGGATCAATATCAAGAGACATTGTGTCTCCTTCTTTCCCCCAAGTTGACTTTGTTTGAAATTTAGTACCATCTGTCATAACAACGGTAATATTATGGTAATCTGGATGTATATCTTTTTTCATAATTCTATTTTTTTTTGAGTATTTACCTTATATATGAGATTATATCAATAAATTAAATCGTATTCCTATTACAATAAAAATGAGCAAAATACTCAATTATATTGAAAATTTCTATTCACGAATGGAAATTAATTCTCATAAACATTTCATAATAATAATGATTGTATTTGCAATTACAGGTTCATTAGCACTTTTTCTTACTATTCAAATTTTAGCGATGATTAATCTCAAGGAATTAGTAAGTCCAATAATTTTTTGGCCTTTAAGAATTATTATATTATTCATCATATATCAAATAACTCTGATACTAGTAGCCATTCCTTTTGGTGAATTTAAATATTTTCTGAAGTTTGTTAGTAAGTTTCTAAAAAGATTAGGTATCAAAATTTAATATTTATATTTTTTAGTATTTCATCATGAATACTAAAATTAGAAGCTACTATTCTGCCAGAGTTTAAATAATTTTCTTTGCCTTCAAAATCAGTGACTGATCCTCCAGCTTCTTTTACAATGAGAGAGCCAGCTGCAATATCCATTATCTTTAAATTTTTCTCCCAATATCCATCAAATCTTGCTGAAGCGACATAGGCTAAATCAAGAGAAGCTGCGCCCATCCTTCTTATTCCACTAACTTGAGACATAATTGTTTTTAGTCCTGGAATATAATCCTCGTGTCCTGTCATTCCATTATGGGGAATTCCAGTTCCAATCATACAATCTGAGAAATTAGTTCTCTTTGAAACTCGAATTCTTTGATTATTACAAAATGCTCCTTTACCATTTACAGCCCAAAAAAGCTCATCTGTAATGGGCTGGTACACAATTCCAGCAATTATCTTACCTTCTTTTTCCAAAGCAATTGTTATTGCGAAATGTGGAATGCTAAATAAAAAGTTCGTCGTTCCATCTAATGGATCAATGATCCATCTAATGCTTCCATCTGAATTTTTGATAGTACCTTTTTCTTCTGCTAGAATATTAAACTTTGGATAGAGATATGAGAGTTCTTTTATTAAAACTCTTTCAGATTGTGTATCAGCTTTGCTAACAAAATCTGAAACACCCTTGAGAGATACTTGAAGTTTTTCAACTTCCCCAAAATCGCGCAGAAGTCCCTTACTTGCTTTTCGGGCAGCGCTAAACATTGCATTAATATAAGGATCTGAAAAGTTCATTATTCAGCTCTTTTGAGATAAGTTAAATCCTCTGTGTTTATTATAACTTTTTCACCTTGCTCAATAAACGGCGGAACCATTACTCTTAATCCATTTTCTAACACAGCTGGCTTATTTGATGATGCAGCAGTTTGTCCTTTAACGACAGCCTCTGTTTCACTGACTTCAAAAATAAGAGTATTTGGCAACTGTATTCCAATTGGTTTTTCATCATACATTTCAAGAATAACTTCATCATTTTCTCTCAAGAGATCAATTTTATCACCAATAAATTCAACATCTAATTCCATTTGCTCGTAATCTGTTAGATTCATAAATATCAATTTATTTTCTTGTTGATATAAATACTGAAATTTTTCTTCATCAACTCGTACTCTCTCTACTTCTTCTGAAGCGCGAAAACGTTCATTTAATTTTGATCCATTTTTCAAACTTTTCATTTCTACTTGGTTGAAAGCTCCACCTTTTCCAGGTTTAACTGATTGAGATTTTGTAACCACCCAAAGATCATTTTTATGTTCTACGATCATTCCAGGTTTGACTGAATTACCATTTATTTTCATGATTACTTCTCTACTTCTCTAACGACATGCTCCATTCGCCCAGAGCAGCTTTTTTATTCATAATTGCTCGGTGATTGAAAGCTTCTTGAGCTGCTATAGTATTTTCAGGTTTTCCTTGCCATGATTTTAAAGCAGCTTGTTGAAGCGCTCTTCCATAAGAAAAACTCAATTTCCATGGAAAGCCTCCTATTTTATTCATTGCATCTAAATGTGCTGTTGCATCAATATCGCTTTGGCCACCAGATAAGAAAACAACACCTGGCGTATCATTTGAAATTGATGACTTAAGACATTCAAGAGTTTTTTCTGCTACTTCTTCAATTGGAGCTTGAACAGCATTGGCTGTTCCTGATACCACCATATTAGGTTTAAGCAATGTTCCTCTAATATTGACATTTTTTTTATCAAGAAAGTCATATAATTTTGACAGTGTTTTTTTGCTCACATCAAAGCAACGATCAATAGAATGATCTCCATCCATAATCACTTCAGGTTCTACAATTGGTACCATATTATTTTTTTGCGCGATTAACGCATAGTCAGCAAGAGACTCCATATTTTGATCAATACATTCATCAGTAGGAATATCGTTTCCACTTATGGTTATTACAGCTCTCCATTTAGTAAATCTTGCTCCTAACGTGTCATATTCTTGACAGCGTTCATCTAAGCCATCAAGCCCTTTTGTTATTGTTTCTTTGTCACTACCATTGAAGGGTGATACGCCTTGATCGACTTTAATACCAGGAAGTGACTTTTGATTTGAAATTACTTCTCTTAATAAATCTCCATTTGCCGAAGACTGTCGTAATGTTTCATCAAAAAGTATGACACCACCAATTGCTTCTGACATTGATGAAGCTCTGAACAGCATCTCACGATAATCTCTTCTATTATCTTCAGTTGACTCAACATTTATTGAGTCAAATCGTTTTTTAATTGTTCCAGTGCTTTCATCGGCTGCAAGAATACCTTTTCCTTCCGCTACAATGTAGCTTGCTATTTCTTCGAGTGTTTTTACCATGATTAACTCCTATTATAATATATTTAATGCTTTCAAGCCTGGTAATTTTCTACCTTCTAATAACTCAAGTAGAGCTCCACCTCCAGTAGAAATATAACTAAATTCATTTTTTACATTTGCCATTTCCAATGCAGCTATTGTATCACCTCCACCTGCAAATGATTTTATTAAATTTTTTGTGGATAAGTCAGCAATGTATTTAGCAATTTCTAAAGTACCTACTTGAAATGGAGGTATTTCAAATACTCCTGCTGGACCATTCCAAAAAACAGTTTTAGCATATGACAATTCTTTTTTGATTAATTCAATTGTCTGAGGCCCAATATCTAAAATCATATTGTTTTCTTTAATTTCATCAATTGCTGATGTCTCAGTCTCAATATCTTTCTTAACTTCTTTTGCTGTAACTACATCAATGGGAGTAATTATTTTACAATTATTGTCCTCAGCAAATTTATAAATTTGATTTATTAGATCATCTACATCATTTTCAATAAGTGAATCTTGTACATTGAGACCGCTATATTTAATAAAATTATTTGCCATTCCTCCAACAATTATGATTGTATCCATTTTGATTGATAACGATTTAAGAATAGAGATTTTTGTAGATATTTTTGACCCACCCATAATTGTAACAGATGGGCTCACAGGCATCTGAATTACATCAGCTAAATTTAAAAGCTCTTCAGATAATAAATTACCACAATACGAGGGAAGATAGTTTGTTATCGCAGCAACTGAAGCATGAAGGCGGTGTGAGCATGCGAAAGCATCGTTTATATATATATCTGCTAAGTTAGAAAGTGATCGAGCAAAATTATCATCATTATCTTCTTCTTCTTTATAAAAACGACAATTTTCTAAAAGAATAATTTCGTTTTGATCTGCATTTTTAATTTTATTTTCTACATCTATACCAACACAATTATCAATAAAAGTAATTCTACTATCAAATGCTTGTTCAAGTTGAGGTATAATTTGCTTTAAAGATAGTTCATTATCAATTTTTCCTTTTGGTCTTCCTAGGTGAGATAGTATTACAATTTTTGAATTTAATAATTTTAGTTCAGCAATTGAATCAATGATCCTAATAATTCTATCACTGACTGGAGACCCACTTGCAAGTGGTACATTTAGATCAAATCTTATTAATACAGTTTTATTTTCAGTTTTAAATTTTTTAATATTTTCAACATTAATCATTCTTTTTTGTATTATTCATTTTTACAGCTGTATCACACATTCGATTTGAAAATCCCCATTCATTATCATACCAACTTAAAACTCTTCCAAATGATTCATCAATAACTTGTGTTTGAGTTAGATCAAATGAAGATGATGCTGAATTATGATTAAAATCTGATGAGACTAACGGATCTGAATTTACATTAAGAATACCTTTTAGCCTTTTTGATTTTGAAGCAGCAACCATAGCTTTATTAATTGACTCTTTAGATATCTTTTTGTTGGTCACAAATTTAAAATCAATTAATGAAACATTTGGTGTTGGAACCCTTATAGCAGTCCCATCTAATTTTCCAGAAAGATGTGGCATGACTAAGCCAACTGCTTTAGCGGCACCGGTGGATGCAGGTATCATTGATAATGCTGCCCCTCTTGCTCTTCTTAAATCAGAATGATAGGTGTCTAAAACTTTTTGGTCTCCGGTATAAGAGTGAATTGTTGTCATGTAGCCATGAACAATACCAAATTTTTCATCAATTACTTTTGCAACTGGAGCTAAACAGTTAGTTGTACAAGAAGCATTTGAAATAACTGTATCCTTTTTCGATATCTCATCATCATTTACGCCAAATACAATCGTCTTATCAGCATTAGAGCATGGCGCAGATACGAGAACTTTTTTTGCTCCAGCGGTTATATGCATTGAAGCTGTCTCTTTAGACGTAAAAAATCCTGTACATTCCAGAGCAACATCAATTTTCATTTTTTTCCAAGGTAATTTTTTTGGATCACGTTCACTCAAAACATTTATTGATTTCTTACCAACAATCATTTTTCCATTTTTTACTGTGACTTTTTCTTTTAAAGGGCCATGAACTGTGTCATTAGATAGAAGAAATGCATTTGTTTCAATTGGAGCAAGGTCATTTATCGCTACAACATTTATATCTTTTCTCTTACTCTCAATGATTGATCTAAGTACTAATCTACCTATTCTTCCAAAACCACTAATTGCCACATTTACTGCCATATTTACTCCTATAGTTTATTAATTATCTTTTTATATATTTTTTGAGGTGATATACCAAAATATTCATAAAGCTTTTTATAAGGAGCGCTCGCTCCAAAAGTGTTCATACTAATTGATAGCCTATTTTTAGGACATAATTTTTCCCAAGCTAGATCACTTCCAGCCTCAATAGATACATTCAAATCAGAATCTCCAATTATTTTTTTCTTATACGCTGAAGTTTGCTTTTCAAACTTATCAAGGCATGGGACCGATATAACCCTGGATTTTATCTTATTCTTTTTTAAAAGTTTTGATACTTCAAGAGCAATCTCAACTTCAGAGCCTGAGGCAAAAATAGAAACTCTGGGTTTATTTAAACTCTTTTGTATTTCATAGGCGCCAAACGCTGTAAGGTTTTTATTTACATGCTTTTCTCTAATTGTTGGCAGACTCTGTCTTGTTAAAGCTATCGCTGATGGAGTATCATTTGATTGTAAAGAAATTTGCCAAGCTTCGGCTGTTTCTACTGAATCAGCAGGTCTAAATACATTTAAGTTTGGTATAGATCTTAATCCTGCAAGTTGTTCTATAGGCTGATGTGTAGGCCCATCTTCTCCGAGGCCAATAGAGTCATGAGTAAAGACGTATATAACTCTCTGTTTCATAAGAGCTGAGAGTCTAATTGACGGCTTACAATAGTCAGAAAAGATTAAGAACGTACCACTAAATGGTATAACACCTTTGTGAAGTGCTATGCCATTCATTATAGCTGCCATCCCATGCTCTCTGATTCCATAATATATATAATTGCCAGAGTAATTATTGGCATCTAATATTTTCATATCAGATGCTTTAGTATTATTTGATCCGGTAAGATCTGCTGAACCTCCAATTAATTCAGGCATATGAGAAGAAATTTGGTTAATAACCATTTCAGAAGATTGACGGGTTGCTTTAGCAATCTTCTTATTTGAGCAATCTTTTTTGAAGTCGTTTAGAATTTTATTAATATTTGATGGCAATTTTCCATTTATTCTTCTTACATACTCTTTTTTAGAATTACTCTTCATTTTATTGGTATTAGATTTCCATTTCTTATACTTACCTATTGAGCGAGTACCAGCAATTACCCACTCACTTTTTATATCATCTGGTATTTCAAATGGCTTATATTCCCAATTTAATTTAGCTTTCGTGAGCTTAATCTCATCGAGGCCTAAAGGAGAGCCATGAGCCGACGACTTACCTTGTTTATTTGGTGAACCAAAACCAATCTTAGTTTTACAAGCGATTAATGTAGGCTTATTAGATTTTTGAGCTTTAGAAATTGCTTTTGATATTTGATTTTGATCATGCCCATTAATTGATATTGTGTTCCATTGATATGCTTTAAAGCGATTAACTGTATTCTCTGAGTTTGATAAGCTCACCGGCCCATCAATTGAAATTCCATTATCGTCGAAAAAAACTATTAATTTTTTTAATTTTAGGTGACCTGCGAGGGATGCAGCTTCATGACTAATACCTTCCATCAAATCACCATCACTAGCAATAACATAAGTAAAATGATCACATATTTTTGATCCAAAATCTTTTGAAAGTTTTCTCTCTGCAATAGCCATTCCAACTGCATTCGCAAAACCTTGACCTAGAGGTCCAGTGGTAGTTTCAATCCCCTTCAGATGACCATATTCAGGATGACCTGCGCACCTGCTATTTAATTGTCGAAAGTTTATGATGTCCTTAAGAGAGCTACCCTTATATCCAGTTAAATAGAGGAGTGAGTAAAGTAACATTGAGCCATGACCAGCTGATAAAACAAACCTATCTCTATCATCCCAATCAGGATCTTTTGGATTAAATTTTAAATATTTACGAAATAATACTGTTGATACGTCTGCCATGCCCATTGGTAATCCTGGATGTCCAGAGTTTGCTTTTTGAACAGCATCAATTGAGAGAAAACGGATTGCATTGGCCATTTCATGATGAGTCGGTACTTTATCAAATTTTTGTTGTTTTCTAGTGGACATAGTCAGTATTATTTGGAGTAGAATCTATTCAAATAGTCTTAAATTATAATGGTTTATTATTAAAGAAAAATTTCTAAAATAAATGTTAATTAAAAGTTGACGCATTTAAAAAAACAAAGTTAAACTTCAGACATTAACAGGGGCTACATTGCAATGTCTGATATAGATAATTCTAAACAACAGATTGATAATACAATATCAGCCCTTAAAGATGAAATCAGTAACCTTAATAATAAGCTTTCCCATATATCTTCACTTGAAATTACAAATGCCGAACTAACAGCCCATAATTCTCATTTAGAAAATGAGATAAAAATCTTAAAATCTGACTTTATTGAGTTAAAGAACTTTGCTGGTAGTATTTCTGACCAACTGGATGAGAATATATACACAATTAAGGATATTTTAGACTCTTAAAAATGCCAGAAATTGTTGTAAATATTAATGATCAAGATTATGCAATAGTTTGTGACCCTGGTGAAGAAAATCACCTCAAGAACCTAAGCTCTCGTATTGATGATAAAGTTAGGGATCTCACAAAAAAATTTGGTAAAATCGGTGAAACCAGATTGATGGTTATGGCCTCACTTTTAATTTCGGATGAAACTCATGAACTCCATAAGAAAATTCAAAATGACCTTGCAAAAATTAATTTATTAGAAAAAACAATTGCTGAAAATGAAAAAAAAATATTATCACAAAAAGAAAGTGAGAAAACTTTTATAGATAATAAGAATCAGCAGTTAAATGATTTATTATCGCAGCTTACTTCCCTGTCATAAAATCCATGATTATTTGAAATGATTTCTGATCAATATCAGATTCAATCAAAAAAGTTTCTTAGAAGATTTTTTATAGATCGAAGAAGTAACTATTTTGATGAATATGATAAAAAAAATAATGCACATACTCACTTAAAGCTTATTTTAGAGAATACAAAACCTTGTGTAGTCGGATCATATCTGCCATTTAGGAGTGAGTTTCCAACTCGGCGATTAAATGATGAATTAGATAAATTAAATTTTAATTTATCATTGCCATGTATAAATAAAAATGACTCAAGTATGACATTTAGAAATTATACTTCTGATTCTAGTTTAGTTCCTAATAGCTATGGAATATTGGAACCATCACAAAATGCTGAAATGGTTACACCTTCCATAATAATTGTGCCTCTCGTTGCCTTCTCTCTTGTTGGTTATAGGTTGGGTTATGGTGGAGGATATTACGATAGATATATAGAAAAGAATTTAGAAAATAAAAATTTGATAACAATTGGATTAGGTTTTTCATTTCAAAAGTATGATGAGTTACCAAATGAAAATCATGACCAAAAACTTAATTGGATTTTAACTGAGAAGTATTTATATAAAGTAGAATGAAAGTATTATTTCTTGGAGATATTGTTGGTCGTTCTGGTCGTGAGGCTCTTAACAGACATTTACACAAAATTAATTTAGATAATCAAATTGACTTCACAATTGTTAATGGAGAAAATGCTGCTGGTGGTTTTGGTATAACTGAAAAAATTTGTGGCGAACTATATAATGCTGGCGCCAATGCTATAACGACTGGAAATCATCTTTGGGATCAAAAAGAAATATCAAAATACATTGAAAAAGACAATAGATTACTTAAGCCTTATAATTCTGCTGAGGGAACACCTGGTGTAGGATATAATATATTTAAGACTGAAAATGATGAAAAAATTGTTGTTATTAACCTAATTGGAAATGTTTTTATGAAAACAAATGATAATCCATTTTCAAAAATTGATGAGTTAATGAACAAATTAAAGAATGAAAATGAAGTTAGGTTTATTTTTGTAGATTTTCATGCAGAGGCAACTAGTGAAAAAGTTGCGATGGGCCATCATTTAAATGGAAGAGTTACAGCTGTGGTAGGTACTCACCAACATATACCAACTGCAGATGCATGCATTTTATCAGATGGTACCGCTTACCAAACTGATGCCGGCATGTGTGGAGATTATGATTCAGTTATAGGTATGGATAAGCAACCGATATTAGATAGATTTAGAGGCAATGAGCCTAAAAATCGATTTACCCCAGCTCTTGGAGAAGCAACAATATGTGGAGTGATTGTCGAGTCTTATAGTGATAGTTATAAGGCAAAATCAATTATTCCTATAAAAGTTGGAGGTGTCTTAGGGCAGTAAGATTTATGGCGGGTCATAGTAAATTTAAAAATATTCAATTTAGGAAGGGTGCTCAGGATAAAAAAAGAGGAGCCTTATTTGCTAAGATATCAAAAGAGATAACTGTTGCCGCAAAATTGGGATCACCTGATCCAAGTATAAATGCCAGATTAAGATCTGCTATTCAATCTGCAAAAGCCGCAAGCTTCCCAAAAGATAATATCGATCGAGCTATCAAAAAATCTACAGATAAAGATTTAGAAAACTATGAGGAGGTTCGATACGAAGGCTTTGGTCCTGCTGGCATTGCTATTATAGTTGAAGGATTAACAGATAATAGAAATCGAACAGCTTCTAATGTTAGAACATCTTTTAATAAATTTGGAGGTACTCTTGGTGAAACAGGATCTGTTTCTCATTTGTTTAAAAGGTATGGATTTATCAAATATGATAAATCTGTTTGTAATGAAGATAATTTTTTTAATTCAGCAATTGAAGCTGGAGCGGAAGATTGTTTTTTTGAAGATAATATGCATGAAGCGTTGTGTATGCCAGATGAGCTATCGTCTTTTTATACTGAGATTGAAAAAAAATTTGGCGAGCCAGAGTCTTCTGGTTTTCAGTGGAAACCATCAAGTCTAATAAATGTAACTGGAGATAAAGCAAAATCACTTTTTAACCTTCTTGATGACCTAGAAAATGATGAGGATGTTCAACAGGTTTTTTCAAATTTTGACGTTGACGATAGAGAAATAGAAGGTCTTGTTTAATTAATTATCTTTCAATCTATTAAATATAAATTATTGTTGAGATTAAACATTTTTTGATTCGTTGATATGTCAGGTAAAGCTCCAAAAAGAAAAGGTGACGGGTACGAAAGAGAGCTTGCCAAATATTTTAATGAAAAAGTTTTTGATGGTAGAGATACAGTTCAAAGAGCTCCATTATCAGGTGGAGGAGCTGTTAGATCTTCAGGTGGCAGTGACTTAAAAAATACTCCTTACATTTATGTAGAAGCTAAAAGAACTGAGAAATTTCAAATACATCAATCGATGAAGCAAGTAGAAGAAAATATTCAAATATCTGAATCTAAAGATATCCCAGTTGTAATTACTAGAAGAAATAGAACTGATACTGGTGACTCACTTTGTGTTCTTAAATTAGATGATTTTTTAAGTATGTATAAACTACTAATTGAGAAAGAAGGATTATAACCTTTTTGCCCAAATTAAGACATCTTTACTTTATAATGGTTAACTAGATTTATGGATAACGATTTAATAACCGCTGGTCAAATAAGTGATGAGTTCACACTCATGTCATTATTTTTTAGAGCTGATTTGGTTGTAAAACTTGTAATTTTAATATTATTTGCTGCTTCAATTTTTTCTTGGACCATCATAATACATAAAATTAGACTCTTTAGATCTCTTAATAAATTAACAAAATCCTTTGAAGAAATTTTCTGGTCTGGAAAATCTCTTAAATCAATTTCTTTGGATGCTGCTGATATATCAGATAGTCCAATTAGGTCAGTTTTTTTGGATGCTATTGATGAAGTTGAAAAATCAAAAACTATATCAAGTAAAAACTATGAGAGTGTTTCAAAACGTATTGAACGAGTAATGGATGCATCTATTGATTTAGAAACTGAAAAACTTTCTGAAAACTTTGGTTACTTGGCAACAATTGGTTCAACAACTCCTTTCATTGGTTTGTTTGGAACTGTATGGGGTATAATGAACTCATTTCAATCAATAGCTATATCAAGAAATACTTCATTGGCAGTAGTAGCACCAGGAATTGCAGAGGCTTTATTTGCAACAGCATTAGGTTTGCTAGCGGCAATACCTGCGGTAATTGCGTATAATATTTTTACAAATCAAGTAAATGATCAAAATGCTAAGATGTATAGATTTAAAGAACATTTTTCAGTTATTTTCTCAAGAAGCATAAGCTCAAAGAACGAAAGTTAAAAAGTTTTTGTGGCTAGAAAAATAAAATCCAAGCCATTTAGTGAAATTAACGTAACTCCATTCGTTGATGTCATGCTTGTTCTATTAATAATCTTTATGGTAACAGCCCCTCTGCTTACAGTTGGAGTTCAAGTTGATCTACCTGAGAGTAACGCTGACTCAATTCAAACAAATGATGAGCCACTCGAGATTACTATATCAAAAAATGGAGATATTTTTATTCAAGAAACAGAAATCGAATTAAAAGAACTTGTGCCAAAGTTGACAGCTATTACAAATAATAAACTTGATACAAAAATATATGTAAGAGGAGATGCAATCATTGATTATGGAAGAGTAATGCGAGTGCTGGGTGAGTTATCAGGATCTGGTTTTACAAAAGTTGCTCTAATCACAAAACCTCTTATTGAATAACATTTAATGCTTAAATATTATGAGATCTTCAATTTTAAGTTCAATAGTACTTCATTTAGCTATTATGATGATGGCAATTGTATCTTTGCCTATATTTAATAATCCTGATTTAGAGATACCACCTATTGTTCAAGTTGAATTAATTGAAATTTCAGAAAAAACTAATGTTCCAAAGGTTAGCAAAAAAAAAGATAAAAAAGAAGAAAAGAAAATAGAAGAAAAAGAGGTTGAAAAGATTAATCAGCCCGTTATGAAACCAAAGGTTGAAAAATCAAATGAGAAAGTAAAAGATGCATCTGATAAAGACGAGATTGTTAAAAATAAAATTGAGCAAAAAATGTTTGAAAATATTCCAATTAAAAAACCAGTAATTAAGAAAAAGGATAAGTTTGATCCTTTAAAGATAGCTGAATTAATTGATAAATCAAAAGACACTAAGACAGTTGAAGAAGACATAGAAGATTTAGAATATGACGCATTGGATTCGACACCCTCTCTTGATAATAAGCTCACTTTAAGCGAAGAAGATGCAATAAGAGCTCAATTCATGCAATGTTGGAGTATCCCAATTGGAATTCCATTTGATGATACGATGATTGTAAAAATTAAAATTTCTCTCAATACAGATGGATCACTATTAGAGCCTCCTGAGGTGTTACAGCATGAACGCATGAATAAGCCTTCAGAAAAATATTTTAGAACACTTGCAGAAAGTGCTTTACGAGCAGTAAGAAGATGTGATCCAATTAAAGCTCCTGATATAAATCGTTATGAAAGTTGGAAGAAGATACAGTTGAATTTTGATCCAAGGGAGATTTTAAGAGGATGATAAAAAAGACTATCCAAAAGCTATTATTTTTCTATTTAGTTATTATCACAAATGCATCAGCATTAATTGAAATTGATATTACTGAGGGTAATAGAGAACCGCTGCCCATAGCTGTTACCAATTTCTTCTATGCTGAAGATGCAATTAAAGATTTAGATCAAATTTCTATTGATGTAAGTAAAGTTATTTCAGCCGATCTTGAGAGAAGTGGTCTTTTTAAATCAATTGATCAAGAAGCATTCATTCAAAAAACAGCATCAATGCACATTAGACCGAGACATGAAGATTGGAGATTAATAAATGCTCAGGCATTAGTTACAGGTGAGCTTGAAATTGATAAGGATAAACTTAGAGTAGAGTTTAGATTATGGGATACATTTGCGGAAAAAGAAATTGAAGCATTGGTTTTAATTACCACAATAGATAATTGGAGAAGGATCAGTCATATGATAGCCGATAAGATCTATGAGAGGCTAACAGGTGAAGAAGGCTATTTTGATACAAGAATTTTATATGTTTCTGAAAATGGTCCAAAAAATAACAGAATAAAAAAACTAGCAATCATGGATCAAGATAGTTTTAATCACAGATATTTAACGAGTGGAAAAGAGTTAGTATTAACGCCTAGATTTAATCCTGTTAAACAAGAAATAACTTATCTTTCGTATTTTAAAAATCTTCCAAGAGTATACCTACTTGATATTCAAACTGGCATACAGGAAGTAGTTGGTGATTTTCCAGGAATGACATTTGCGCCACGCTTCTCCCCAGATGGTGAAAAAATAATAATGAGTTTAGCAAGGGACGGTAATTCTGATATCTATGTTATGGATATAAAATCGAGAGTTGTTGAGAGACTGACTGACAGTCCTGCAATAGATACTTCTCCTAGTTATTCTCCAGATGGAAAAAAAATAACGTTTAATTCCGATAGGGGTGGATCACAGCAAATTTACGTAATGGATAACAAAGGCAGAAATCAGACGAGAATTTCTCGTGGAACAGGAAATTATGCCACTCCCGTCTGGTCTCCAAGAGGAGACTTGATTGCATTTACAAAAAATTTTCAAGGTCGATATTTTATCGGAGTTATGAGAACTGATGGAACAGGTGAAAGGCTATTAACTGAAAATTGGTACCAAGAGGCACCTTCTTGGTCATCAAATGGGCGAGTTTTGATTTTTTACAGAGAAACTAAAGCTGATGATACTGGTAAAGGGCACTCATCCTCACTTTGGTCTATAGATCTAACTGGCTTTAATGAGCGAAAAATCGAAACCCCTGAAGATGCGTCTGACCCATCATGGTCGAGGCTTATTCAATAAAAACTGAAAAAACCCATATTTTTAGTTGTATTTTTTCTAGACTTGAACATATTATGCAAATACACTTAGCCAGCTGGGCTACAAAAAAAAACTGGGAGTTTTTATGCAACTAACTATTCAATATTATAGAAATTTTATCACAATTATAGCAGCTACATTTATATTAGCCGCTTGTGCAACGACACCACCTGAGACAACATCATCTGGTTCTTCTGCTTCATCATCAAGTTCAACTGCATCATTAGTTCAAGATGGAGTTTATGTTGGAGATGAAACAATTGAGATGCTTGCTGTTGATGTTCCTGATAGAGTGTTTTTTTCTTACGATAGTTATGCTCTTACAAGCGCTGCTCAATCTACATTGAGTAAGCAAGCAAAATGGCTAAAAGCAAACCCATCAGTGACTATTTCTGTTGAAGGTCATGCCGATGAGAGAGGAACAAGAGAATATAACCTTGCTCTTGGTGATAGAAGAGCTAATGCAGCGAAAGATTATTTGATGAGCCAAGGGATAAGTTCTAATAGAGTAACTACAATAAGTTATGGCAAAGAAAGACCTGTAAAGAGTGGTTCTAATGACACAGCTTGGGCTCAAAATAGAAGATCAGTAACAGTTAGAACTAACTAAAACAATATTCTTCATTTCAAAAAATAATTTAGGCCTTTTTTTAGACAAAAAGGCCTGATCTATTTACTGTATAAATAATATGCAATTTTTAAAAAATATTTCTTTAACTTTACTATTCTTCTTTGTTTTTTCTTTAACTACTTATGCGGAAAACATTGAAGATATAATTAGAAAGCTTAATGCTATAGAAAGTCGCCTAACTGTCTTAGAAAAAGCAACGTTTAATCAAACAACTTCTGGTTTGAGTTCGACTTCAGGTAGCAATTACGACTCAATAATTACAAAGCAATCAATTCAAATTACTGAAATTCAAAATGAAATACAAAAACTCACTTCTCAATTAGAAGAAATTTTATTTTCCATGCAGACAACAATAAATACATTTAATACGTTTAAAGAAGATACAGAGTTTCGATTTGATGATTATCAATCTAAACAGAATCAGGCAATTAGTGATTTGAGTAAAAATATTACAAGTGAAAGTGTCTTGAATGCACCTGATACTAATGATCTAGAACCTAAGATACTTGGAACTATTCAACAAGATGAGGAAGGTGTGCAAAACTTAGCTTCCCAACTACCCCAGTCAGATCAAATTGATCAAAATGAAAAACAGGAAATTGTTAATACTATTGCTCAGGATAATTTAGTTAAATTAGAAGAAAATAATAATATTATTTCAATTTTGCCAGAGGGAGATGAAAGTGGACAGTACGAGTTTGCTATGAATCTTTTAAAGCAAGGTGATTATCAAACTGCTGAACAAGCATTTGTTGAATTTATTTCTATTGGAAAAAATGAGAACTTTTTGAGTAATTCCAAATTTTGGCTTGGTGAAACATATTATGTAAGGGAAAACTATAAGGACGCCGCAAAGTCTTACCTTGCCTTATACCAAAGTTACCCAAATTCAAACAAAGCCCCCAATGCCCTTTTGAAATTAGGAATTTCATTAATCAAAATGGATCAAAAAGAACAAGGGTGCAATACTTTTATCCAGTTAGAGCAAAACTATCCTACAGCAGACCAGGCTTTACTAGATAGAAATTTACTAGAGATAGAAAATAATGGCTGTGAAACTAGTTGAGCCAAAAAATTATAGAAAAACTCCTGACATTCTAGATTCTGATTTTGAAAATATTTTATTCAATCTTGGAGTAAAAAAAGAATTTTGCATAGCTGCTTCAGGTGGTCCAGATAGCTTATGTTTAATTTTGTTAGCAAATAAATTTGCATTAAAAAATAATTATAAAATGTCTGTGCTTACTGTTGATCACCAATTAAGAAAAGAGAGTTCAGAAGAATCTATTTGGCTTAATAAAATTTTAAAAAGAATAAAGATCAAGCACTACATTTTAAAATGGAATGGAAAGAAACCTAAAAGTAATGTCATGGAAACTGCTAGATTAAAAAGATATGAGTTAATGACTGATAAATGCCTCAAACTTAATATTAAACATTTATTAACTGCCCACCATCTAGATGACCAGATTGAGAATTTCTTTATGAGACTCGTTAGAGGAAGTGGTCTCAAGGGTTTATCTTCAATGTCTAAATCAGTAAAAATGAATGGAATAAAGGTAATAAGGCCGTTATTAGAATATCAAAAAAAATCACTCATTAAAGTTTTGGCTAATAACAATCAAAAGTATGTTCAAGATCCATCAAATGATAATTCTAAGTATGATAGAATTAGATATAGAAAGTTAATTGGGGGTTTAATTGATGAAGGTCTAAATAAGAATAGATTGAACAAATTAATTTTGAATCTTAATCAAGTTGATGATGCAATCAATTACTCAACTATAGACTCAATTGATAAAACTATTTCTCAAAATAAATATGGAAATATTATCGTGGATAGAAAGATTTTTTTTAAATTACCTAAAGAACTTCAATTTAGAGTTTTATTGTTTGTACTTAATAACAATGAAAGTAAAAAAAAGAGAATTAAAAGCGAGTCAATTTTAATGTTGATAGATATATTAAATTCCTATGACTTTAAGAGACATACACTTAATAAAAATTTATTTATAAACAAAAAAAACAACATTTTGGTAGTTAAAGAAGCT
This sequence comes from Candidatus Pelagibacterales bacterium, assembly GCA_045567365.1. Classification (GTDB taxonomy): domain Bacteria; phylum Pseudomonadota; class Alphaproteobacteria; order Pelagibacterales; family AG-422-B15; genus CABYIR01. Next base: position 61,173 of record JBJLDC010000017.1, on the reverse strand, counting down.
GGCAGAATAAAGTCAAAAGAGCCTATTAAAAAAAAGAATTTCATTTGGAGAGATATCTATAAGATTAATATTAAAACTCAATTAACAAGTGACTTGAAGATAGGATTTGCTGACGACTCTTTTGATAAAAAAAGTCACTTTAAGGAGGATAAAATACTTATAAAATCCATGCCGGCAATATGGAAGAAAGATAAGATTATTTCCATACCCTTTTTAGATAAGCGAAAGAAATTGATTGCAACTTGTACTCCCATTAAAATAAGTGAATTCAATGAGTACAAAATGATAAGTAATTGAATATTAATAACTTTTTTTATTTGTCACTTAATCCTTGTATGATCATAATTAGTGATTATTTAATATGTAGTTAGAAATTATTAAATTTACCTATGAACCTCAAAAACGTTGCCTTATGGCTTTTCATTGCTTTTATCGCATTCGGTCTTTTTAACCTCTTTGGTGGCCCAGGGTCTGATAATACAAGGAGTATACAACTTACCTATTCTCAATTTCTAGATGAAGTAGATGCTGGATCAATAACTGATGTAGAAATTAAGGGTAAAGATATTACAGGCAAGTACTCAGATGGGCGTTCGTTTAAGACTTATGAACCTAATGACCCAACCTTAGTTGATCGCCTTAATCAAAGAGGTGTAAATATATCAGCAGTCCCACTTGATGATGGGTATCCATCTCTTTTAGGTATACTTATTTCATGGTTCCCAATGCTTTTATTGATTGGTGTATGGATCTTCTTTATGAGACAAATGCAAGGTGGCAAAGGTGGAGCAATGGGCTTTGGTCGTTCGAAAGCTAAACTTCTAACTGAAAATAAAAATAAAGTAACATTCAACGATGTTGCCGGTATTGATGAAGCCAAAGAAGAATTAGTCGAGATAGTAGATTTTTTAAAGGACCCACGAAAATTTCAAAAGCTTGGTGGAAGAATTCCTAAAGGTGCATTATTAATTGGCCCTCCAGGAACAGGTAAAACTTTACTTGCAAGAGCAATTGCAGGCGAAGCCGGTGTTCCTTTTTTTACTATATCTGGATCAGACTTTGTAGAAATGTTTGTAGGTGTAGGCGCATCTCGTGTTAGAGACATGTTTGAACAAGGCAGGAGGCATGCACCATGTATTATATTTATTGATGAGATTGATGCAGTTGGAAGAAGTAGAGGTGCTGGTCTTGGAGGTGGAAATGACGAGAGAGAACAGACTTTAAATCAAATTTTAGTTGAGATGGACGGCTTTGATACACAAGAGGGAATTATTCTTGTTGCTGCAACAAATAGACCAGATGTTTTAGACCCAGCATTATTACGACCAGGTAGATTTGATAGACAAGTTGTTGTTCCAAATCCTGATCTGATTGGAAGAGAGGCAATTTTAAAAGTACATATGAAAAAAATTTCTGCCGCACCAGACGTCGATATAAGAACAATTGCAAGGGGCACACCAGGTTTCTCGGGTGCAGATCTTGCAAATATAGTTAATGAATCTGCCCTATTAGCTGCAAGGAAAAATAAAAAGATTGTAACTATGATTGATTTTGAAGAAGCTAAAGATAAAGTAATGATGGGTGCTGAGAGACGTTCACTAGTAATGTCGCAAGATGAGAAAGAACTTACAGCTTATCATGAAGGTGGTCACGCAATTGTAGCAATTAATCAACCCGCTTCTGATCCAATTCATAAAGCTACTATAATACCTAGAGGAAGAGCTTTAGGTATGGTGATGAGATTACCAGAAAGAGACCAACTATCCCTTCCACGAGAGAAAATGTATGCAGATATTACGGTTGCTATGGGAGGACGTGTTGCAGAAGAAATAATTTTTGGAGAATCAAAAGTTACATCTGGAGCGTCTTCTGATATCGAGATGGCGACTAAAATGGCTAGAAATATGGTCACTAAATTCGGAATGAGCTCAAAACTCGGACCAATTCAATATGGAGAGAACGAAGAAGAAGTTTTCTTAGGTAGATCTGTTCAAAAGCATCAGAATGTATCAGAAGAGACTGCAAAATTAATTGATAGTGAGATTAGATTAATTGTTGATACTTGTTATGAAAAAGCCAGATCTATTTTGGAAGATAAAATTGATGACTTACATAATTTGGCTAAGGGCCTCATAGAATATGAAACCTTAAGTGGTGACGAAATATTATCGTTGATCAAAGATGGATCAATAAATCGTCCTGATCCTGAGGAAGAAATCAAAAATGCTGGTCCGTCTGTTCCAAAAAGTGGTAAATCAGGTTTTAAGCCAAAGATCGTTCCAGATTTAAAGCCAAAACCCCAATCTTAGTTATTTTGAATACATTCTGAGTGTTTGGATATGAAGCTTTATGTTCAGCCACTATTCTCAGATAATCATTCAACTGGATCAATCATAAAGAAGTTAGGCTCCTCAGATTATACCTTTTCGTCTATACGAATTTTGTATAAAGAAAAAAGTTCAGTTAAAAGCCGAATTATAAGTCTTAATGAGCTTTTTAAGCTCTCAAAAACTGAGAGATTACAGATTTCAAAACAGATTAAAAATATCGAAATCTCTCGAAAAAAAATTGCTGGTTTAAGATTTAGTAAGCCTTTGATAATGGGTATTCTTAATGTAACACCAGATAGCTTTTCTGATGGTGGAATTTACACCTCAAAAAAAACAGCTATAGACCATGTCATAAAAATGATAAAATCTGGAGCAGATATAATTGATATAGGTGGTGAGTCAACAAGACCAGGCTCAGAAAAAGTAAAGATTGAAGAAGAACTAAAAAGAGTATTGCCTATTCTAAATAATATTTCCAATCTTAAAAATAAAGTTCCAATTTCTCTTGATACAAGAAAACCTGAAGTAATGATGAAAGGTTTAAAAAAAGGAGTAGATATTATTAATGATGTATCGGGTCTAAGATATAGCAGAGATACAATTCCATTACTGAAAAAGACTAAATCTCCAATAGTTATAATGCACTCAATAAGTACGCCAAAACTTATGCAAAAGAAAATTAGTTATAAAAATGTCTTAATAGATATTTATGATTTTTTAGAAAAAAAAATTAATCAATGTGAAAAAAATAATATTGATCGTTCAAGGATCATTATTGATCCAGGAATTGGCTTTGGTAAAAATCTGAAACAAAATTTGAATCTTATTAAAAACATATCTTTGTTTCATTCTCTAGGTGTAAGTATTCTTCTTGGATCATCAAGAAAAACTTTCATTAGCAAGATTTCAAAAAATGCATTAGAAAATGAGAGGCTTGGTGGATCTATTTCGTCAGTCATATATGCTTTAAATCAAGGTGTTCAAATATTTAGAGTTCATGATGTGATAGAAACAAAACAAGCATTAGACGTGTATAATAAAATTAAAAGAGCATAATGAAAAATTTTTTTGGAACTGATGGAATAAGAGATAGAGCGAATAGCTCCAAGCTAAATGGAAATACTCTTATGTTACTAGGAATGGCTCTTGGTGATTATTTTAGAGACGGTGAACATAGACATCGAGTAGTAATTGGAAAAGATACCAGACTATCTGGCTATATGATTGAACAAGCTGTAACAGCTGGTTTGTTATCTATGGGAATGGATGTATTTTTATTGGGCCCAATACCAACACCGGGTGTTTCTCTTGTAACCAAATCAATGAGAGCTGATATTGGTATTATGATCACAGCATCTCATAATAAATTTCATGACAACGGATTAAAAATTTTTGATAAATTTGGAAACAAATTGTCTGATCAAGTTGAAATGGAAATTGAAAACTTGATGAATAAAGAAATTGAAAAAAAGCTTGCCGAGCCAGAGCATATAGGAAGAGCTAAAAGACTTGAAGATGCTAATGCTCGTTATATTGAGTTTGTAAAAAATACATTTCCCAAAAGTAAGTCACTAGAGGGGGTGAAAGTTGTAATTGATTGTGCGAACGGTGCGTCATATATATCAGCCCCAACTATATTGTATGAATTAGGAGCTGAAGTAATAAAAATTGGAGTAAGCCCTGATGGATTCAATATCAATAAAGAGTGTGGATCAACAGATACTTCAATGTTAGTACACACTGTATTGAAAGAAAAAGCAGATATTGGATTTGCATTAGATGGTGATGGTGATCGTTTAATAATTTGTGATGAGAACGGTAAGATTATTGATGGTGATCAAATACTGGGTCTCTTAGCAATATCAATGAAGGCAGAAAATAATCTTAGAGAAGATACAGTTGTTGCAACCGCTATGTCAAATCTTGGTCTTGAGAAAAAATTAATTGAGCATTCTATAAAATTGATACGTACTTCAGTTGGAGATAGGTATATAAAAGAAGAAATTTTGAATAAGAATTTAAACTTAGGTGGAGAGCAATCAGGTCATATTATTATGAGAGATCATGGCTCATCTGGAGATGGAATGGTTACTGCTCTAAAGATATTATCTATATTAAAAGATAGTAAAGCGACATCAAGCGAGATATTAAATGTCTTTGATGCAGTTCCACAAAAACTTCTTAATTTTAATATCAGTGATAAGAAGGTCCTTGAAAAGAAAGAAACGAAAACTTTATTAGAGAGTTATAAACAAGAATTATCATCTGATGGAAGAATTTTTGAGAGAATGTCTGGAACAGAACCAGTTTTGAGGGTAATGATAGAATGTGATAACCCTGAAAAATTGGATCATATTGGAGATCAGATATCATCTTATTTTTCAAAATTTAATTAGAAAGATATTTTTATCATGACTGGAGTTGTAGTCATTGGTTCTCAATGGGGCGATGAAGGAAAAGGCAAGATTGTTGACTGGCTATCAAGTCAAGCCGACGTTGTTATTCGATTTCAGGGAGGACATAATGCAGGTCATACTCTAGTTATTGATGGTGAAACGTATAAATTAAATATCTTACCTTCTGGAATTCTTAGAAGTGAAAAAAAATCAATAATAGGTAATGGAGTTGTTCTTGATCTTAGTTCATTAATTAATGAAATAGATAAACTTACAGAGAGAGGTGTGAAAATTTCTCCCGAAAACCTCTATATTTCAGATCGAGCAACAATAATATTACCTCTTCATCAGCACTTAGACGAGTTAAGAGAAAATAATAATCTGATTAAAATTGGAACGACTAAAAGAGGTATTGGCCCAGCTTATGAGGATAAGGTAGCAAGAAGGGCTCTGCGTCTGTGTGATTTATTTGATAAGTCAAAATTATTACATAAAGTTGAAATACTTTTGAATCACCATAATGCTTTATTGAGAGGTTTTAATAAAAAGGAATACGATTTAAATGAAGTTGTTGAGGATATATACAAACTAGGTCAGAAAGTTAAGCCATTTGCTAAAACTATTAATGAATTATCAAATGAGATTGACAATGAAAATCAACATATTTTATTTGAGGGCGCCCAAGGATTCTTACTTGATATAGATCATGGAACATATCCTTATGTTACTTCTTCGAACGTTCATGCTAGTTATGCTTCTATTGGTAGCGGTTTAAGTCCTAAACTGATAAATCATGTTCTTGGAATTACAAAAGCTTATACAACAAGAGTTGGCAACGGTCCTTTTCCAACCGAGCAAGATAATGAAATTGGTAATAAGTTGGGTGAAATAGGGCACGAGTTTGGAACCGTTACTGCTCGTAAGAGAAGATGTGGTTGGTTTGATGCAGTTTTAGTCAGGCAGGCATTGGTTCAATCTGGAGTAACTGGAATTGCTTTAACTAAAATTGATGTTTTGGACAGTTTTGATGAAATAAAAATATGTGTTGGATATAAACTTGGAGATCAAAAATTAGATTATTTTCCAAGCTCTGAGGATGATCAACAAAATGTAGAGCCAATATATGAGTCTTTTGAGGGCTGGAAATCTAAAACAACTGGAATTAATAGTTTTGAAGATCTCCCCATTTTAGCACAAAACTACATAAATCGCATAGTTGAGTTGACTGAAACAAAAATTGACCTTATTTCTACGAGTCCTAAGAGAGAGGATACCATTCTAATAAATAAATTATTTAATTAGGCGGGAAGTAGCTTAGTTTCTTTCGCTAAGTTCATCATTTCTAATTGAAGTTTTTCAAAAGCTCTTTCTTCAATCTGTCTAATTCTTTCTCTACTTATTTTGTATTCTTTACTTAGTTCTTCAAGAGTTTTGGGCTCTTCAGAAAGTTTTCTAACTTGTATTATATTTTTTTCACGCTCATTAAGAACATTAATTGCTTTTGAAAGAAGAGCTTTTCTTTTATTTATTTCTTCTTTTTCAGCAATTTTGATTTCATGATCTGCATCTTCGTCAACAAGCCACTCTTGCCATTCTTCATCACTATCAGAGCTAACCATTGAATTTAGTGAGTAGTCATTTCCAGAAATTCTGCCTTCCATTTCTGTCACTTCTTTTTCAGATACATTTAAACGATCAGAAATTTCTTTAACTTGATGAGGTTTAAGATTTCCATCAGTATAATCATCTAATTGGTTTTTAATTTTTTTTAGATTAAAAAAAAGTTTTTTTTGTGCAGCTGTTGTTCCAATCTTCACAAGACTCCATGACTTTAAAACATATTCTTGAATGGCAGCTCTAATCCACCACATAGCGTATGTTGCAAGTCTAAACCCTTTATCTGGATCGTATTTTTTGACTGCTTGCATTAAGCCGATATTGCCCTCAGAAATTAGTTCCGTAATCGGAAGTCCATACCCTCTATAGCCCATTGCTATTCTTGCAACTAATCTCAGGTGGCTAGTAACTAATGTATGGGCCGCTTTTGTATCACCTTCTTTTCTCCACTTATTAGCCAGAGAAACTTCCTGTTTCTCGGTAAGCATTGGAAATTTCTTAATTTGCTGAAGGTAATGGCTTAAGCTTCCTTCATTCGAAAGTACTGGCAATGTGTTCTTTTCAGACATGAATAATATATGGGGTTATAATGATTATTTTTCAATGGCCTTTTTTGTAAAGGAATCAATCAAATTTCTCAAGTTTTTAGGCATATCACATTGATAAATATGGTTTTTTTCTGTTTTTGGATGGATAAATCCAAGTGATTGAGCATGAAGACATTGACCATCTAAACTGTCGATTATTTTAATTACATCTTTTTGAAGGTACTTGGTTTTACTTGAAGGTGTTCTTCCATAGACTTTATCTCCAATAATTGGATTTCCATTTTCACTTAAATGAACTCTTATTTGATGAGTTCTTCCCGTCTCTAATTTACATGATAATAAGCTGGCAACATTATTTCCCTTCAGGTCAAAAAAACTATCAATTGTCTTATAGTGAGTAATTGCTGTCTTGCCTTTAATAATAGAAGACATCATTTTTTTTCTATTTCGATTACTTCTTGAAATCAAACTTTCTATTTTACCAACTCGAGGAATAACTTTTCCCCATACAAGTGCAAGATATTCTCTATCAATAGTATGTTCGGAAAATTGTTTTGAGAGATGAACGTGAGTTGAGTTATCTTTTGCGACAACAATTAATCCACTTGTATTCTTGTCAATTCGATGAACTATCCCAGGGCGTTCACTATTGCCAACATCTGATAGTTTTCCTTTTGAATGATGGATAATTGCTTGCACCAAAGTCCCAGTTCTATTCCCTGCACCAGGATGTACTACCAAGCCTGATGGCTTATTAATTAAAATTAAATGCTTATCTTCATATATAATATCAAGTTTAATATCCTCACCAATCAGCTTTTTATTATTCAATTCTATTTTATTAATTATGATTTTATCGTGTAAAGCAATTTTATAATCAGGCTCACTTGGGTTTCCATTAACCAAAATATTTTTATTTAAAATTAATTGTTTAATTTTAGACCTACTTTGATTTTTTGATTTCAAGCTAATAAATTTATCTAATCTTTCACCAATCAAGTCATTTACATTTACTTCAATATGATGCATTTTATTCATATGCAGGATAATCCAAAATATTTAAGATCTTTAAAAATTGCAGTTATCACCATGGGTATTTTAATTATTTTTGGCGTAATAATTATTATTTCGACAATTGTTTATAGAATATCTTCACCTAATTATAGCCTAAGCTCTGAAAATAGAGAATTAAATATAAAATTAAATGTACCAGATGCAGCAGAGATAAAATCAGTAAATTCTAATAGAAAAACTCTCACAATTTTTTATGAATTAGATGAAGAGAAATATGTCAAAATACTAAGTTTGGAGAGTGGAAAAGTAATTAAAAATATTAAACTTGAATTTTAGGAAGCCTTATAAAATTCTATATTAACTTTTTCAGCAGTTATTTTGTTTTGTATTAAATCTGAAGCCTTTTCAGCTATCATTACTGTTGTAGCATTTAAATTACCTGAAACTATGTTAGGCATTATTGATGCATCAACTACTCTCAGTTTTTCGACACCATAAACTTTAAGGTTTTGATCAACAACTGACATATCATCATTACCCATTTTACAGGTACATGATGGATGATAAGCTGTATCTCCTTTTGATCTAATAAAGTTATTCAGACCATCATCACTGTTAATGTTCTCTCCTGGGGAAATTTCTTTTCCTCGGTAATGATCAAAAGCTTTTTGGTGAAAAATATTCCTCGCAATCTTTATTCCCTCTCTCATTTCATTAAGATCGTGTTCAGTTTGCATATAATTAAATTGAATCCTTGGTGAATCAATTGGGTTTGATGATTTTAGCTTAACAAAACCTCTACTGGTAGGTCTCATAGGACCTACATGAGCTTGGAATGCATGACAACTTGGATTTTGACGTCCATGGTCAATAACTAGAGAAGGAAAAAAATGATATTGCATATTTGGATAGTCAACCATTTCATTTGTTCTTATGAAGCCACCAATCTCTAAATTTGAATGTGCAGCGATACCTTTTTTAAATAAAAACCACTGCATGCCAATAAGTGCCATATTGATAGGATTAAATGAGCTGTACAGAGTAACGGGTTTTGTGCATTCATACTGGACATATGTCTCTAAATGATCCTGTAAGTTTTCACCAACACCATTAAGAGCCGATATTACATTTATACCATGATTTTTTAACTCTTCTTCAGGACCAACTCCTGAGAGCATCAGGATTTGAGGGGAATTGATTGCTCCAGCTGATAAAAGAACTTCTTTTTCTGCAAAGATTTTTTCTAGTTCATTTTTATTTTTTATTTCAACTCCAATAGCAGATGAGTTTTCAATAATTATTTTTGACACTTGGATATTTGTTATCAGAGTTAAGTTTTGTCTTTGTTTAATTGGATGTAAATAAGTGACACTAGTGCTCTGACGTTTTCCATCAAAGATGGTAGTATCCATAAGGCCAAAGCCCTCTTGTTTATAGCCATTCATATCATTATTAATCTCGTAGCCTGCTTCCGCTGCTGCTTCCAGATAGATTTTAGATAATATATTTCCATTTTCTGTTCTAGACAATTTTAGCGGACCATCAGTATTTCTATATTCTGTATCTAGTCCCTCAATTGACTCAGATTTTTTAAAATATGGAAGAACACTTTCATAGTTCCAATTACTAAGCCCAAGTTGTCCCCAATTTTCAAAATCCATAGCATTGCCTCGAACATGAACCATGCCATTATGAGATGAACACCCTCCTAACATCTTACCTCGTGGACAGAACATTTTTCTATTGTTCATAAATGGCTCTGGATCAGTTTCGTAAAGATAATTATATTTTGGATCATGCATCGTATATAATAGTGCTGAAGGCATTGCAGTTTTCCAAGTCTTATCACTAGGTCCTGCTTCAAGTAATAAAACTCTATTGTTGGGATCTTCTGATAATCTATTTGCTAATACACATCCAGCTGAACCAGCTCCAATAATTATGTAATCGTAATTTTTTTGCATAAGTTGTTTTTACTAAGTAATGTAATTATCATACAATATAGTTCGATGCTAAAAAAATTAAATCCAAATTTTGCAATTATATTATCAACAGTTTTATGGGGAACGTGGTGGCTCCCTTTACGTCTCATGAATGAATATGCCGACAATAATGCTATTCCACTATTTTTGAGTTTTATGATAGCTGGCTTATTCCTATTAGTTTTTTCATTACAAAATATTCATCTATTCACAAAAAAAAATATAATTTTAACTGTAGTTGCTGCTGCCTTTGGAGCAGCAGCAATGTGTTTTTATAATGAGGGCCTTTTGCGGGGAAATGTTGCGCGAATTTTAATATTTTTTTATCTGACAGCTGTCTGGTCTACGATCATAGAAATTGTATTTTTAAGAACTGCGATAACAATGTATCGTTTTTTATCAATTTCAGCAGGTTTCACTGGATTATTTATTATTACTGGTTTTGATCAAGGAAATTTTTTACCACAATCTCTAGCTGATCTTTTCGGAATTATTGCTGGTTTAATGTGGTCAGTCTGTGCAACTTTAATCAGAATTAATAAAGACCTTGATGTCAATTTTGGAACTTCTGTTTTTATTTTAATTGGAGGTCTCTTTGTAGTCTTTGCGACTTACTTGCCTGACGGCCAAGTTTTGTCTGGTTATAATAGCGAGATTTTCTCTAAAACACTTCCAATAGTTTTAATCTTTGCTTTTATTTGGCTACTGCCAGGTTACTGGCTTGTCACATACGGACAAGATCAGGTCGACCCTGGAAGAGCTGGAATTTTATTGATGTTTGAGGTTGTGATCGGAATTGTATCAGCTTACTTATTAGCTAATGAAGTTATCACTATCAGAGAATTCTTAGGAGCATTATTTGTGATGAGCGCTCCATTAATTGAAATCTATCTTGGAAATAAATCAATTGAATCAATAAGTTAATTAATAAAAAATAAATTAGTGAATAAGCTATATTTGGGGTAGATCGTACGCTTTATATATGTTTCAATAATTTTATTAATAAAAAAAACGGAGAATATAAATGCATTTATTAAAAAAATTAATAGTTACAGGAATATTTGCCCTTGGCGTAGCTGGATTTTCATCTCAAGCTTATGCTTCATGTGGTAAGATTACTGTTGCTGAAATGGACTGGGCATCAGCAGAAATGTTTGCTCATATTGACAAAGTAGTTCTAGAAAATGGATATGGCTGCGAGATAGAGCTAGTTCCTGGAGCTACAATGCCTACAGCGACATCTATGATGGAAAAAGGTGAGCCGGATATTGCTCCTGAGTTATGGATTAATGCTGTAAGAACTGCTCTTGATGCAGCAACTGCAGAAGGAAGACTTCATTATGCAGCAGAAGTATTTTCAGACACAGGTGAAGAAGGATGGTGGATTCCTCAGTATATAGCTGATGCAAACCCTGAAATTCAAACTGTATCTGATGCTTTAGCAAGACCTGACTTATTTCCTCACCCTGAAGGAGACGGTGGTGGTTTATACACTTGCCCATCAGGTTGGAACTGTCAGCTAAGTACTGGAAACTTATTCAAAGCTTTTGGTGGTGAAGAAGCAGGATTTAGAATAATCGATCCAGGTTCTGGTGGTGCACTAGCAGGATCAATTGCAGAAGCTTATGAAAAAGAACAAGGCTGGTTTGGCTACTATTGGGCCCCAACAGCAATTCTTGGAAAGTATCCAATGAAAAAATTAAGCTTTGATACGCCTCATGATAACGATGAGTGGAATAGCTGTACTTCTCAAGAAGATTGTGCGGACCCTCAGAAAAATTCATGGGTTGTTTCATCAGTTTATACTGTTGTGACAGATAACTTTAAACAAAAGGCTGGTATTGGAATGGATTATATTGTTAAGAGAGCTCTTCCAAACAGCACTATCAATGCTTTATTAGCATGGAAAGATGATAACCAAGCAACTGGTGAAGACGCTGCGTTTTATTTCTTAGAAAATTATACGGAGTGGCATGACTGGGTGGACTTTGGTGCTCGTTTAAAGATAGAAAACGCACTTTAATTAATGCACTTTAAGATAGCAGACCTATTTATTAGGTCTGCTATTTTATTATTTAACTAAAATTATCATATTATGAATTTCACAGAATTTTTTACTTCCTTTCCTGAAATGAGTAAAAGTGGCTTAAGGACTTTCAAAAAAACTGTTGACGGTGCCTATCGTCAATTTTCAAGAGAGTATGGAGACTCAATAGAGGCAGTATTTGATCCAGTTTTATTTTTTTTAATATGGTTTGAAAAACTTCTTCAAAACTCACCTTGGATAGTAGTAATAATTGTATTTTTAGCTCTTATTTATTTTGGAAGTAGAAGTGTTTATCTTACTATTGGATCGTTCTTTGCCTTCATATTTATTGGATATTTTGGTATGTGGGAAGATACGATGTCTACTGTAAGTATAATTGGAGTTTGCACATTCTTATCCATTGGTTTTGGAATACCAATTGGCATCTTAATGTCTGGATCAGATCGAGCGAGATCCTCAATTTCCCCAATACTAGATATAATGCAAACAATGCCGAGCTTTGTTTATTTAATTCCAGTAGTTATGCTTTTGGGTATTGGTAAAATTCCAGGCTTATTAGCAGTTGTGATTTATGCAATCCCACCAATTATTAGATTGACGGACTTGGGTATCAGAGAAGTTGATAAAGAGGTTTTAGAGGCTGCGGACGCATTTGGAGCAAATCGATCACAAAAATTATTTAGAGTGCAGTTACCTCTAGCATTGCCAACTATTTTTGCTGGAATTAATCAGACCATTATGATGGCACTAGCAATGGTGGTAATTGCTTCAATGATTGGTGTAAAAGGTCTCGGCCAGCCAGTTTTAAAAGCAATTGCAAATCAATATTTTACTATGGGTCTCTTAAATGGATTAGCAATTGTAGTTCTAGCGATCATTTTTGATCGAGTCTCCCAATCATTTGGCAAAAGACTTCAGCAGCATAGGCTTGGTTCTCATGAGTAATATAAAAATCAAAATTGAGAATTTGTATAAAATCTTTGGCCCTGATGCTAAAGGTTTAACTAGTGCAGTCAAAGACGGTCTCGACAAGGATGAGTTACTGGCAAAACATAATCATGTTTTGGGGCTTGATAATATTAATATTGATATTGAGGAGCAGTCTATTCAAGTAATAATGGGATTGTCAGGCTCTGGAAAATCTACATTGATCAGGCACATTAATCGTCTTATTGAGCCGACAGAGGGTGTCGTGATGGTTGATAATCAGGATGTTACAAAACTAAATAAAAGTGAGTTGTTAGAATTTAGAAGAAATCGAACGGGTATGGTTTTTCAGAGATTTGGTCTATTTCCACATCAAAATATAGTTGATAATGTTCAGCTTGGACTAAGTATTAAAGGTGTTGATAAATCTGAGTCGAATGAAACAGCTATGTTTTGGATTGATAAAGTTGGTTTAAACGGATTTGAGTATAAATTTCCAAATCAACTTTCTGGTGGAATGCAACAAAGAGTTGGTTTAGCGCGTGCTTTAGCAAATGACCCTGATATTTTATTGATGGATGAAGCATTCAGTGCTCTTGATCCACTTATAAGATCAGATATGCAGGATCAATTGCTAGAACTTCAAAAAAATTTGAAAAAAACCATTGTATTTATTACTCATGATTTAGATGAGGCTTTAAAATTAGGTGACCGAATTGCAATTCTAAATGGTGGAAAACTTGTACAAGATGGGAAACCTGAGGACATACTTCTAAGCCCTGCTGATGAATATGTAACTAATTTTGTAAAAGATGTAAATCGTACTAAAGTTCTTAAAATTAAAACTATTATGAAAGATAGTATTCAAAGTGGTTCTGATTATCCAAAGGTTGCAATGGATAGCAATATAGAATCTTGCTTACCTTTATTTTTAGATGGAGAGTCTGTGCTAAACGTTACTGATGATGAAAAAAATATTGTTGGATCAATTTCAAGAGAAGAAGTAGCAAATATTCTTAAAAGATATTAAGAATCAATTTTTTTGAGAAAGTTTAATCTTCCAATTATTTCATCACGATCTATATAATACCCTTGTAAGTGTCTTTCGCCTGAATTTGGATTAAACTCAGTTCTTCCATGCAATACTCTTAAATTGTTAAAAGAAAAGATATCTCCTGCTTTTAATCTAAAATTAATTGTAAATCTTTTATCGTGAAGTAATTCAGCAAATTTTCTATAAGCTTTATAAAATAGATCCATTTTGTCAGGTGTACAGTCCATAATGCTCATATATGCAACACTAAATCTAATGATATTAAAGTCATTATCTTTTGTTAGAGTGATAAGAGGTGAGTAGTGAATTCTTGTTGTATTTTGAGTATAATCACGATTACAAAATTTTACATGAGTTTCAGTCAGAATTTTAAAATACTCTGGAAATTCTTTTTGCATAAATGATGCTACTTTAAATCCATCTAATGCCACTGATTCACCACCATCAGCCTCGTTAACTAGACAATGAAGGAATTGATAGCCAGGTGGAATTTCGAAATATGGCAAATCAAGATGATTTCTTAGACCGAGAGCAGTATACGCAGAATTATTTGGATTAGGAATATTGATTACTTCAAAGGGAGTTTCAAAAAAAGTTTCTCTAAAATGACTTATCTTTTTTAAAACATCTTCTGCAGACATTTTTGAAGTAGGCGCATTTTGAACAAGAGAAATTCCATAATAATGGAGTTGCTCAAGATACTTTGTTACTCCTTCGTCACTGCTCATTATTTCATCACAGTCAATTTGAATTTCTTTGATATTATTCTGAATTGATTGATCCCATAATTGATAAGGTGTTTTGTATGGAGTTGAATTTTTTAATGTATAACAATTTTTTCTAAGCCATTCATAACTATAATTACTAGAATGATCTCCTTCACTCCATTTAATCGATAAACTATTATCTTCTGAAATAGTGAAACTCTTAGGATGAATACTTTCTGAAACTGTTAGGAGGTTAAATGTTCTTTCCCTTGCGGTTGGGTGAATTTCAGATGGACAGTTATCTCTAAGCCACAAAAAATTGTAGTCACTAATGTTGCCATCACTCCATTTAATTTCTATTGAACGCTCTTTTTTTTCAGCATTTAAAATTTTAATTTCAGATTCCATTTATGACTTAAAATTATTAAACTTTTTATCCCAATTTGGAAATTTATTTTTTTGATGCTTATTCAATGTTTTCATTATTTCAATTAGAAAAACATCTCTTTGTTTTTCTAGTTCGTAAATACTGAATTTTTTTGACTGTTTCTGAGTTCCTGAAATCATTAAGTTTTTTAATTTTTTATCTAAAGGGGGAGCTTTTAACTTAGTCCATGGTAATTTGAGAGCTGGACCAAATTGTTCGAGCATATGTTTCATTCCTGTTTCACCACCAGCAAGGTGAAAAGTTAAACAGACTCCCATAAAAGCCCATCTCAGACCGGGACCATAAACAATTGCATCATCGATTTCATCCGTCGTTGCTATTCCATCTTTAATTAAGTGAAGAGACTCTCTCCATAAAGCTTCTTGAAGGCGATCAGAGATGTATCCTTCAATCTCTTTTCTAACTATAAGTGGTTTCATGCCAATACTTTCGTAAACTTTAGCTGCTTTATTGATAAATATTTTAGAGGTTTTTTTTCCTCCTACAACTTCTACTAGTGGCAATAAATAAACAGGATTAAAAGGATGTCCAATTAAAACTCTTTGAGGATATTTACATTGAGATTGAATTTTAGATGGCAATAGTCCAGATGAGCTTGATGCAATAACCACATTCTTATCAGAGACAGAATCAATTTGCTTCAAAAGTTTGGTTTTTATTTTTTCATTCTCGGGAGCATTTTCTTGGATAAAATCCGCATCTTTAATAGCGGCATTAATTGTAGAATAGCATTTTAAGTTTCTTAATGATGCATTTTTATTCAAACCAATTTTTCTTAGAGAAGCTAAAGCATTTTTTACATCTTTTTGAAGTTTTTTTAATGCTCTCTTATTTGGGTCATATGCTTTCACATTATGACCACTGGCTAAAAATCTAGCAGCCCAGCCTGCTCCAATAACACCAGTTCCAATAATAGAAATAGTTTTTTTTTTCAATTTTTTAGACCAAGTTTTTTTCTGGCCTCACTCACACCCATTACATTTGCGCCAAGATTGTTTATAATTGTTGCAGCTTTTTCTACAAGTGAACCATTTGAAGCATATACGCCTTTTTCTAGATATAAATTATCTTCAAGACCGACTCTTACATTACCACCAAGTAGAACAGCTTGAGCGACCATTGGCATTTGCATTGCACCAATTCCAAATGCAGCCCAATTGCTTCCAGGAGGCAACATATCAACCATATTTTTCATCGATGAAGTATTAGCTGGTGCTCCATAAGGTATGCCAAGACATATTTGAAACAAAGCAGGATCATCTAACAATCCTTCTTCATGCATTTTATTTGCAAACCACATATGGCCAGTATCAAATATTTCTAACTCTGGTTTTACACCAAGCTCTTGAATTCTTTTCGCACCAAGACGTAATTGTTCAGGGGTAGAGACATATATCATATTTCCATCACCAAAATTTAACGTTCCACAGTCTAATGAACATATATCTGGTAATATTTTCTCTACATGGCTTAATCTTTCTAATGCGTTGACAAAATCAGTATTTGGTCCAAATTTCATTAGATCATCTTCTGGGCCTATTTCAATATCTCCACCCATACCACTAGTTAAATTTATAATTACATCAGTCCCAGAATCTTTAATTCTACTTACAACTTCCTTGTATAATTCATCATCACGGCAACCTTTTCCAGTTTCTAGATCTCTTACATGCATATGGGCAATTGCAGCTCCTGCAGACGCAGCTTCAATTGCAGCATCAGCAATCTGTTTTGGAGTTACAGGAATAGCAGGGTGCTTGTCTACCGTATCTCCAGATCCAGTAACGGCGCATGAAATTATTACATTTTTATTCATATATATTTTTTTATTTTTAAGAGTTATTTAATAGCTTACTATAAAGCTGATTTACTAATTAAAGCAAGATAGAAAAACATGGAAAAGCCACTCTGGAAACCCTCGAAAAGTAGATTAGAGGAGTCAAATCTTTATAATTTTTATAATTTTTTAGCAAGTAAAGATGGTCTTGATTTTAAGAATAACTATGAGGAACTGTGGAATTGGAGCATTAAAGAAAGCTCTAATTTTTGGCCTAAATTAATTGATTTTTTAGATATTAAGACTGGAGGAGCACATCAACTTAATATTAATTTTAAAGATAAGATATATGATCAGTCATTTTTCCCAAATCTAGAGATTAATTATACAGAAAATATTTTGTTATCTCTTAATGACGAGCCGATTATTTTTAGAAATGAATTAGGCATAAGACAAGTATTAAGCAAGACTGAAATTCAAGAAAAAGTTGGCAAACTAAGTAATTATTTAAAATCTATTGGCATCAAAAAAAATGATCGTATCGTAGCTGTAGCGGCAAATACACCTAATACAATTATTAGTTTCTTAGCTGTAAATTCATTAGGAGCAATTTGGAGTAGTTGCTCACCTGATTTTGGTGTCGATGCAATCTTGGATAGGTTCTCACAGATTGAGCCTGTAGCAATAATGTTTACTAATTCTTATCACTATGGAGGAAAATTTATTGATATTTCAGAAAAAAATATTGAAGTAATGAGACGTTTAGAATCAATAAAACATAAATTTTTAATGAATTACCCTGAAATGAATGTAACAACAAATAATTTTGATATTGATCTGGAAACAATTTTTTCTAACAAAGATTTAAATAAAGAGATTTTGTTTGAAAAGACTTATTTTAACGACCCAATGTATATTTTATATTCTAGTGGAACTACAGGAAAGCCAAAGTGCATTATTCATAATACTGGTGGACCATTAATTCAGCATATGAAAGAACAACAGTTACATTGCGATTTAAAGAAAAATGATAAAATATTTTACTTTACTACCTGTGGCTGGATGATGTGGAATTGGTTAATAACAGCATTATCTTCAAATGCATCAATACTACTGTACGATGGATCACCTTTTTTTCCTGAGAAAGACTCACTTTTTAAAATTGCTGAGGAAGAAAAATTAGATATTTTTGGGGTAAGTGCAAAATATATTGATGCACTAAGAAATTTTCAAATTTCTATAAAGGACAACTTTTGTCTAGAAAGTTTAAAATGTATTCTTTCTACAGGCTCTCCATTATCAAGTGATTGTTTTAAATATGTCTATGAGTCTATTAAAGAAGATGTTCACCTAGCATCAATAAGTGGTGGTACTGATATAGTGTCATGTTTTGTTGCAGGAAATCCAAATCTTCCAGTTTATCCAGGAGAAATACAAGTAAAATGTCTTGGTGTAGATGCTGATATATTTGATGAACATGGTAACACGACAAAGGATAAAGGAGAGTTAGTATGTAAGTCTAGTATTCCAAGTATGCCAATTGGTTTTTGGAATGACCCGAATAAGAAAAAATATATTACATCTTATTTTTCAAACTTTGAAAATATTTGGTCTCAAGGTGATTTTGCACAATACACCATTAATAGCGGTATAGTTATTTATGGAAGATCAGATGCAACTCTTAATCCAGGTGGAATTAGAATTGGAACAGCTGAAATATATAGAGTTGTTGAGTCTTTTGAAGAAATAAATGAGTCAGTAGTTGTAGGTCAGATTTGGAATGATGATGTACGAATTATATTATTTGTAACTCTAAATAGTAATTTTAAATTAGATCAGTCATTAATAAGTAGAATAGAAAAGAAAATAAAAGAGGCTACTTCCATACGGCATGTTCCATCAAAAATTATTCCAGTTACAGACATACCAAGAACAAGAAGTGGAAAAATATCTGAATTATCTGTTAGAGATACAATTAATAACATTAAAATCAAGAATCTTGAGGCTTTGGCAAATCCTGAATGCTTAAGTCAATATCAATGTATTGAAGAATTAAAAAAATAGAATTATATTTTTGCTATGAAAATAGATTTTGATCAAAATGAAGTCAGAATAGAAATTGAGGGTTTAGAATATAATTTACATCCTCTCTGGATAAGAGAAAGATCGAATGAAGAAAATATGGTTGATCAAAATTCTTTACAGAGACTCTATGATCCTGAAAAACTACCCGTTGATCTAAAAATCAGTGATCTTACCCATATCAATAAAGAGAAAGTTAGAATTAAGTTTTCAGATGATCACGCAGCTGAGTATTGCCTAAAATCATTGGCAAAAGAATTACAAAGATCAAAAGGGTTGCCAGAAAAAATCTTATGGGATAATTCAAATATAGAATTAAAAAATTTTGAATTTAATTATGATGAAAATGAAGATGATCAATTATTAAAGATCCTTCATTATTATCACCAATATGGATTTGTATTAGTTTCAGGCTTAGACCCTAAAGACGGAGAGGTCATTAATTTTGCAAATAAAATAGGATATATTAGAGAAACTAATTTTGGAAAGTTATTTAACGTAGTTTCCCAGAAACAGCCTAATGATTTAGCATATACATCAATTGAACTAGAATCGCACACAGATAACCCTTATAGAAAGCCAGTTCCTTCAATTCAATTCCTTTTTTGTATTGAAAATAGTTGTGAGGGAGGAGACTCAACAGTTGTTGATGGATTTAAAGTCGCATCAGATCTAAAAGATAAGAATCCAGAAGTGTTTGAAACATTATCTAAAACTCTAATTAATTTTAAATTCAAAGATAAAGATGTAGTATTGGAAAAAACAGGCAAAATAATTAAACTGAGTGAGAGAGGAGAGCTGAAGCAAATAAAATACAGTAATCGCCTTGATTTTGTATTCTATCAACAACCAGACCAGTTAGAGAAATTCTACGAGTCTAAGAGATTAATGCACGAAATGATCAACTCAGATAAATATGTGCTAAAATTTCATCTTGATCCAGGATCACTTTTAATAATGAATAATTATAGAACATTGCATGGTAGAACAAGTTATAATACATCAGAAGGCAGTCGATGGTTACAAGGACTTTATATTGACCATGACTCTGCAGAAAGTAAATATAAGTTGCTAGCTCATGGATGAAAATTTAAAAAAAGTAAGCTTTACTGAGATGAAAAACGGTACAAAAGCCGATTATGAATTATTGACTAAATATGAGCATGAGTTTGTAAGTGGTTTACCAGACCGTATTTTGCAAGAGCTAAAAAACTTAGGAGAGTCATTGGACGGATATAAGGTTTCACGATTAGAGCACTCGTTGCAATCTGCGACTAGGGCTGAGAAAGATGGCGCAGATGAAGAAATGATTGTAGCAACTTTAATACACGATATTGGTGATAGCTTAGCTCCAAACAATCATAGTCAATTAGTTGCAGCCATATTAAGGCCTTACGTTTCTGAAAAAATCTATTGGATCATTTTGCATCATGGAATGTTTCAGGAGTATTATTACGCCCACCACGTTGGAAGAGATCGTAATGTAAGAGATCAATTTAAGGATCATCCATATTATCAAGATGCAGTGAATTTTTGTGAAAAATGGGATCAGAAATCTTTTGATCCAGATTATAAGTCTTACTCACTAGAACATTTTGAGCCAATGGTTAGAAGATTATTTTCAAAAGAGCCTAATTATTAGGCAATTTTTTTTACAATTACATTTCCAATAGAGTATCCTGCGCCAAAAGAACATATTATTGCTAAGTCATTCTTTGATAGATTTTCATTATTTTTATGAAATGCAATAATTGAACCAGCTGAACTTGTATTGGCATATTCATCAAGTACAATAGGGGCAAGACTCTGATCAGCTTCAAAACCTAAAAGATATTTAGAGATTAATTTATTCATACTTTCATTTGCCTGGTGCAAATACATGCCTTTAATATTATTAATATCAATACTATGAGATTCTAAATGATCCTTTATAAGGCTTGCAACTTTAGGCACTACTTCCTTAAATACTTTTCTTCCATTTTGATGAAATAATTTATCAGCTTTACCTATGCCTTCAGGAGATGAATTATTAAGAAATCCATAATTATTTCTGATATTATTTGAAAATTCAGTCAGAAGTTTAGTTCCAAGAACTTCATAACAATTATCAGACACTTGTTCTTCTTTAAGTTCTTCTAAAACAACAGCAGTTGCAACATCTCCAAAGATAAAATGACAATCTCTATCTTTAAAATTTAAATGACCACTGCACATCTCAGGATTTATCATTACAGCTGAGCGAATTGAACCACTTTTGATCATGTCGTATATGTTTTGAATTCCAAATGTTGCCGATGAACATGCAACATTCATATCATAGGCAAAACCCTTTATTCCTAATTCATTTTGGATTTCAATAGCAATTGCTGGGTATGGTCTCTCTAAGTTTGAACACGCAACAATCACTGCGTCAATGTTTTCAGGATCTATTTTTGCATTTGAAATTGCATCTCTTGCTGCTATTGAACCTATTTCCGCTAAATTAGAAAGCTCATTTTCACTTCTCTCTCTTAGTTTTGGTCTCATAAAAGAAGTGTCGAGTATTCCAGATTTATCTTGGACGTATCTTGACTTTACACCAGAAGCTTTTTCAATAAAATCTGCATTAGATTTTTCAAGAGCACTTATCTCACCCTTTTGAATACTTTCTTTATTTGACTCATTATATTCATCAACAAATTTATTGAATGAGCTTACAAGCTCTTCGTTAGAAATTGATTCTTTTGGGGTGAATAGGCCTGTGCCAGATATTTGAACTCTCGCCATAGAAATATATTATTGAAATAGTAGGCCGTTATGAAATTAAGAATCGTTGCAGAATATTACAAAGATTTATGTCTACCTCAGATTGAGAGGTAGACATGAATTGTTAAATTCCTGGAATATAAGGAACGCCATCACCTTTAATAGTCTCATTAATGCCCTGGATTGTTGTGCAAGCAGTAATCATGAAACTGATGGCTAAAACTGTAAGAGTAACTCTCATATGATGTCTCCGATTTTATTTAGAAATACTATATTTTATTATTCCGTGATTTCAATATAAACTTTTATGAATGAGATTTTTTGTTTATGTAATTGGAACAAATTCAACAATTCATAAAACCTATGTTGGCTGGACAAATGATGTTGAAAAGCGACTGGAAGCCCATAATAGTTCTAAGGGAGCTAAGTCAACTAGAGGACATGAATGGAAACTTCTTTACCAAGAAGAATTAGGGTCTAAGTCTGAAGCCATGAAGAGAGAATATGAATTAAAGAAAGATATAAAATTTAGGTCAGGTTTACGCAAATTAATTTCCTAACTCGCCATACTTACTTCTTTCTCCTTTTCTTAAACCATAAGGCCCTGCAAAAAAAATAGTAACAGGTTTTATACCAGGTTCTAGATCAACTCTATGAAGAGTATTTGCACTTCTGAATCCAATATAACCTTTCTTTCTCCAAGTTTTTTCTCCTTGGTTGTTTGTTTCCCAATAGCCTCCCTTAATAATAATTGTAATAAATGGAAATGGATGATTATGAAGTCCTACTCCATGATCGTTATCTAAAATATGATTTATTAAAATGTTAAAAGGAAACCACCTTGGGCGGTATCTAAAAAGTAAATAATACCTTTTAGTCCAAGGTTTTGCCAAATGATAGTCTTTATGAGAAGGGCCTCTGTCCATCACAACCTTCATTCTTCCCAATTTTTCTAGTATCTTTAATAAAAGCATGTTAACTCACATAATAATATATTTGCGTCCGTAGCTCAATTGGATAGAGCATCAGACTTCGGATCTGAGGGTTGAGGGTTCAAGTCCTTCCGGGCGCACCATAGAGGAAATTTATGAAAGTAATTAAACCATTTGGCCCCACAATTGGAATAACGAAACTTACAAAGACTACTGTAACTAAATTAAACCGATTTTCAGAGAAAGTAGTCAGTAATAGTGGGTTAACAAAAAAATATGATTTCGATAGTCAATTGATTGGAAGTATGAAACAGCAATTTAGAGTACCCCAGAAAGTTCTCAAATCTGGAATTGAAAATGTTATTAAAAAATCAATCAAAGATTATTATAAGCAAACTTTGAATATCAAAGTTAAAAAAATAAGAATTGATAAAGTATGGATAGTTAGTCAATATGCAGGCGACTTCAATCCACCTCATCTACATCGAGGAAATATTAGTGGAGTAGGGTATCTGGAAATTCCATTATCAATAAAAAATAATAAAGAAAAGGACTTGGCGGGTTTGATTTCGTTCTTTGATGGAAGAGTTTCTTTGCCAAGAAATAGCCCACCACTGGTAAAACATCGAGAAACTTTTAAGCCTAAAGTAGGAGATTTTTATATTTTTCCAGCTTTTTTAATGCATGAAGTTCATCCTTTTAGAGGTGAAGGTGAAAGAAGATGCTTTTCTTTCAATGCATTTGTTGATGCTTAATTAGAAATAAAATTGTTACCGCTAGTTAATATACTGGATGCCTGGCTTATCATATTGTCTACAATTTGTTTAGATGACAATATATCATTTATACCTCCTATACCTTGTCCACTAGGTAAGCAGTCTTCATTAACATTTATTTCTTTTATTTTTCCACCAATAGTTCCAAATACATCATCTTGAATTGTTTGCATGTATTGAAGAGGAAATTTTTGAATTTGATCTGGATTATCTTCAAATCTTTTTATTCTATCATTTTGGATACATCGACAAGGTTTGCCAGTGTAAGAACGAGTAATAATTGTATCTTCAATGCTTGCATCTAACATATGATCTTTTGCATCTTGATGTGCATGAGCTTCTGTTGACATAATAAACCTTGTTCCAACCCAAACCCCAACTGCACCAAAAGCTAGAGCTGCTGCCAATCCTCGACCATCGATAATTGATCCAGCCGCAACTACAGGAATTTTAACAGCATCAACTACTTGAGGCACTAGTGCCATTGTTCCAATTTTACCAGTGTGTCCTCCACCTTCGGTTCCTTGAGCGACTACAATATCGCAACCTGCTTGCTCTGCTTTTTTTGCATGATTAACAGTTCCACACATACTTATGACCAACAAGCCAGCATTATGAAGTTTTTCAATGATTGGAAATGGAACTCCAAGGCCAGCAATGAAAGAAGATGCCCCACTTTCGATTATTGCATCGACACCTTTTTCAAGTTGATCAGGAACTGGTGATAATAAATCAATACCAAAAGGTTTATCAGTTAATTCTCTTACTTTCTTAGCTTCACTTTTAATTTCTTCAACAGACATATTTGCTGCGCCTAAAGTACCATATCCTCCTGCATTACTTACAGCTGCGCATACTTCACTATAAGCAACTCCAGCCATTCCAGCGAGCATAATTGGATGATCTACTTTTAATAATTCATTTAATTTTGTGCGAATAGCCATGAGATTTTATAACCTTTCTTATTTGTGATTTATTTAATTGTCCATGTCTTAATATTTTAACTTCATTAGCATATGTTGCAACAAGAGTAGACTCTTTGAAGGTCATTTTTTCATTACTAAAGATTGCAGTCTTTAGATCTTTACTCAACAGTATTTTAAGGTTTTTAATGCTTCTTTCATTTTTTTCTTTGTGTAAATTAGCACTTGTTGTAGCTAAAGGTTTTTTAATATTATTAAGAAGGCTTAACATAGCTTTATTTCTTGGAATTCTTATTCCTATTTTTGACAGTCTTTTATCGCCATTGTAAATTTTTTTCTTTTTTTTATTTAAAATCAAAGTTAATGGACCTGGCCAAAAATTTTTAGCTAAAATGATGTCTAGCTCATTAAATTCAGCTATTTTTTTTGCTTCTTCTAAAGACCGAACAAAAATAATCAATGGCATTGTTTTAGGTCTATTTTTAATCTTAAATATTTTTTTAACGGCAGACTCATCCTCTGCTAGAGCCGCGAGACCATAAACAGTATCTGTAGGCATAACAATAACCTCACCATTTTGTAGACTTCTACTTGCCAATTGAATAGTATCGTTACTAGATTTTTTGATTTTATTTAACATTTTTATGACAATTACATCTGTATTTTATGATAATAGTTTTAAAGGACACGTTTCAAGTCTTAATAATCCTGAATGTTCATCTCGCGTTGAGAATATACTTGAATTAATCAAAAAAGAAGATTTTAAAAATATATCTATTTTTGAACCTGATGAAATTGATATAAAGCTGATTAATGAGGCTCATGCAAAAGACTTTGTTGCAGAGACACTCCTTCGATTTCCCAATAATGAAGAAATTGTATATCTTGATCAAGAAACTCCTGTCTCAAAAGAATCAAAATTAGCAACATTAAAAGCTGCTGGCTCGGGAATAGATGCTGCAGATATGATTATGAAAGGGAACACTAAAAATTCATTTTGTATTGTCAGACCACCAGGTCATCATGCCTGTTATGATAGATCCATGGGGTTTTGCGTATTTAATAATGTAGCAATTTTAGCTCACTATCTAATCAATGCCTATAATTTTGAAAATATTGCAATTATTGATTTTGATGTTCATCACGGGAATGGTACTCAAGATATTTTTTATAATAATTCAAAAGTTCACTATTATTCTACTCATCAGTACCCATTATATCCTGGGACAGGAGATACTAATGAAACTGGTTGTGGAAATATAATCAATGTACCGCTAAAAGCTGGAACTGGGTCTGAGATTTATCAAGAAATTTTTGATCAGAAAATAATGCAAGGATTAGATGAGCAAAAACCAGACTTTATAATATTATCTGCAGGGTTTGATGCTCATACTGCAGATCCATTGGCAAATCTGAATTTAATTGAAAAAGATTTTGAAGTAATAACAATGAAATTAAAGTCACTTGCAAATCAGTATTGTGGGGGTAAGATTGTATCTATGTTAGAAGGTGGCTATGATATTCATGCCCTTGAACAATCAATGATTACTCATTTAAAAGTGTTACAAAACAATGACTGAAATACCAAACGACATTAAAAAATTATCATTTGAAGATGCTATGTCAGAATTAGAAGAAATCGTTGATAATCTAGAGAGTGGAAATATTGATTTAGACAAGTCAATTCAATATTATACAAGAGGTTCTCAAATTAGAGCTCACTGTCAGAAGAAATTAGATGAAGCAGTTATGAAACTTGAAGAAATTCAAGTATCTAGTGAAGGTAAAATTTCAAAAAAAACAAAATAATTGCTCCCATGGAGACATTAAAAAACATTGAATCATTCAATAAAAAATTTGAACTATTTTTATTAAAAAAAATTTTAATAAAAAAAAATAATTTAGATAGAGCTATTCATTATTCAGTATTTTCTGGCGGTAAAAGATTTAGACCTTACCTTGTGTCCATAATGGCTAAAGAATTTAAATTGCCACTCAATCTTACTATGTATCTATCAGGTACAGTTGAACTGTTACACAATTATTCACTAGTGCATGATGATCTTCCAGCGATGGATAATGATAAATATAGAAGAGGTAAAAAAACCACCCATTATAAGTTTAATGAATATACGGCTATTTTAGCAGGCAACGCTTTACTAACTAAGGCATTCGAACTTCTTGTTTCTAAATCTTTCAAAATTGAAAATGATGTTAGGTCTAACTTAGTGAAAGAACTAACATTTATTTCTGGCGAAGAAGGTCTGCTTAAGGGGCAATATCAAGATCTATCCTTAAAAAAATATAATATGAAAAAAAGGCTAGAAATTAATAAATATAAAACTGGAATGTTGATGGCATTTTGTTGTCAATCGGTTGCAATTGCTTCGTCTAAATCAAAAACAACACAAAAAAAAATGTATCAATTGGGTATGGTTATTGGAGAAATTTTCCAAATAAATGACGATTTTTCTGATTTTCCAAAAATGAATAAGAAAGATACTAAGATGTATATGTTAAAAAGAGATAGACTTTACAAAAAAGGTATCAAAATAATGAATAATCTGAACTTTAAGAGAAGTGAAAGTTTTCAGATGATTGATTATGTAAGGGATTTAATTGTCTAGCCGCACTGAGCTTTATTTCTCATCAAATGATCAGCCAATACACATGCTGTCATTGCTTCAACTATTGGAACAGCTCTAATCCCAACGCATGGATCATGTCTACCTCGAGTAGATATAGTAGTATTTTTATATTTATCATTTATTGTTTTTTGTGATTTTAAAATTGATGATGTAGGCTTAATGGCAACAGATAATTGAATATCTTGTCCTGATGAAATACCACCTAGTATCCCCCCAGAATTATTTGAGGAAAAAATAATCTTTTTATTTTTATTCACTCTGAGTTCATCAGAATTTTCAGCTCCAGTGATATCAACAGTATCATTTCCAAGACCAATCTCTACTCCTTTGACAGCATTGATACTTATCATAGCCGAGGCAAGATCTGAGTCTAGTTTACTGTAAACAGGCTCACCCAGACCCGCAGGAACATTTTTAGCTTCAACAAAAATTTTTGCACCAACAGATAAGCCTTTTTTTCTAATAGTATCTAAATATTCTTCCCAAATTGGAATTATCTTTTTATCTGGGCAAAAAAATGGATTTTTATTTGTATTTTTCCAATCAAAGTTTCTTGGATTAATAGCTATTTCTCCAACCTGGACAACCGCACCATGTATTAAGATTTCCTTTTTCGTTAAATGCTTAATGACCTTTCTTGCTATAGCACCAGCAGCAACTCTACATGCTGTTTCTCTTGCTGAAGATCTTCCTCCACCACGGTAATCTCTATTTTGATATTTTAAAAAATAAGTTAAATCTGCATGACCAGGTCTAAATTTACTTTTTATATCACCATAGTCCTTTGACCTTTGATCTTTATTCCATATGATGAGTGAAATAGGAGTTCCTGTTGTTTTTCCATTAAATACACCAGATAAAATCAAAACTTTATCATCTTCTTTTCTTTGGGTAACAAATTTAGAGGTTCCTGGTTTTCTTTTATCTAGAAATTTTTGAATATCTTTTTCATTTAGTTGAATATTTGGGGGACATCCGTCTATTACACAGCCAATTGCAGGACCATGAGACTCTCCCCAGGTTGTAAATCTAAAAAGTTTACCAAATGTATTTGATGACATTACTTATCTCTAATATGCAAATATTCTACTAATGCATCAAGATACACTTTATCTCTAGAACCTTCAAATTTTAAAACTGCTGATTTGGCTTTTTTAAGATATTTATTTAAAAATTTTATTGATTCAATATGAGTGTTACAACTTTCCATGATTGAAAGAGTATCAATAAAGTCCTTTTTTGATCTTTTTTTCTTCAAAAAAAACTTTTTAAGCCTTTTTTTATTCAAAGAAGATGTGTTTCTATAAGCGTGAATAACAGGATAAGTTACCTTACCTTCATAAAAATCTTTACCAATTATTTTTCCCAGCTTTTTGCTTTTTCCAAAATAATCAAGGATGTCATCAGACAATTGAAATGCCATACCAAAATGATAACCAAAGCTATTTAGAGATTTTTGAATGTTTTTGGGTTGATTAGAAATAATGCTTGGAAGATAGCATGAAACTCTAAAAAGTTCTGCTGTTTTGGAATTAATTATAGAAAGGTATTTTTTTTCACTAAGATCAATCTTGTATAAATTGTTTACATCTTGAATCTGGCCGCGAGCAAGAATTAATGATGTTTCTGATAATATCTGAAGCACTTTTATAGATTTATCAGCAACCATAAGCTTGAATGCTTTACTTAAAAGATAATCCCCCACAAGAACGCTGATCTTATTGCCCCAAATAAGATTAGCACTTTTTTTCCCTCGTCTTAGTTTGCCACCATCAATTACATCATCATGCAATAGAGTTGCATTATGTATAAACTCAATACATACAGCTAAATTATATTGTGCCTTACCTCTATATTTTAGTAATCTTGAAAATAAAAGAGTGAGAACGGGTCTAAGTTTTTTTCCTTCTGCATCTATAAGATGACTAGCCGCAAGAGTGATTAGCCTTTCTTCATCTTGTATATTTTTTTTTATTTGATTATCAACTTTTCTTATTGATTGGGAGAGACTCTTAAAGAGTCTATTAATTGTTAATAAATCAGTATTTTTCTTATCTTTTTTATTCATGTCTAAATTTTTGAATTTACTTATAATATACTTTCTATAAATACTACGTTATTGGTGTTAATTAGGTAATATATTTATATATATATGTTCAGCTCAAAAAAAAGAATTAATGTAGTAAATCTTAGAGGGGTAATTGGTGATTTAGGCCGGTTTCAAAAGGGCCTAACTTTCGATAACACTAATAAAATTATAGAGCGTGCTTTTACTTTTAAAAAACCACACGTAGTTATAATTAATATTAATTCACCTGGAGGTTCACCAGTACAGTCAGAATTAATTTATAAAAAAATTAGAACATGTGCGAAAGAAAATAATGCTGAGGTAATTACGGTAGCTGAAGATGTAGCTGCATCAGGTGGATATATGCTGATGTGCGCAGGTGATAAGTTATTTGCTAATAAGAGCTCTATTGTTGGATCAATAGGCGTAATAAGTGCATCATTTGGGTTCAAGAAACTTATTGATAAAATTGGAATTAAAAGAAGAGTTTTTACCAAAGGTGATAGAAAATCTTTTCTTGATCCTTTTGAGGATGTTTCCAAAAAAGATGTCGATAAGTTAATAAAAGTTCAAGATAGTATATTTGAAAACTTTAAAGACTTAGTAAAAAAGAGCAGAAAGAAAAAAATAGAACCAAAGAAAGTATTCAATGGTGAGTTTTGGACAGGTGAACAGGCAAAAGAGCTGGGATTGGTAGACAGTAATGATGATATTGATTCTTATCTAAAAAAGACTTATGGGAAAAAAATTAAAATTAGAAATATTGAATCTAAAAAATCTTTTATCAAAGGATTAATTGGCGGTAAGTCATCACAACTGAATTTAGTTGGAGATCTCGAAGAGACAATTAAAGAAAATTCATACTGGGGAAGATATGGCCTCTAACTCAATGGAGGATCTTGTTGCCTTATGTAAGCGTAGAGGTTTTATTTTTCAATCAGATGAAATTTATGGTGGTCAAAAAGGACTATATTCTTTTGGACCAATGGGAGTCGAACTTAAGAATAATTTAAAACAAGCATGGTGGAAAGCTATGGTCTGGCAACGAGATGATGTTGAAGGACTCGATGCATCTCTTTTGACGTCTCCAAATGTTTTAAAATATTCAGGGCATGAGGATACATTCACTGATCCATTATCCGACTGCAAGGATTGTAAAAGTAGATGGAGAGAGGATCAATTAACAGATGGTATATGTCCAAATTGTGGATCTAAAAATTTAACAGAGGCTAGGCCTTTTAATTTAATGTTTAAAACATCAATTGGTCCAGTTGACGATGGATCATCCTATGCATATTTAAGACCAGAAACTGCTCAGCAAATATTTACCAACTTTAAAAATGTTCTTGATTCTACTAATAGAGCAGTTCCATTTGGTGTTGCACAGATGGGTAAAAGTTTTAGGAATGAAATCACTCCAGGGAAATTTATTTTTAGAGTTCGAGAGTTTGAGCAAATGGAATTAGAATTCTTTTGTAAGCCAGATACTGATGAAGAATGGTTCAAATATTGGGTACAATCTCGAATTGACTGGTGGCTTGAACAGGGAATTAAAAAAGAAAATTTAGAGGTATTTGAGGCGCCACAAGACGATCTTTCCCATTATTCTAAAGCAACCACTGATTTACTGTATAAGTTTCCTCATGGATTTGAGGAGTTAGAGGGAATAGCGAATAGACAAGACTTTGATTTAGGATCTCATACTAAAAATCAATCTGAATTTAATATTAAGGCTAAAGTTATGGAAAACAAGGATTCAACCACAAAATTAGCAGTTCAGGATTTAGATACGAAGGAATGGTATATACCTTTTTGTATTGAGCCTAGTGCAGGGGTTGAGCGTGGAGTCTTTGCACTCTTAAATGAAGCCTATAATGAAGAAGAAGTTGAAGGAAAGACAAGAGTAGTCTTAAGTCTCAAGCCTCATTTGTCACCAATTAAAGCAGCGGTGATTCCACTCAAAAGAAACAATGAGGATCTAGTCAACCATGCAAAAGATTTAAAGAATAAATTACAAATGCTTGGTATGGGGAGAGTCATATTAGAAAATTCAGGAAATATTGGTAAAAGCTATAGAAGGCACGACGAAGTCGGTACGCCAATTTGTATTACAGTGGACTTTGAAACTCTTGAGAATCAAACTGTAACCGTACGAGATCGTGATACGATGGAGCAGAAAAGACTTGGACCTGAAGAATTAATAAATTACTACGGACAATATTTTGAGTAATAAGTATAAGTCAGATTATATAAAACCATTACCAGATAAGCTTATTACACAATATAGAGGATGGAAGTCTTCTGGATTTTTAAAACATAAAGATTTATTTCAAAAATTGACTATAGAAGGTCAAAAACCTTCAGCCATGATCATATCTTGTGTAGACTCTAGAGTTCAATCAACTCAAATATTTGACACTGAGCCTGGCGATTTTTTTATTCATCGTAATATTGCAAACCTTGTTCCACCTTATGACCGAGATATTGATAACACTGGAACTGCGGCTGCGCTCGAATTTGCTGTTTGTGGTTTAAAAGTATCTCACATTATTATTTTAGGACACTCAGGATGTGGTGGAATTAAAAATGGATATCATTTATGTAAAAATGATAAAAAAAATGCTGATTTATTTTTTGTAAATAAGTGGCTTAGGATCCTAAAGCCTGCTTTTAGTAAACTATCAACTCACAGCAGTGATCAATCAGGAATAGAAGAACTTGAAAAGACTAGTATCAAAATATCTATCGATAATCTAATCGAGTTTCCTTTTATTAAAAATGAACTTGATGAGGGCACACTTTCTATTCACGGATTATGGCATGATATTGCCTCTGGAAATTTAGAAATGTTAGATTCTGAGACTATGGAATTTAAGAGTTGTTAATATAATTTCTTAGATTTTCATTTTCTTCTTTATAATTCTCAATTAAATGATTCACAACATCACCAATTGATACAATTCCTTTTAATTCATCATTATTCATAATAAGCATATGTCTAATTTTTTTTTCAGTCATGGTTTCCATAAGTTCAGTAACGGAAATATTAAGATCACAAGAAATTATTTTTTTTGTCATGATATTAGTGACTAGTTCATTATTACTAAAGTTTTCTTGGTGAATTTTTCTCGCAATATCTCGTTCAGATATTATTCCAATTACTTTGCCACTGGAGTCTATTATAGGCATTGCACCTAAATTATTTTTTGCTAAAGCCTCGCTAGTGGTTTTTAAAGTATCGTTTTCACCGAGAGAGTAGCAGTCTCTTTCGGCTAACTTTCTAACCAATCTTCCTGCCATATCTATTATTTTCTAGTAATTTAAAACAAATATAAAGAACTATAAATAATCTAAATAATTGAAATTAATCTATTTTCTGGCTGGAAGGCTTTTTATCATTGATAAATTTTTAAGTTCTGCAGCAGCCCTTCTATGTATTGCAAGCTTTTGGTAGTCAGGATCATTGAACCATTCTCTCGCTTTTTCAGGTGAGGGGAATGAAAAGATTACAGTCCTTCCTTCAAGAGGGGTTGATCCTTCAAAAGTTTCTACAGAGTCATCATAAGTTACGAATTCACCGCCATACTTTTTTAGAATTGGGAAAAAACCTTTTTCATATATTTGATATGTATTTTTATCATTAATCTTTAGGTTGGCTATCATGAATACTCTTTGTTCACTCATTATCTTTTCCTTCTATTATTTTTATATTTTTAAAATCATTTATTGAAGTATATATAAAATGAGAATAGTCTCAATTATAATTTATGACATATAAAATCGATAAAGAAAAAAGAGAAAAAGGTCTTAAAATAATGGAGCAGATGGGTCTCATTAAAAGCGGTGATAAACCAATATCAAGGGACTTTATGGCCCACATAGTTGACGCTCTCTACGGAACGATTTGGTCTAGAGACGAAGTAATTAATCTTCAAGAAAGAAGCTTAATCACAGTTGCTGTTCTTGTTGCTTTAAATAGAGAAAATGAATTAAAGATTCATTTTCGAGGAGCATTAAATCTTGGTATATCAAAAGAAAAGCTAGAAGAAATGATATTGCATGTTGCACATTATAGTGGATTTCCAACTGGTGTTAGCGCAAATCAAATTTTAAATGAAATTGTTTCTGACTTCGAAAAAGAAAAGTAATACTTAATGAAAAGCGAGTCTTTATCTGGATTTCAGGACTATAAAGTCTTAGATACTGATAAAGAATGGGTACTTTATCATAATTGTTTTTCATTATGCTCGAGAAAAGTAAGAGTTTGTTTAAAAGAACTTGATATTGCTGCTGAGTTAAAACATATAGATATAATTGAGACCAACGATTGTGAAAACTTAGAGAAGAAGTTTTTAAAAATTAATCCTAAAGCTACTGTCCCCGTATTACTTCATCATGGAAACCCAATTTATGAGTCGCACGAACAAATAGCTTTTCTTGAAAAATATAATCCAATATTGAGTAAAAGTGAGATTGTAGATTATTGGGTCAAAAGAGGCTCATTAGTAGGAGAACCTAACGAAAATCATGATCAATTTGCAGGAAATTGTGTCTCAATTTTTACAGTGCCACTATTTGTTTCAATGCTAAAAAATATATCTATTTTTAAATTCATAAAATATTTTATAAAACATCCAGTTCGATTTAGAGCTTTTAACTTTCTTATGTTTAAAGTACTTAGCTATGGTGTTTTTAAAAAAGGCACACCTTTATTTAAAATTACTAAGTCTGCAGTTAATAACTTAAATATTCATTTCGATGATCTAAATGATCATTTAAATGAAAAAAAATGGATCGACGGTGATAAATTTAGTTTAGCTGATATAACCTGGATGGTATTATTTCACCGACTAGAAGAGTCACAGCTTACTAATTATTTCTTGAATGATAGAGGAAATTTAATTGGTTATTTTAATAGATTAAAGGCTAGAGAAAGTTATAAATCAGAACTTCTAGACTACGAAGAAAATTCAATTAAGGTTGGAAAAGATAAGTTAATTATTGCTATTGAGAGTAATCAAACTTTAAACAAATATTATAGTTTCATTAAAATATTATAAATCTATTTTTTCTTTTAAACTTTTTAAGACTTTAGAAATTACTACCTCAAGATTATCGTTTTCTCCATAATTTATTAAGTCATATACATATTTGTCTGGCCTTACAATTACACCATTGCAATCATATCTCTCACAGTACGTCTTCATATCGTCATGAGTTTCTTGACAGGATATATAATTATCAAAATTTGATTCACTATTATTTTCAGTAAAATTAATAATTTTAAAATTATGTTTCTTAAGTAAAGATAAATTTGCTTCTGAAATTTTTAAATTATTTTTGAAATCATTAAGAATTAAACCAAAATTTTTTCCCAGTAACTCATCACTTGTTTTAATATTGCCATTTGAAAATACAGCTTTAATTATATTAAAATAATATCTCTCAATAGTTGCATTTTTAATTTTTTTTGCTTTATGGATACCATTTCCAAGGCGAGTCCCTACCATTGCAGGAAAAAGATTAGCTGATGATCTAAAAATATTTTGTAATCTTAAAGTGGCATTTCTTAAAAAAGCTTTAAAATGACTTTTTGCATTAATTATGTTTCCCATGGTGATTGCTGCTCGAGTAATTTTGTCAACATGTGGTTTTCTCTCACTTTCATATGTCTCTAAGATATTTTCTGAATAAATTCCCTTTAGGACTCCATTGATTTTCCATAATAAATTTTCAGCATCTCTACAACCAGAGTTCATTCCTTGTCCCATGAAGGGCGGCATTTGATGAGCGGCATCTCCAAGAAGAAAAATATTTCCAGTTTTCCATTTTTCAGCAGAAGCAGCATGAAAAGAATAAACAGCCTTTCTCATGAATGTAACTTTTTTTCCTCCAATCCAATAATCTAGGTATTTTGAAAAAACTTCTTCTTTTTGAATCTCCTCAATCGTATCTCCAGGCATAAAGGCGATCTCAAATCGAAAAATATTATCAACTCCTTGAATAATAGTTATTGGCCTAGAAGGATTACAATATTGAATTGCATCTACATCTTTAAAACATTCAAAAGTTTCATTAGTATAACCATCAACTACCATCCAAGTTTCATCTGCTTCTAGACTATTTAAAGGAATATTTGAGAGTTTCCTTGTTTTACTATTTGCTCCATCACATGCCAAAAGATATTTACAAGTAAAGTCTTCTTCTTGACCATTATTGCAATTTTTTATTTTACAGTGAATAATGCCTTCAACTTCTCTAAGATCTATTAATTCATATCCTTTCTTAATTGTATTTGTTTGATATTTCTCAGCATTTTTTCTTAGCGCTTCATCATACTGAGGTTGATGCATAAAAAGCATTTCATGCTGATAATTATATATTTTAAAGTCCTCTAATAAGACCTTCATAATAGACCGCTTCTTAGCATCCAAATTATCAAGTGCTCTAATTCTTCTTGTCTTAACATTTGTCTCAAAATCACAATATGATATTGCTCTTTTGCATTCTAAGTCCCAGGTTATTGCTCTGGGAAGAGGAAACATTTCATCATCTTTTTCAATTATTAGAGATTTTATTTTATAATATCCAAGAAGATTGGCGCATGTTTCTCCAACAGGGCCGTAACCAATAACAATTACATCAAAGTCAGGCTGCATGAATATTTTTAATAAAGAACCGTATCATCAGGCTCGTCAATAACTTTATTATTAATGACTCCTAATTTTTCAATTTCAATTTTAACTTCATCACCTGATTTTAGCCAATTTCTTGTCATTACAGCAGAGCCTGCAGGTGTTCCTGTTGGAATTAAATCTCCAGGTTCAAGAGTGAATGCTGTTGTCAAATATTCCACAAGTGTAAAACAGTCAAAAATTAAATCATCCGTACTCGCTGATTGCCTAAGTTCACCGTTCACGTGAGTTTCAAGTTTTAGTTTATGAGGATCACCAACTTCATCACTTGTAACTAGATAAGGTCCGAAAGGACAGTGTGTATCCCATGATTTACCCATTGTCATAGTCATAGGAGGCCCCCTCATCTGCCAATCTCTAATTGTTGCATCATTAACAACTGTGTAGCCATAAATTACATCTTTTGCCTTATCATAAGGAACATGACGACATTTTTTCCCAATAACGAATCCTAATTCACCTTCATAATCTAAAAATTCCGATGCTTTTGGTCTATGTATTTCATCATAGGGACCAATCACAGATGTATTCTGCTTATTAAAGATATTTGGATACTTTTCTTGAGCTTGACCAATAGTTTTAGCTGCAGTTTCTTTTACTTCATCACGATGCTCTTTATAATTCAGTCCCACAGCCAGAATTTTATTTGGTTTAGGAATAGGAGCCATTAATTTTACATCACTAATGGATAGTTTATTTTCACCTTTTTCAATTAAAGAAGCTGCTCTTTCCAACCCTTCATTTCCAAGTTCAATGAATTCAATCATATTTTGAGGAAGATCTGATGATGAAAAATCTACAATTTCATCTCCAATGACAGCGCCTATTTTTTGTTCTGATTGATATAAAAATGTGACTAATTTCATAATACGTTCCTTTATTTTTTATAATTTAATATTCTTAAAATTGTATTGATTGTTTTATCTGTAATTTGTTTATTGATGCCATTTTCTAATTGATGGCTTATCGAGTGTAGAACAATAATCATAATTTGTTCTACTAAGAAATCATCATATTTAACTAGAAAAGATTTATCCCGTATTCCACTTTTTATATCCTTAATAAGAAACTTACTAATGTCTTTCTCAAGTCTTACAGAGAAATCAGCAGCTTCGAGAAAAATTAAGCCCCATTCTGGAACCTGAACTGAACGTTTAATAAACTGCTTGGTAGAGTTAATCAGTTTTTGGGCAGGTTTTTTTGTTTTTACCTCATCCTCTTCAATGACTTTTACTAATTCTATTGCAATTAAATTGGCAACATCTTCAAAAATACTTTTTCTATCTTTATAGTGATTATAAAAAGTACCATTCGCAATGCCTGCATTCTTAGCCATTTCTTGAATGGAAGATTTCTGAAAACCTTTTTTAGCAATAATATTAATTGCGCTGTCAATTATAGCTGCTCGAGTTCGATCTTTTTTTGATTGCAAAGATGCCTTTGATTGGAAATAATCATTCATATTTTTATATACTATATATAAAAATGAGAGTAGTCTCAATTATTATTTATGAATTATTTTGATAAAAAAATTATTTGGATTACTGGAGCATCTTCTGGTATTGGACGTGAATTAGCAATTCAGTTATCAAATTACGATTGCACTCTTATTCTCACTGCAAGAAGAAAAGAACAACTGGAAGATACTAAGCTAAAATGTGGAAATGCTAACGTTCAAGTATATCCTTTTGATCTCTCAAAAATTGACGAGATTGATGATTTTTCATTAAGAGTACAGAAAGAAGTTGGAGCTATTGATATTTTGATTAACAACGCAGGTATATCAGCTTGGTCTGGAGTAGAAGAAACAAATTTCAAAGTCTATCAAGATGTAATGACACTTGATTTTTATTCTATTGTGAAATTAACGAAGAGTATCTTGCCATCGATGATTTCTAGGAAAAGTGGACAGATTGTATCTGTCTCAAGCTTACTGGGTAAGTTTGCAATTAAAAAAAGATCAGTCTATGCTTCAGCAAAGCATGCCCTGCAAGGCTTTATGGACGCTCTTAGAGCAGAAGTTTACGAACATAATATAAAAGTTAATACTGTTGCTCCAGGATATGTAGAGACAGAAGTAGGAATTAAGGCTCTAACAGGTGATGGGTCTGAATATGGAGCTAATGACCGTGGCCATGATACAAAAGGAATGAAAGCTGATACAGCTGCCAACATCATTATTAAAGCAATTGCCAAAAATAAAAGAGAACATTACGTCATTCCTTTACTTAGCTTCTCAAGATTTGCTCTTTATTTAGCAAGGTTTGCACCTGGTCTAGCTGCACGAATTGCCAGAAATTATAATGAAGATGAAAAATAAAGATTATGGAACTTTATGATGAAAATTTAATTTTAAGAATTATATACTCTTTAATATCTATTTTGTTAGTTGTTGGGATGTCATTTGCTGATTTTAATAAAACTCACGCTACTCATCCTGACTGGCCAGGTCATGCCAGGTTTCATGTTGTTTGGCAAGTTTTAAGCTATTATCCAATCTCAATAATGAATCTTTTTGTACTTTGGATCAGTATCCCTGATTTTTATTATCCATATCAATTATACTTTTGGTTATTTTGGTATTTTACTTTTTTAGGTACGTTTATTTTTACAGCTACACTAATGCCTATTTATGGTGGAACTCTATCTGATAGAGGAGGGCGAAAGCCATTTTTATACACTTTTGGAGAGAGATTAAGTATTAAACCTGGAAAGCAAAAACATTTACCATTTAAAATTAATGGAGAGATTAAAACTTATCGTTTTGATGAGAATGCTCACAATATGATAGCACCAACTTTAATAATAATTATTAGTACATTTGTATTTTTAGAAACATGAGAAAAAAAATTACAAGAAGATCTTTTCTTAAAAAGGCTGCGGTAACAGCTGCTCTAGGTGGAATGAGCACTATTTTGTTAACCCAGAAAGCTCCCGCAAATATTTCAAATAATAAGAAGCCAAATATATTATTTATTCTTAATGACCAGGAGCGGGCATGGCCTTATATTCCATCACATATAGATTTGCCAGCTAGAAGATATTTAGAGAGTATTTCAACTTATTTTAATCGCTCTTATACATCTACCCCTCTTTGTTCACCTTCTCGAAGCTCAATATATACAGGTCAGCATGTCCAATACACGGGAGTTTGGGATAATACGGTTGCCCCATGGGTACCCGGGCTACATGATGGCATTAATACTATAGGTCACCTCTTAAGAAATAATGATTATCTAACAAGCTATTTTGGAAAATGGCATCTGACAAACATTACAGAAAATCAAGTAAATGAGAATTCTTTAGGTTTTGATGGAATGCGAAAGATGTTTGATAAACATGGATTTACAATATCAAATCAAGAAGGTGAAAAAGATTTAGGTCAGGGTGGCTTTATACACGATGGACCGACTTCAAAAAATGCGGCAAATTTTATTTACGATAATAAAAAATCTTCATCGCCTTGGGCTTCATTTATAAATTTTGTGAACCCACATGATATAATGTTCTTTAGAGCAGATGAATCAATAAAAGGAACAGGATTTATTGGAGATCATCAAAAATTTCAACCTTCAGATCCATTATATGATATGGAGCACCAAATTACGTTTCCAAAAAATTTTGGTTATATGCCAGAAGTAGAGAATTCTTGGGATCCAAACGAAATTATAAATATAGTTTATGGGGAGATACCATTCAGTAGGCCAGATCTTTGGAAACGATTTATTAATTATTATTATAATTGTCTTAGAGATGTAGATAGACACATTAATACAGTAATTGAGTCTCTTAAGGAAACTGATCAATTAGATAATACTATTATATTTATGATATCAGACCATGGAGAACTATTAGGTCAGCATGGAACCAGAGGCAAAATTGCATTTTGGGAAGAGTCAGTAAGAGTTCCTACTTTAGTTTATCATCCTGATCTTGGAGAAAGTAATAAGTGTGAGTCAATAATTTCAAATATTGATTTTGTCCCTACAATTTTA
Organism: Candidatus Pelagibacterales bacterium; assembly: GCA_045567365.1. Classification (GTDB taxonomy): domain Bacteria; phylum Pseudomonadota; class Alphaproteobacteria; order Pelagibacterales; family AG-422-B15; genus CABYIR01. Next base: position 21,462 of record JBJLDC010000017.1, on the reverse strand, counting down.
GAGTTTGCTGGACTAAGTAATTCTCAAATTGCCAATGACTACCCTGAACTCAAAGGAAATAGTTTTGCTTCACTTGTTGAAAATGTAAATGGAAAGAATAAAAGAGATGAAGAAGGACATCTTATTCAAGGAGTTCAAATAATACCTTCTGTTTTTGATATTAATGAAAAGGTAAGGCAGATGGGATTAGCTGAAGGCTATTATGAAAAATTAAAAGCACTCGCAACAAAGGGGTCATTTTTACCTGATTTCTCATTGCCGTATAATTATAAAGCTGTTGTCGATCAAAGGTATAAGTTTGTAAGAAGTTTTTCGCCTAGAGCTAATAATAATCCTCAAAATCTAAATGAATTATTTGAAAAAAATGAATTTATTCAGCTCTTTGATTTAAAAAATGATCCTTACGAAATGCAAGATCTTGCAAATGACAGAGCTAATGATGATTTATTGTTGAAAATGAATAATAAGTTAAATTATTTGGTTGATAAAGAAATTGGCCTTGAAAACCATGTTATACATTTGCCTGGACCTGACTGGTTTTGGACGATGTAAATAGGAGATAGAGATGGCAGATAAAGAAAATATACTTAATTTAGATTTATATAAAAAGTTTAAGTCTAAAGATGCTCCCGATACATTTCATCATGTATCTTTTAAAACGATGAATTATGATCGCATGGTAGATTTCTACGAAAAACTATTTGGCTGTAAGCCAATGTATAAAAGTAAAGAAATTACTTTTATGACATTTGACGAAGAGCATCATCGAATTGCGATAGCAAATACAGAACCTGTTTTTGATAATTTAGGTTTTCTTCCAAGGATTATTATGAAATTTAAAAATTGGATTAATCGTGCAGTTCCTAATCTTGTAGGCCTTGATCATATTTCGTATCGATTGAACCCAATAGATCAATGGTTCGATTTTTATTTTAGAGCAAAAAAACAAGGATTAGAACCTTACTGGACAATAAATCATGGTTGGATCAGTGGTATTTATTACAGAGATCCTGATGGCAACTTAGTGGAAATTTTCTATGAACATTGGAGGAATGATCAGGAGTTTACAGAGGAAGTTGCAAAAAAAGGGTTTCCAGAAGAGCCTGTTGGAACAAATATGGACATTGAGGTCTTATACCAAATGTTTAAAGATGGCGTGTCTTATGAAGAACTAGTTAAGAAAGGTAATACTGTTCCGGAGGGTAAGAAACCTATTTCGGGAATTGAGGCCGCCATGAATATGAGAAAAAAATTTAAATAACATATGTATAATTATCTTTTGTGGTGTTTAAAGATAGGAATTGTTACAAATTTATTTCTCTTCTTTAAAACTCTAAGTGAGCCTTTTTCTTCAGTTGATGTTTACTTATTAGCTCCTGCACAATTACTATTTTTAATATCAGCCTACCGCTGTCTTTTTCCAAATAATTATTCTAAGAAAATTGTACTCCATGATACTTTTTTTTCATCAATATTTTTGACACGGTTCTTAGTTACTTTTGTTGAGATTGCATACATTTATCAATTTAGTTATGTCCTTAGATTGATTAATGACAATCAATTTTTAATAGTTGATTTATTGTCTTGGATAATGGTTTTGCAAGTTAGTATTTCACAATTTTTCGTCTGGTCAGCGATTTTATTTAATGAAGAAAATTTATATTTCTATGAAGAATTAGGATGGTTTGTTATTTTCTCTATAAATACTATTCTTAGTATATTCTTATATTTTTTTGCTGAAATTCATAGTACACAGGTTGTTCTACTTATCATCAGTACTATTTTTGCTTTTTTATATTTACCTTGGCAAGTAATTCATATCCGAATGATTAAAAGAAGAGTAAGACAAATGAGTCAATCTGAGGGAAGCCTGCCTGCATTTAAAAAAGAAATTTTCTTCAAAGGACTAAGAAAGTCTCTTTACGAGAGAATAAAGGTCACTGATTATGATTCATGGGGTGGATGGGTAGGCATGACTTGGATGTATAATTATTGGATTATATTAATTCCTGGATGGATGTTTTATATTGTTTATATATTTTCAATATAAAAATTATAGTTCTAAGCCAAAGTCTACATTGTTGACACTATGAGTTAGTTGTCCCGTTGAAATTCTATGCACACCTGTCTTTGCTATTTCATTTAGATTTTTTAAGTTCACATTTCCAGAAGCTTCACATTCAAATTTATTATTGATAAGTTTTAAACATTTTTTTATTTGCGATACATTCATATTATCCAACAGAACTACATCTATTTTTTGATCTAGAATTTTCTTCAACTGAGATATTTTATCAACTTCGACTGTTATCTTTTTTTTTGGATAAAACATTCTTACTTGATCAATACTATCAACAATATTATCTGCTTTTGAAATGTGGTTATCTTTTATGAAAAAAAAATCATCCAATGACATCCTATTAATATTTGCTCCTCCTATGCTAAGTGCATATTTTTGTAACTCACGGATTCCAACGATTGTTTTACGTGTAGAATAAATTTTTGAACCATATTTTTTGGCAATTTCTGAATACTTTTGAGCCTTTGTGGCAATGCCTGACATAAGTCCTAAAAAATTAAGAGCAGTTCGCTCACCCGCAAGAATAGCTTGGGTATTGCCATAAATTTTTAAAATTGATGAACCTTTTTTAAATTTTAAACCGTCTTTTTTTTGTTTTTTTATCTTAATTTTTCTATCTAATAGTTTGAATGTTAGAATGGCAAAATCAATTCCACAGAGAACTGCATCTTCTTTAAGTATGATTTCAGCTGATGATTTGTGATTTTCAGCAATTGTAGCCTGTGAAGTTATGTCGCCTAATAAACCAAGATCTTCCTGAAGAGCAGTGCTTACTTGAGATTTAATATAATTTTTAGATAGCAACATTTTTATCATCAATTCGTAGCTGAGCTTTATCAAGTATTTTTTGAATATCTAACTCCATCGAATCTAGATTTTGATCTATGTTCAATTTATATTTGTCATTTTCAGTGACATAGTCTGATCTTAGGTGACAGCCACGACTTTCTTTTCTCTTATAAGCGCCTACAATGATAAATTTACTCACTAAAATCATATCATTTAGTTTTGCTGATAGACCTTTAGACTCTCTCTCAATTCTAACAATATCTCTTAATCCTCTGATAATCGATTGAGAATTTCGGACTATACCAAGGTTTCTCATCATTGAAGATCGAAGCTGCCAAATATATTTTTTTGCTCTGATTTTATTTCTAGTTTTTTCTTTATAAGTTTTTATAAATGACTGACTTACACTATCTATTTTTTTAATAGGACATTTATTAATTTCTTCAGCAACAATTTTTGCAAATACGAGAGACTCTAATATTGAATTTGACGCTAGTCGATTAGCACCATGAATACCTGTAGCCGCTACTTCTCCACAGCACCAAAGTCCATCAACAGATGAACGACCTTTAAGATCTGTTTTTACTCCACCGATATGATAATGAGCTACAGGAATAATAGGTATTAATTCAGAACTTGGATCTATATCTGCGTTGTCACAGTAAGATTGTACTTGTGGAAATTGTTTACCAAAGTCATTTCCAATATTTTCCCTACAATCGAGAAATACAGAGTTACCTTTTTCAATTTGATCAAAAATACTTTGAGCAATAATATCCCTTGATGCTAATTCAGCTTGTGGATGGACATCAAGCATAAATCTTTCATTATGCTGATTTACTAATGTTGCACCTTCACCTCGAATTGCTTCTGTCGCAAGGGGAGTGGGATCAAGACCAAAATCTAAGCCTGTTGGATGAAATTGAACAAACTCCATGTCAGTTATTGCAGCACCAGCTTCAGCCGCAAGAGCAATACCTTCACCATATGATGTTCGAGGATTGGTTGTATTTGCAAAGATCCCCCCGAGGCCGCCTGTCGCTAAAATGACGTTAGGGCTTTGAATAACAACGTTATTTTCAGGCAAATTTTGATTATTTAGGTGTCCAATTACTCCATAAATCGTATTGTTTTCCATCATAATACTGTCAATTGATACGTTTTCGAGGATAGTAATATGATTACAGGATCTTACTTTCTCAGTTAGTCCTCGCATTATTTCAATACCAGAACTATCACCCTTAGATTTTACAATTCGATTGAAACTATGAGCAGCTTCTAGTCCAAGATTAAAAGTTCCGTCTGGATTTTTATCAAATTCAACTCCTATATTTTCTAAATCTTTAATTATATTTATGGACTCAGAAATAACTTCTCTAACTACCTCAGACTTTGCTAACCCCTTTGCCGTTACAAGAGTATCACTTATATGACTTTCGTTACTGTCTTCTTTTGCAAAAGGTGCCGCAATACCACCTTGTGCCCAACTACTTGACGTATTAATTCCGAGAGAATTTTTAGTGATTACACAAACTTTTCTTGGAGCTAAGTTTAAAGCTGCATTTAGGCCTGCAACTCCACCGCCTACAATGACAACATCAGGAGAATATATGCTGTCAGTCATTATTTTTGTCTGCCAATTTCAAGCATACGATCAATTGAGAGGCGCGCTTTGTCTATAATTTGATTATCAACAGTAACTTCATGTTGATCAAATCTAAGTGCATCATAAATCTTTTTCAAAGTAATACGTTTCATATGAGGGCATAAATTACAGGGGCGAACAAATTCTACATTAGGGTTTTCTATTGCAACATTATCACTCATTGAACATTCAGTAACCATGATGACTTTCTCAGGTTGGTTATCTTTCACATAGTTATTCATTCCTGCAGTTGAACCTGTAAAGTCACTTACTTCAATTACTTCAGGAGAGCATTCTGGGTGTGCTAAAACAACAATATTTTCATGCTGTTCTTTGTAGGCTAAAATTTCCTTAGCAGTAAAACGTTCATGGACTTCACAGCGACCTTTCCATGAAATAATTTTTACATCTGTTTGATTAGCAATGTTTTGTGCTAAAAATTCATCAGGTAAAAATATGACTTTGTCAGAATTTAATGACTCTACTACAAGCTTAGCATTTCCAGATGTACAACAAACATCAGTTTCAGCTTTAACTTCAGCAGATGTATTTACATAAGTGACAACCGGTACTCCTGGATACTTTTGCTTAAGTAATCGAATATCCTCTGCGGTAATTGAGTCAGCCAAGGAACATCCAGCACGCATATCAGGAATAAGTACTTTTTTATTGGGGCTAAGAATTTTTGCTGTTTCAGCCATAAAATGAACCCCACAAACAATAATAGTATCAGCTTCGCTATCCCTTGCTTCATATGCAAGTTTTAATGAGTCTCCCACAATATCAGAGACACAGTGAAATATTTCTGGTGTTTGATAATTGTGAGTAAGAATTGTGGCATTTTTTTCTTTTTTAAGTTTTTTGATCTCATGGATCAGAGGTGCATGAAATGGCCATTCAACTTCCGGAATAATTTTTGAAACTGATTTATAGAGCTCTGCTGTTGAGGCCCTAACCTCTGAGTTATAATCTGTTGGATATGACAATTCTTGTTGCATAATAATTTTATTCAATAAATATTTATAACAATTATAGTTAATTGTATATATTTCAACTCCTTGCAGTTTTGAGCTAAAAACAGGGTTTTGCCGTCGTGCTGGAATTGGTAGACAGGCTGGTTTGAGGGATCAGTGAACATAGTTCGTGCGAGTTCGAGTCTCGCCGACGGCACCATTAGTAATCGAACCAAGATTGGTGATTTAATACAAAATTACTATTGTCACTACATAAGTTCATTGTTTTTAAGTCTTCTCCTTGTACCTTTCTCATGTCAATTAAAACAAAATAGAATTTTTCATATTTCGCAATTATTTTTCCAATTACCTGATCATTTGCATATATATTTTCATTCTCATTTTCATCATCTATTAATCGATCACTGATTAAAGAAAATATAATTTTTGGTATTTTATTTTTTAGTTTCATCCGAGCTGTTACTTCTTGCCCAACATAACATCCCTTTTTAAAATCAATACCATTTAATAGATGGATATTTGCTTCTAATGGATAAACTTTCTTCATATTTGATAATATTGATGATGGAATTATTCCATGTTTAAAATAATTAAGATTGATATCACCATTATTTATTTCATATTCTTTTCCATCAATTAAGTTGTCAGTTGTAATTACGTGAGCCCCTAATTCAGCAAGCCTTGGATCGATGACAAGTAATGAGTTGTTTGATAAGAACGTATTTCCTGAAAAAATTTCGCTTTTGTTTAATGTGGTTTGAAGATTTTCGTAATCAACAAAATAATATTGATAATCATCAGATACATCTTCTATTTTTACTTTTGATCTTAACTTATACATACTCAAAACCTTGATTAAGTCATCTTTAAATTTTGAATAGGAGCAAATAAATAAACTATCTTTATAGTCTGAAAGAATAAGATCTGCGATTAATTTTCCTTGTGGGCTAAGAAGACATGTATAAATAGAATTCTTATTTGATACTTTTAATACATCATTTGTAAAAATATTATTTAAAAATTCAACACGATCAATACCAGAAACTTCTATTATGGATGTATTGTCATTTTTGGTAACTTTCATATTTTGACTGATAATTTCATATTAATAATAATATTTTATATATATATTAATATAAATGGAAATTTTAGTAGTAAGTTATTCGCGAATTGGGGATACAATTTTAGCTACGAGTCTTATCAATCACTTAATTAAAAAACATTCAGATGCAGAATTCACGGTTGTAACAAGCACAATTTCTAAAGATATATTTACTGATATGCCAAGATTAAAGAAGCTTATTGTGATTGATAAGCAAAAATATGCTGGGCATTGGTACAAAATATGGAGTTTTGTAAAGGACAAGAAATGGGATCTGGTTGTTGACTTGAGATCTAGTTATTTGTCATATTTTTTGGAAGTAAATGAAAGAAAAATTTTCAAGGGTAATCAGTATGAACATAAACTTGAGCAATTTTCAAACTTTTTGCAAATAGAAGATAATATTCAGCCAACAATATGGGCAGATCAGCAAAAATATAATAATATTTTAAAATCAAAAAAAATTAGTGACAACTTTATATGTGTTGCTCCAATTTCAAATTGGCAAGGTAAAGATTGGCCAATCGATAAATATTATAAATTATTTGAAGACCCACTATTTAGTGATTTTGAGGTAGTGATTCTTGGTGCTACAGATAAAGCTTCTGATAATACAAAGATTAAAAACTTGAAGGAATCATTGTCTATAAAAGTCAATAATTTGATGAATAAAGCTGATATGATTGAGACATATTTTATCTTAAGAAATAGTAAGCTATTTTTGGGAAGCGATAGCTCTAATATGCATCTTTCAACTGCCGCTGGTATTCCCACCATTGGTCTATTTGGGCCAACTAATGATAAAGTATATGGGCCAAAAGGAAGAAATAATCATACAATTAGGACAGAAAAAAAGTATGAAGAATTCATTAACGATAAAAATTTTACACTAAAGGACTCTCCTAGCTATTTAAAAGATATAAAAGTAAGTCTAGTATTAAATGAAATAAAAAATATTATTTAAAATATCATGAAAAAAAAAATAGATTTAATAGTGAAAAATGGTTTGTATGTTACTCATAAAAAAACTATCAAAGGTGATATTGCTGTTCATAAAGGAAAAATCTATCAAGTGGGGAATATATCTGATTTAAAATCCTCTAAAACAATAGATGCTAAAGGTCTTCATATTTTACCAGGGGCTATTGACACGCAAGTTCATTTCAGAGAACCAGGTAATACTGATAAAGAAGATTTAAAAAGTGGAAGTCGAGCTGCGGTTGCTGGTGGTATAACAACTGTTTTTGATATGCCTAATAATAATCCAAGTATGTCGACTAAAATTCTATTTAAAAAGAAATTGAAAGGTGCAAAAAATAGAATGTTTTGTAATTTTGCATTCTACTTTGGGGCTGAAAAAAATAACACTACTGAAATAAAAAAAATGGAAAAAGAAGTCGGTTGCTGTGGTATTAAAGTTTTCGTCGGTGTATCAACTGGGACACTGATTGTATCAGATTATAAAGATATAAAGAGAATAATGAAAAGTACAAAAAAGATGATTTCTTTTCACTCGGAAGATCAATATGAGTTAAATAAGAGAGAAAAATTTATTAAGCGAGGTGATCCAAAATCACACCCAAAATGGAGAAATGAAAGTGTTTGTCTCATCTGTACAAAAAATCTTGTTAAGCTAGCAAATCAAACAAAAAAGAAGATACATATTCTACACATTACAACCGCGGAAGAAATTGAGCTTTTAAATAAAAATAAAAAATATGTTTCTTATGAAGTGACTCCTCAGCATTTAGTTTTATCATCACCTTCATGCTATGATAAATTGGGAACATTAGCTCAAATGAATCCCCCAATTCGATCTCTTCGACACAATAAAAGACTTAGGCAGGCACTTAAAAATAATGAAATAGATATTGTTGGTTCTGATCATGCCCCTCACAAGCTTTCAGAAAAAAAATTAGAGTATCCTGATAGTCCATCAGGGATGCCTGGTGTACAGACACTATTGCCAATTCTTCTAAATGAAGTTTCAAAAAAAATGATATCAATTAATAATGTAGTCGAGCTGACAAGTTATAATCCTATCAACAGATTTAAGATCAAAAATAAAGGATTAATTAAAGAAGGCTATGATGCAGACTTAACGTTTGTTGATATGTCTAAAACTAAAAAAATTAGTAATAAAGAAGTTCAAAGTAAATGTGGTTGGACACCTTTTCATGGTATGAAAATTAAAGGATGGCCAGTTGGCACTATGATTAGTGGAAATAAAGTGTTTTGGAATGGAAAAATTATGGGCAAGCCTAGTGGAAAACCATTAAAGTTTTCTTAGCTTCGAGCAATAAATGATGAATTCTTAAAGTTCTTTTTTCCATACTTTAAAATTTTACCATCAAGAGTTTTAATTTTTCCTCCTGCTTTTCTTAATATTGCATCACCAGCAGCTATATCCCATTCCATTGTGGTCCCCAATCTTGGATAAATATTTGCAGATCCATCAGCAATAAGACAGAGTTTTATAGAACTTCCTGTTTGTATAATTTTATTTGCATTAAATTTTTTGAGTATTAGATCGTTATTTCTAGTATGCGATCTACTCAACGCTAAGATATTAATCTTTCTTCGTTTAGTTTTAATTTTAGTTTTTTTTGAGAGACCATAATTACGATCTAATTTTGAATAATATGAAAATTTATCCTCTGTAAAATAAAGTTCTCTTGAGGTTGGTTTAAAAATAATTCCATAAGTAGGTCTTTTATTTTTTATTAGAGCAATATTTACTGTAAACTCGCCATTCTTCTTAATGAATTCCTTTGTTCCATCGAGAGGGTCAACCAACCAAAATAAGCTTAAATTTTTACGTCTATTCTTATTTTCTTCAGAAATAATAGGAATATTTGGCGTAAGTTTTTTTAGTCTTTCGCAAATTATATTATTTGCAGCTATATCTGCCTCAGTAATTGGCGACTTGTCTGCTTTGAGATTTTTTTTGAAAGGTTTTCTGTAGATTTTAAGTATTTCTTTTCCAGCTAATATAGTAATTTTTTTTAGCTCTAAAGTTAATTTTTTATCTAATTTCATATACAAAATCTTAAATTAGACATTAGTTTAATTATGTTATAGTTACCACCATATATTTATAGATAATAATGTTCAAATGACACCTGAAACTGAAATAGAAAATCCAATTGTTGTAGCGATGTCTGGTGGTGTCGACTCATCAGTTGCTGCTGCACTAATGAAAAAAAAAGCAAGTAATGTTATGGGCGTTACGCTAAAACTATACGATGAAAAAAAAGTTAAAAATTCAAAAACGTGTTGTGCTGGCGTAGATATCCTTGATGCAAAAAAAATAGCTAATACAATATCAATTCCACATTATGTTCTTGATTTTCAAGATATTTTTAAAAAAAGTGTTATTGATCCTTTCATAAATGATTATAAGGAGGGAAAAACCCCAATTCCATGTATCAATTGTAATGAAAAAGTTAAGTTTTACGATTTACTTGAGTTTACAAAGAAATTGAATGGTTCTGCTCTAGTTACCGGTCATTACATAAAAAAAATTAAAGTTGATGATGAATGGGCATTATATGTACCTGAAGACAAAGATCGTGATCAATCATATTTTTTATTCTCTATTAAGAAAGCTGACCTTGATTTTGTGGAATTTCCTTTAGGCAACTTCAATAAAAGTCAGATACGTGATTTTGCAAAAACAATGAATTTGCATGTTTTTGACAAGGCAGATAGCCAGGACATCTGTTTTATTCCAGATGGAGACTATAAATCATTTATAAAAAAAAATTCTATTGATGAGGAAAAGGGAGAGGTAGTTGACATTAATAATAATGTCATCGGTCAACACAATGGTATTTATAATTTTACTATCGGTCAGAGAAGAGGCATTGGAGTTTCTCAATCAAAACCTCTATATGTAAAAAAAATTGATAAAGAACAAAATCGTGTTGTAGTGGCTAGTAAAGATCATATAAAATCAAAAAGTATTAAATTAAATAACTCTAACTATTTGGTTAACAACATGCCTTCAAAGATAAAAGTAAGAATTAGGTCAACAGGAAAATTAGTTGATGCTACACATAGGAGTCTTGCTGAGGATGAATGTCAGATTAATTTTAATGATGCAGAGGAAGCAGTTTCACCAGGGCAAGCTTGTGTTTTTTATTCTGAGGACAATAATGGGATAAGATTGCTAGGTGGTGGATGGATAGCATCTTCAAAATAGACAATCAATATATCTTCATTTAATATAGAATAGATACTATATGTAGATATTAATTGAAATTTAATACTAATAAAGTTTTCAAAAATAAAAAAATTATCTATAAGATTCAATTATTAATGTATTTTTTTTAAAGTATTTAATTATGAGAGCTTTAAGTACAATATTTTTGGTATTTTTCTTACACGGATGCAATACGCATCTGTTAGATGGTCAGGATTTTTCTTACTATCAGAAACCAATTCCACGAGAAGCAAACCTTGTTCAAGAAAATAACATTGACTTGTCATTAATTGAAGTCTCTTCTTTATCGCCACAAGTATTAGATAGCATGCCAAAAATAAGTGGAGCCAAGATTCCTGCAGATCTTAGAAATGTATCATTTGATCCATTGTTAGATAATTCATTTCCTGAATATATTATTGGTCCTGGAGACACTATTGAAATACTTTTTCCATCAGATAATGATGTGAACCGTATAACTTCTAGAGGGCTAAAAGTTGATAGCCGTGGAGAAATTGAATTTCCATATCTTGGTAGATATAATATAAGTGGATTCACACCAATTGAAGCAAAAGAATTATTAGTTTCAGCATTAAGTGATTTATATGTAGACCCTGAGATATTTCTTTCAGTAAAGAAATTTATAAGCAATAAGGCATTTATTTCTGGTTCTTTTGAGGGTGGACTAGGCGATACAGGAACTTCATCAATAAAAACAAAAATGATAAATCTTAATGATGTTCCTATCACTATTTTAGAAGCACTAGATCAAGCAGGTGTGTCATTTAGTGAAGCAACACCAAATCCTTTTTTAATTCTAAATAGAAATAAAAAAAATCATATTGTAGATCTTGGATTTATTACAAATAATGCAAATCCAAACGTATATGTTAAAAATAATGATATTATTTATTTGCCTTCGCAGGGTGATCAAAAAATATATGTTACTGGGGCTGTCTCGAGTGATAGGATTATCAATTATTCATCAACTATGACGTTGTCTGAAGCCTTATTAAATTCAAGCCTTGATAAATCAGCTGCAAATTTAGAAGAAATCTATGTTCTTCGAGTAACCCAAACAATTAATAATAAATTAAGGGGTATTGCTTATAAAGTTGATTTGAAATCTCCAACTAGTTTGATGCTCGCAGATAACTTTTATTTGTTGGATAAAGATATAATTTTTGTAAGTTCTTTTAAAGTTACAAGATGGAATCAAACTATGTCTAGAATGTTAAGTAGTCTTGATTTTATTAATCTTTGGAAATCATACAAGCCTATTAATTCCGAAGTTTTTAGAACTCAGTAACTTTTTCCAAATGGATAATAAATCTCCTACTACATTGTCAAAAAATCTTGATATAATGGATGTAGTAAATATTAGTTATATAATATTTTTAAGCTTTAAAAATGTAGTCATTTTTATAATGATCTTTTTTTTAATGTTAGGTTTTCTTCAGACAGCAAAAATAGAACCTCAATATCAATCTAAATCAAGACTTCTTATCGAACTTACTAATATAAATTTAAAAGACGAGCAAAATATTGATTTTTCATCATTAAATAATCAAGCAATACAAACTGAAATTGAGAAGATAAAATCAAATACTCTTCTGCATAATGTGATTTTAAAAAATAATATCTCAATACCACAATTTAAAATATCAGAAAATAACTCATCAAAAATTACTTATTTAGCAAATAAATTTTTATCATACTCAGGATTACGATTTGTGCTAGACTTTTTTGAGGGAGCTGCATCATCAGTCGCACAAAAAGCAATTGAAACCACTCTCGATGTTGCATTAGACACCGTTATTACCACGGTTGATGCTGATAAAATATCAGACGTAAGTAATAAAATTAAAAATGAATTTAAACTTACTAATGATCAAAATAAAAAACTAGTTGAGATCCAAGAAAAATTTCAAAATGAAAAACCCAATACCGATGAAGTAATGTCATTTGCTTATGGTGTCCTTAGGAATAATGATTATTCCAATCAAGATATCATTGAATTAGCAAGAAATTATTTGCCAGATTCTGTGAGCTTAAGTGATGAAATGCTTGAAAAACTTATCGAAAAATACAAAGGTGAATATTCAATCAATGATTTCACATCTGATACTTCAAATGATTTTTTAGATAATACTCAACTAACAAATCAAAAAGCAGATAATCATGAAATAAATTCAATTGATCAAAACACAGAACTTAATCTTGCAAGCAATAATAATCAATATCAAGATTTAGATGAAGTAGAAGATATTAAAAGAGTTAAATTAGGCTACTTTCAGAGAGTAAATAACAAAGACTTTGATCTTCAGACAATAAGATGGTTAAGAAACAACCTAAATGTTGTTAAAGAACAAGAAGCAAATGTTTTAAATATTAATTTTACATCTGTTAAGTCTGAATTAAGTGAACTAATTGCTAATGCGATATCTGAGGAGTATTTAAATTATCAAAGAATAACCAAAGAAAGCGCAGGATTATATTCTACAGAATATTATCAAGAAAAAATAGATGAACTAAGAGTAAAACAAGATAATTTAAGTAATAAAATTCTAGATTTTGAGTCCAAAAACGATATTTATGATTCCAAAGTAGAAAATCTTGAATTAGATCTTAGGTCATATGAAGATGAGATTAGGAGCTTAGAAGATGAGAAAAATGAGCTGCTAAAAATATATACTTTAAAACATCCAGAAGTTTCAACTATAGTTTCAAAAATTGAAGCAAACACTAAAATAAAAGATCAATTAAATGAAGAAGTGTCAATAAGTAGAAGCCAAATGAGTGAATTAAATAAATATAACTCTGAACTAAAAGTTAATGAGACATTATTATCAACTTATCTAAATAAACTTTTGACGGTTTCCTCATTTAACGAGAGTGATGCAAGAATTCTTGAAAAAGCAGATACATCTACTCGAATTAATTCAAATGAAGATAAGAAAAAATTAATTGTATATTTAATTTATGGTTTTATTGGGTCAATATCTTTTATTATTATTGTAATTTTTTCTGACTTTTATAGTCAGTTTAATAAATTTCAGATTTATTCACAAATTAGAGAAAAAACTGGCATAGATGCATCAGGAGTAGTGCCTTACATCAAAAATATTAAACTAAATTATCCACTCAATTTTGATTTACTAAAAAATAAAATTCTTTTGGATAGCCTTAAAAAGACTCTTATAAAAATTACATCTGAAAATAATAATGATAATAAAACATTTATTATATCTTCACCAATGTCATCAGATGGTAAAACTTTATTAACTAGTTTACTTGCCTACACTGGAAATGAGATGAAAAAGAAAATTTTAATAATCGATATGGATGAGGAAAAAAAATCATTAACAAAAATATTTTTAGGCGAAAAATATAATGATATAGGATTCACAAATATAAGAAAAAATAATTTTTCAATTGAATATACTAAAAGGTGTATACAAAGAGAAAATAATTTGGGAATTGACATTATTCCATCAGGAAATATATCTGAAAATTCAAGCGAAGATTATGAAGATTTTTCAACATTAATTGCAAAACTCTCAGAGTCTTATGATTTGATATTATGTGATACTATGCCTATTACATATCATCCAGATTCTATTTTGATTTCTAAATTTGCAAGATCTATATTAACTATAAGACATAACTCAACGCCCATAGCGATGGTTAACCATATTATTGAAGAATATAAAAGATTTGATTTAGATCCGCCTAGCATAATTTATAACAATATAGATTTTACAAGTAAAAGAGTATTTCGATTACTTAACTTTTCACAACAAGGTTCGCATAATTATGGCTACGGCTACGGCTACGGCTACGGCTACGGCTACGGCTACGGCTACGGCTACGGCTACGGCTACGGCTACGGCTACGGTAATGAAAATAGAAAAACTAATAAGTCTTTTAAATTCTTTAATAAAGTTAAAAAATTTTTTAGATATTCAAGTTAAAAATATCGTTAATAAATATATTATTTATTTTTATTTAAAGATTATAATTATTTAATTTTGATTTTATTGGAATGCATAAGAAGTTCCTTGAAACTTATGTTCCAAGGAACTATAAGATATTTAAAATTGCAATAGAGAATTAGGAAGGTAAAAGCAGATAGATGAGTAAGTGGAATACTCCTAATTTTTTTGCAGTCTATTTCTTGGCGGGGTAGCTCAGTTGGTTAGAGCGGAGGAATCATAATCCTTAGGTCGGGGGTTCAAATCCCTCTCCCGCTACCAAGTTTTAAGCCAAATATCTAAGGACAACGTATTATCTTAAGGCCTTCAGGTATTATATAGGTACTACTTACCTCTAAGTTGCTAAGAATATATTATCAGAAGAAAACAGGGGTAAGGTAAGACCAAAAAAAGGAATTAATATTTAATAGTATTAAAATACGAAAACTATTTTTAAGATTATAGAAGAAAATTTAGATTGATAGGTTTGGTTGATCAACCCTTCCTATGTGATAATATTTTATATGAAGTTTAATGAAGATTATAAAGTTGGAGATTACTTTTCAGGTGTACTTTTAGAAACATTCAAAGAAAAGGGAATAAGTAGACCTCGAGTTCGTCCTGTAGAAATGTTTTCTGATAATATAAGAGTTGAATTCCCCAGAAATATAAGAGAGGGCTATCCAATAGGAACTCAGTTCAGGGCCTTAGTAAAAGTTGCTCAAAAAACAAAAAAAACAACAGGAGAAATTTCTGGCCCACCTTATTTGGTTGCTACTAATAAGAGTATAGACTTAGTAAGTGATTATTCTCCAATTAAGCAAATTTTTGCTATTCCTATTGGGGATAGAGTTTATGAGTATATTTCAGAAACAAGTGAACTTACTATAAATCCAATTAATTATTTAAGAAAAAAAGCTTATGAAAATTCTGTATATGAACCCAAAGAAAAAACTACTACTTCAATTGTCAGAACTAGAAGCACAGTTATACGATCATATGCCATTCAACGATCTAAAGGCGTTTGTGAAGGGTGTGATACAGCAGCACCATTTACAACAAAAAATGGAGATCCTTATTTAGAAGTTCATCATATAGTTCAACTAAGCAAAGGAGGTCCTGATCACCCTGAAAATGTTGCAGCTTTATGTCCTAATTGCCATAGACGAACTGAAAAGTCTCAAGATAGTGAGGAGTTTAATAATACCATTAAGAAAAAAATTTTGTTATTGGAAGAAAGTCTTGGAGCAGTTTAATTGACTATATAAAAAAAGTTTGGCCTAACAAAATTCAAGATGTTTATAGCAATAGATATAAATAAAACTTTTGTCACACTCTCATCACACTCTTGTAGTTTTTTTATTAAGTGTTAACCTTTTCAACATTAATAAACCTAGAGTTTATAAAGATTTCTTGTTGGTTAAATTGATAGGCCATACTTGGAAAGCGTGTATGCGGGTGACCGTATCGAGGGTTCGAATCCCTTCCTTTCCGCCAAAATTAGCCAATAATTAGATCATTCTGATAAACTAGTTCTCACTAGTGAATGAAATTCTGGTGAAATATAGTCTCTAGCAACCCAGTCTTCGTAGTTTTTTAGGTAGCTTGTAATACCCATATTGCTTAAAAAATCAAATGGTCCCTTAGATAGATTGGTACCAACAATCCAAGCTTTATTTATTTCATCTTTATGAACAATCTTTCTAGTATGTAAAACAACAGCAGCTTCTATTATACTAACACAAAGATCTTTTTGAATTTCTGCAAAATTATCTTTTTTATAATTAATATCAATGTCCTTATAATTATAAAAACCTCTAAAAGTTTTTAATCCTAAATAGTTTTTATCAGTATATTGTAATAAAAAATCTACTATTTTATCCTTATGCATTAAATGGAATGAGTCTGAATCTTTTTCTTGCCAGGCTTGCCTTACGACATCTAAACCAAACATATCCATCATTCCAAACGGACCAAACTGACTACTATTTAAATCTTTCCAAGCAGCATCAATATCTTGTATTGTATGCTTATTCTCTATTACCATTAAAAGGCTTTGGGTTAATAGCCCACTAAGCATAAAATTGAGGACATATCCCTGATGTTCTTTGTTTAGAATTAAAGGATAACTATCTACACTTTTAATATAATCAACTAGAGAATTAATAGTTTGATCTGACGTATAAGTACCTCTAACTACATCCATCAATTTTGACCCTAAGTATGAATGCAAAGCTGCAAATTTCGTATCAGGATGTAGGCCTTCACTTATTTTTTTTATAGATAGACTAGAGGTATTGGTTGTTAAAATAATATTTTTATTAACTATGGATTCTATTTCATTAAATAATTTTATTTTTAAGTTTAAATTTTCAGGGATAGATTCGCTAACAAGGTCAGCCTTTTCTAAAGCGTTATTTATATTATTACAATTCTTTATTCTGGAAATAGCAGAACTTATATCCTTACCCTCAAAGAAATTCGACTGATTTAAATATTGAGCAAGTAATGTTTGATTATTAATTCTTTCATTTAATACATTTTCTGATTGGTCAAAAATTTTACATTCATATCCAGCAACTGAGGCAACTAAAGAGTTAAAGCAACCCATAGTACCAGCTCCAATAAAACATATATTCTTTATATTACTTGAAGACATAACTACTTAAGAACTAATGAAGGTTTATCTGGCACAAATAGATTAGTTGCACCTTTAATAAAGTAAGAATCTTTATATTCAAGAATAGGTAGATCTTGTAGCTTGTTAATAATATGAGCTTGAGTGGGGTTTTTTTCCCAACTAGACGGATACCAATTTAAAGATCCTTTACCTATATGTATTTCTTTAAAAAAATTTTGTGAAGTATGAAGAATTGACTCATTTAGTACTGGTGGTTTCATAATATCTACATTTGATAGATATCTAATTCCAAAAGATCTTAAATTTCTCTCACTTTCACTAATTACTGCAACCATTTTATCATCTAGCTGAGTCATATTGGATATTGATATATCTAATATAGTATTGTCATAATGGGACATGCTAGTGCTAATTGTTTCATCGGATATTTGGTGATCTTTTATATCAGCATAAATCTTAGGGATTCCTTGAAGTTCTCTTCCAGTTAATATTGGGTCAGTAAGGTTTTCCCACATAACTAGATTTAATGTTCCTTCTTCTTTATCAACTTTACCTTCAAATTTAACTTTTATACTAATGGAAACAAGATTGTAGCTTCGCCCCGCTAACCAATCGATATCCTTATTGCAAGCGTAGGTAATGGTTACAATTGGGTCATTTAAAAGTGCAAATTTTTCAGGAATTATAGATTTAAGGATTTTTTCCTCAGTTACATAAGGAATAACAATCATGGTAACATCTTTATACCACCCACTTATTTTATCATTTTCTGGCCTTGGTCCAAAAAAGTATGGCATCATGTCATTTCCGTCTTGTGGTGTTTTAAAATGAGTCATTATTTAATTACTAAGTTTCTAGGTTTTCCTGCATAGAATTCATTATATCAAAATCTTATCTCAGATTTCAGAATAATCAATTGAGGATGAAGACGTATCTATTTCCCATATAATATATATATACAAACCGACACCTTTATTTCGGGGTGTATGGGTAGGGGTGCGTTGGATATACAAACCACCCTATAATAATAACGGGGTGCGTTATTGTGTAGTGGGGTGTGGTGGTCTTTTAAAACCCCCCAGTTCTTCATCTTTTCTTAAGAGTTTTTGTTCCATCCACCAATAAAGTCTTGGGTCTTTATATGTTGTTGCCCAACCTTCTTCAGAAGTATAAACAGTTTCCCAACCATCTTCATCTACATCACCTAGTCTTGGTTCTAATACTTGATTTCTTTTTTTCTCTGTCATTCTTTTCTTTCCTCTCTTTTAAAATTCTTGCAAGGTAAGGTGAACGACTGCCAACGGTAAACGTACTGAACCCTTCTTTAAAGATTGGGTCATCTGGTTTTTTATAACTTTTTTTAATTATCTTACTCAGGATACTAACCTTATTGTTAATGTTTCCCTTAGGTCGGCAATCTTGTTGAAGTGAGGTATATTAATCTCAGGTACTATCTAGGTACTATCTACCGTCCACTTGCTTGTACAATATTATAACCTATTACACAGTATTATATTGTGATTATTTGAGTAAATACAAGGGATAGAGCAGATATTTGTTATATGAAGGGGCTTAGAAGGAAAAGAGGAAAAAGGGTTATTAAATCTATCATAATCCTTAGGTCGGGGGTTCAAATCCCTCTCCCGCTACCATTTTTATTTTTCGATTAATTGTTCTAATAATATTTCTAATTTTTTTGATTGATTATCAGAATCAAACTTGTCCTTTAAAATTTTTTGACCCTGCTCAATCATATTTCTTTTCTTATCATCTTCCAATTCAATAACATCTTTAATTACTTTACTAAGATGTTTTGCATCACCCTCTTGAAATAAAAAGCCTGAAATTTTGTCTTTAATAATTTCTGGAATTCCCGAATGATTTGATGCAATTATTAAACTTCCATTACTAAGTCCCTCAAGTATTACTGTAGGTAGCCCCTCTGAGTCACCATTTTTAGCTATTTTACTCGGCACGATAAGAGCTGATGACTTAATTAGAATTTGCTTTACCTCATGTTTTGACTTCCATCCAAGAAAAGTTATATTTTTTAGTCCACTTGACATTTTTTTTAATTTTTTTTCTAATATTCCAGTACCAGCGATACTTAAGTTTATATCAACATTTTCATTATTTAGGATTTTTATAGCTTCTATTAATATATCAACTCCTTTTTTTTCAACCAACCTTCCTAAAAATAAAAAATTATTTTTGTTGAGTATATTGATATCATTTTTAATAAATTTTATTCCTAAATAATGGGTAAAAATTTTTTTTTCTGGAAAGCCCTCTTCAATTAATTTTGAAGATATAAAATCTGATACACCAAGGAAAGCAGAAGAATATCTTTTTAATTCTCTTAATCTTCTTTTAAAAATATTTTGAAAAATTGATTTTTTAATATGAGAGTGCTTTGTAATATCTCCTCCATGAAATGTAACAATAAGAGGTAATCCAAGTTTTTTTGCAATAGGCAGAGCTAATGCACCACTGATACCAAAGTGAGCATGAATTAAAGACGGTTGTACCTCTTTTATTTTTTTTATGTTTTGAATATATCCAAATTTTTTAAAAAGAAATCTAAAAAAGGGATTAGTAGATACTAGAATTTTTCTTTCAGATATATTCTTATGACTCCATCCTAACTTACTACAAACATATATCACTTCATAATTTTTGAAGTTCTCATATGATCTTGAAATAAAAGTCTCTGAGTCTAGAAGTAACTTATCTCTATAAACAATGATTGTCTTTTTATCTATTTTATTACCTCCACTTTATTGAACAGCCAATACTGGGTATTTGCTCTTGAGGACCATTTCCTGTTTTAGCAATTTGTAACATGGCCTCAAGTAATTCTTTTCTTGCATTTGGAATAATTTCAATTTTTGACTCTTCTAATCTACCTCTATATTGAAGTTCGTTGCTTGAATTAAATCCAAAAAAATCAGGTGTGCATACTGCATTATAGTTTCTGCCAGTCTCTTGTGTTTCATCATAAACATATGGAAAAAAAAAGTCGTTATTCGAAGAAAATAATTTCATATTCTCAAACGAGTCTTCATGACCATATTTAGGGTCATTTACATCATTAGACATAATAGCAATTATACCAATACCCTCTTTACTTAAAATTGAAACATCCTCAACAATTCTATGAATAACTGATTTTACATAGGGACAATGATTGCATATAAACATTACTAAAGTTCCGTTAATTCCTTTAACGTCCGATAAGGAGTATGATTTCCCATCAACTCCAGGTAAATCAAACTCGGGAGCTATCCATCCAAAATCACAAATTGGAGTTGTAAGTGCGACCATAAAAGTACTTTTTTCAATATATATTTTAGTATAACTTATGATATCAGGATTAAAAATAAAATTTTATGATTTATAGCTTAGGTGATAAAAATATTTCTACTAATGGTAGTGATTTTTGGATAGCTCCAAATGCAGCGGTTATTGGAAGTGTTATTCTTAAAAAGAATGTAAGTATTTGGTTTAGCACTACACTTAGAGGCGATAATGATCCGATTATTGTTGGTGAAAACTCAAATATTCAAGATGGAAGTGTTTGTCATACCGACGATGGTATGCCATTAACTATTGGTGATAATGTTACAGTTGGACATAAAGTAATTCTACATAGTTGTACTATTGGTAATAACTCTCTTATCGGTATGGGATCAACAGTTTTAAATAAAGCAAAAATTGGGAATAATTGTTTGGTTGGAGCAAATACTCTTATTACAGAAGGAAAAGAATTTCCAGATAATTCAATGATTGTAGGATCTCCAGGAAAAGTGAAAAGAGAACTTATAGAGCAAGAAGTACAAATGATCAAATTAAGTGCATTGCATTATGTTGAAAATATGAAAAGATTTAAAGCTCAATTATCCGAGACAATTTAATTTAATGAGGCATGTATTTTGACACAGACATTTGATTATATAATAGCAGGAGCTGGATCCGCTGGATGTGTTCTAGCAAATAGACTCTCTAAAGATCCAGATAATAAGGTTTTACTTATTGAGGCTGGTGGCACTGACT
>JBJLDC010000016.1:0-27256 GCA_045567365.1 Candidatus Pelagibacterales bacterium | reverse complement strand
GGGAGCAAGTTATGATACCTATTCAAGATGAAATTGCATGGGCATGGCTATATTTTTTTTCTTTTATAGCAATTGGTTCAATTACAGTTCTAAATTTAATTATAGCTGTTTTAGTAGACGTAATGTTAAAAATTAAAGACGATAAAAACCTTAAAGAATGAAATTAAGAAGCAGGCCTTATGGTAGGCTTTATCACTGATTTACCACCTATATAACCTCTATTAATATCATCAAAAATTGAATATTTTTGAGGTAAATTATTTTTATCAAGGAAACTATATACTTGTATATTTTCTACAACTCTTTGAACATAGTTTCTGGTTTCTTTAAATGGAATTAACTCAATCCAATTAATTGGAGTAATGTCATCGCTTCTTGGGTCTCCATATTTTTTTATCCACGCGTTAACTCTTGATGGCCCCGCGTTATAAGCGGCAAGCGTAAGTATATAGGAGCCGTCATAATATGATAGAAGTTGATCAAGATATGCGCTTCCGAGTACAACATTGTAACTTGGATCCTCGGTTAATTTATTTTTTGAATAGGGCATTTTAAGTCCGTAAGAAACTTTTTTTGCCGTATATGGCATTAACTGCATTAAGCCTTTTGCTCCAGCATAACTACCGGCATCTGGATCGAATTGACTTTCTTGTCTAATAACTGCATGAATTAAGCTTTGATCAGGAAAAATTAGTTTTTCGTAACTTGGTCTTGGAACAGTGGGAAAACTCTTGGGCTCTAGATAGAAATTTTTATAATAATAGTATTTTCCTGCTTGAACGGCAAAATCGTACCGCTCTAAATCAGTAGCTAAATAAATAGCTTGAGTAGCGGTAGTTTCGTCGCGATTTTCAGCTAAATCCATAATGAATTTTTTTACTAGCTTATTTTGATCAAATTCATTCAACAATGAGACGGCGGAATAAATTTCTTTTAATTCTGAATTTAATAAAAAATCTTTATTTGTGATTGGATTTATTTCTGGGTTATATTGTATTTTACTTGCCTTAATTTCTGTTGCAGCTAGTTGTCCATAAAAAGTAAGATGATATTTCGCTGATTTTCGATACCAATTCTGACTTTTTTCTAAATCAAAATTTTCAAGTGATTTTGCAATCCAGTAAGAGGCCCTTGCTTTTGAAATAGGCCTAGATGAAACATCCCATATTTTTTGAAAATGATATTTTGCTGCAGCTGGATCCTTAAGAAATGTTATACTAATCCAACCCGCTAGCCACTCTGCTTCAGCGATTTCTGCATTTGTAACAAGACCATGGTTTAAAGACATTTTATATGCTGACATATATTTATGCTGGTCAATTAATCTTCTAATTAAAAAACTTTTTAATTTCCAAAACTTATCTGGTCTCTCTAAATAAGATGGATCTTTCTTATTAATTTCCAACATCATCGACATAGCACTATCATATTTTCTTTTTTTAATTCTCCACCTAAGTCTGTCATGTTGTAAGCCTGCATTATTTATTAATTTTTTAGGAACATTTGAAACTAATTGATCAACTCCACCAGAGAATGAGATTAGCGCTATTCTTGCCTCAAATAGTTTTTGATAATCTTTTTCCACGTATTTGATAAGAGAACGAGCTGTTCCATATTTTCCATTCCAAAGAAGCTGATTAATTCTTTTTTTATGATCTTCTTGCGTAAGAAAATTTCTAAACTTACTAATTATAATTTTCTGCTCACTTCTCGTAAAACTTCCATTTATATAACCTTCTTTGATAAGTAGTTCTGCTAGAGAATTATTTCCTTTCTTAAGAAGGGAATTTCCATAATAAATTTTACCCCAACCAGTAAGTGGTTTTTGATTTTTAAAATAATTTATCAATTCGTCATGGTTATCAGAAAATGATATTTTATTTTCAGTTTTTATTTTAATGCTCTCAATAAGTGGCCAATGTGAATTATCTCTTAAAAATTTTTTATAGTCTGCAAAAGTTAAATCATCAGCTCCATTGTAATGTCTAATCCAATGTAAAATATTTTGAGCATCTTCATTTTTGATTTTTTGGCTAATAAGTTTTACGCTTTTCCACCTCCATTTTTTTGCTTGAGAAAGAGCAAGGTCAAAATTTTCATAATCTTTGTTGCTTAGTTTTAGAGACAGGAGTGGCTGTGATGGCTTTTTTACAGGTATTAAGCTAGAGGTATTAGGTCTTTTTATTGGTTGAATTTCTACTTTTCCGTCCAAATTATGGTCAAAGATATCTTTGCTCTGTGCATGTGATAATTGGAGAATCAAAAAAAAGAATATAAAGCCAATAAGCGACAAATTTTTCATTATGAGTATTGTATATTAAAGACGGCTGAGTATATTTGTGATTTATTGTTTTTTAAATATATAAAAGTGTTAAAATATTATTATGTTTAAAGGTGTTTTTACAGCATTGTTAACCCCATTTAAGAATGGAGCGCTAGATGAAGTCTCTTTTAGGTCTTTTGTTGATTTCCAAATTGATTCTGGAATTCATGGTTTGGTACCTGTAGGTACTACGGGAGAGTCACCAACAGTTTCTCATGATGAGCATAAATTAGCTGTTGAAATTTGTATTGATCAAGCCAACAAAAGAGTTCCCATTATTGCAGGAACTGGATCAAATAATACAGCAGAAGCCATAGAATTAACTAAGCATGCATGCGATAAAGGTGCAGATGCCGCGTTAGTAGTAACTCCTTATTACAATAAGCCAAATCAAGAGGGATTATATGCTCATTATAAGACTATTGCGGAGAATTCTGATATTCCAATTGTGATTTATAATATTCCTGGTCGATCAATTATTGATATGAACTTAGAAACAATGAATAAACTATTTGAAATCAAAAATATAATAGGTGTTAAAGACGCAACATCTGACATTTCAAGAGTATTTAAATATAAGAGCATTATAGGAGACAGTTTTAATCAACTATCTGGAGAAGATGCTACGACTTTAGCTTACATGACTTATGGAGGCCATGGATCAATTTCAGTCACATCAAATATTGCGCCAAAATTATGTTCTGATTTTATGAACTTGTGTCTCAATGGAAAATTTGTAGAAGCTTCAAAAATAAATGATAAATTAATGCTGTTACATGAATGTTTATTCTTAGAGCCTAGCCCTGGTCCTGCAAAGTACGCTGCTGAAAAACTCGGATTAATGTCAAGTGAGCTGCGGCTTCCATTAGTGGAGATAAGCAAGAATACTAAAGATAAGGTCGATGAAGCAATGAAGTTCGCTTCTCTAATTTAAAATTGAATCAATCAGTACAAAATAGAAAAGCTCGATATAATTATTTTTTTCTTGAAAAGTTTGAAGCTGGTATAGAGCTTCGGGGAAGTGAAATAAAATCTCTAAGAAATGGACGAGTTGATATTGCAGAGTCATTTGCTAGAGAAGTTGATAATGAAATTTATTTAATTAATTCTTATTTCGCAAAATATTCAAATTCTTCTTATATGAACCATGAGGAAAATCGACAGAGAAAGCTTCTTCTTCATAAAAAAGAAATAAGAAAAATTATTGGCAAATTAAATAAAGAGTCTTTAACTCTCATTCCTCTTCAGATTTATTTTAATAAAAAGGGATTAGCTAAAATTGAGTTAGCATTATCCAAGGGTAAAAAAAATTATGATAAGAGAGAAAGTAAAAAGAAAAAATCTTGGGAAAGAGAAAAAAGGAACATGAAATGATTTATTTAATAGCTATTGGCTCAAACGCATATTCTAGGTTTGGCAGTCCAATCAATAATCTAAAGAATTCAATTAAATATTTAGAAAAAATCAATATTCAAGTTGTTAAGAAATCAAGTATTTACCTCTCTCCTCCAAAAGATTTCAGCAAAGCAGCTGGAACTTTTTATAATGCCGTTATAATGGTCAATACATCCCTTAAGCCAAAGAATCTTTTAAGAGAATTAAAAAAAATTGAGTCTTTGATGGGAAGATATAAATATAAAAAAAATACTTCTAGAGCATGTGATTTGGACATAATACTTCAAAAATCAAAAGACGTTATAAAAGATGATGCATCAGAGATAACTTGCATTATACCTCATCCTCAAATGTGTAGTCGGAATTTTGTAATGACTCCACTAAGAGAAATATGCCCTAATTGGAGGCATCCGATTGAAGAAAAGAGTGTAATAACTATCGCAAAAAGAAAATTCTTTACAGATAGGCTATATAAAGCCACAAATGTGCTATAAAATATTAATTTTAGTTAAAACACAATGGTAGTTTAAGATTTATGTCAAATAGTGAGCTTTTAGAATCTTTAAAGTCTTTTGACCCTAATATAGACATTTCTATAATTGAAAAAGCATTTAATTTTGCACAAAAAGCTCATAAGACTCAATTAAGGCATTCAGGAGACCCTTACATTTCTCATCCTCTTGAAGTTGCTAAAATACTGGCCTCTCTAAAGTTGGATACATCAACTATTACTACTGGACTACTACATGATACTTTAGAAGACACTGAGGCATCTATAGAGGATTTAGTTTCGAGTTTTGGAAACGAAGTGGCAAGTCTTGTAGAAGGGGTTACGAAATTATCTAAAATAGATACATTCTCAGAGAATAAATCGCAGGCTGAAAATTTTAGAAAGTTAATTCTTGCAATGTCAAAGGACATAAGAGTTTTATTGGTAAAATTGGCTGATAGGTTACATAATATGCGAACTATTCAATTTATTCCTAATGAAAGTAGTCGAAAAAGAATAGCTTCAGAGACACTTGAGATTTACGCTCCACTTGCTGGAAGACTGGGTATGCATGAGTTTAAAGATGAGCTCGAAGACTTGTCTTTTCAAATTTTAAACCCTTCAGCCTATGCATCGATTCTAAATAGAATTGAATATTTAAAAAAAGATAAATCCAATTTAACTGATAAAATAAAAAATAGGATATTGGAGATACTTCAAGAAAAGAAAATTGACTGTGAAATAATTGGAAGAGAAAAAAAAGTTTTTTCAATTTGGAATAAAATGCAAAAAAAACAAATTGCTTTTCGTCAGTTGTCCGATATTTTTGCATATCGCATACTAGTAAGCGATATTAATGATTGTTATAAAGTACTAGGAGTTATTCATGGAAGATGGTCAGCGGTACCAGGTAGTTTTAAAGATTACTTATCAACTCCAAAGATAAATAATTATCAATCTATTCACACAACTATCGTTGGCCCTGAACGCCAAAGAGTTGAATTACAAATAAGAACTAAAAATATGGATATAGTTGCTGAACGAGGTATAGCGGCACATTGGTCTTACAAAGATTCTTATAACTTAATTGATCATTCTTCAAGTGATCCAATTAATGTTACATGGTTAAGGGATTTAGTTGATATTCTTGATAGTGGCGCAACTTCTGAAGAACTTCTTGAGGCCACAAAATTAGAAATATTTCAAGATGAAGTATTTTGTTTTACTCCAAAAGGTGACTTGATTCATTTGCCTTATGGCTCAAATTCAATTGATTTTGCCTATTCTTTACATTCTGAAATAGGAAATAAATGCGTTGGCTGTAAGATAAATGGAAAGTCTCAGGCGCTATTTACTAAAATTCAAAATGGAGACGAGATTGAAATAATTACTTCAAAAAGTGAAGCCCCTTCAGAAACTTGGGAAAATATTGTTACTACGGCTAAAGCGCAGTCATCAATCAAGAGATATTTTAAGAAACAGGAAAAAAATGAATTTATAAACCTAGGTAAAGAAATTTTACTAAAAACCCTGAATGTAAATAAAGAAATTGCACAACACACACTAGCCAGTCTTGTCAGTCATTTTAAGAAAAAATCCAACGAAGACTTATTTAATTCTATTGGAAGAGGTTACATCAAGCCAAGAGAGATTATTAAGGCTAGGCCAAAAAATAAATTATCTTTTTTTTCAAGATACCGCTATCGAAATAGAAAGCCAAAAAAGATTGTTGATTTATCATTAGAGATTAAAAATCTACAGTCAGGTGTAGCTGTTCATTTTGCAGAATGTTGTTTGCCTTTACCCAATGAGGATATAATTGGAATTCAAGAGAAAGATACTGGAATTATAATTCATACTAGAGATTGTAAAACTCTAACAAATGATTACAGTCGCAGTGAATGGATAATTTCAACTTGGAAAGACACGAAACAGGATCAATTATTTTCAGGTCGGATTAAAGTATCTGTTAAAAATGAAGCTGGATCTTTGGGTAAGTTAGCTACGATCATTGGTAATAATAAAGGAAACATTACCAATTTAAATATCTCAGAAAAAAGTAATGATTTTTTTGACATGATATTTGTAATTGAATTAAGAGATTTAAATCACTTGAATATTATAATGGATAAGCTTAAAGAAAATGAAATTGTGAGTGATGTAAAAAGATTATTTATAGATTAATAGTTATGAATTCAGAGAAAATACTCAAAATCTTAGAAAGAGTGGATGCAATCCAATATGGCCATTTCATCTTATCATCAGGAAAAAGATCATCTACTTATTGTCAATGTGCAAAAATTTTTATTGACCCTAAAATAGGATCAAAAATTTGCAATTCATTAGCCAAGAAAATAAAAGATCAAATAGATCAAAATATTGATTATGTTGTTTCTCCGGCGATGGGAGGGATTCTTGTCGGCTATGAAACAGCTAATCAGCTAAACGCTCAGTCAGTTTTTTTTGAAAGAGTTGATAACGAGTTTCAAATGAGAAGAGGATTTGAAATTGAAGAAAATAAAAATATTTTATTTGTTGAAGATGTCATCACAACTGGGAAATCATCAAAAGAATGCTTAGTTGAATTAAAAAAATTAAATATTAATTTATTAGGCATTGCTTGTATTGTAGATCGTTCTTCTGAAGATATATTTAGTGATCATGAAATTATTTCATTAATAAAACTTGATATTCCAGTTTATGATGAAGAAGATTTGCCAAATGAACTTAAATCTATAAATCCAACCAAACCTGGAAGTAGAATAATTTAAAAGTATGGATGAACTGCCAAGATTAGGCGTGAATATCGATCACGTAGCAACATTAAGAAATGCAAGAGGGGAAAATTATCCTAGCCCTGTAAGAGCTGCTATTTCATGTCAAGAGTCTGGAGCAGATGGAATCACAGCTCATTTAAGAGAGGATAGAAGGCACATTAGAGATACTGATATAAAAGAAATTAAAGAACAAGTATCAATACCATTAAATTTTGAAATGGCACCTACAAATGAAATGTTAGATATAGCCATTAAAACACTACCAAATGCATGTTGTATTGTTCCTGAAAAAAGAGAGGAAGTTACAACAGAAGGTGGAATTGATGTAAAACGCTCTCATAATGTTTTAGGTCCGATTATAAATGAACTTAAAAAAAATAGTATTAGGGTTTCATTATTTGTTGATGCATCAAATGATCAAATAGAGCTATCAAAGAAACTTGGAGCAGATATAGTTGAAATACATGCCGGTGAGTTTTGTAGAAAGATACATTATAAATCTGACTTTCAAAATGAGATAAATAAAATTAAGGACTCAGCGAGTTTTGCTAACAGTATTGGTTTGGAAACACATATTGGACACGGCATAACCTTTGATTCAATAATCGAACTTTCTAAAATTAAAGAAGTGAAAGAATTTAATATAGGTCACTTCATTATTGCTGAGTCGATATTTATCGGACTCCATGAGGCTATAAATAAGTTTAAAAAACTAATTAAAGAGAGTAGAGAAATTCTATGATTGGAATAGGGTCAGATTTATTAGATATAAGAAGAATTGAAAAGACTCTTTCTAGATATGGCGATCGATTTAAAAATAGAATTTTTACAAAAGATGAAATTAATAAATGTGAAAAAAGACAGAATAAAATTGAATGTTATGCTAAACGATTTGCCGCAAAGGAAGCTGCATCAAAAGCACTTGGGACTGGATTTAGAAAGGGAGTTTTTTGGAAAGATTTGGAAATTATAAATTTGCCTTCTGGTAAGCCAACGATTAAATTTTATGGATTCTCATTGACCCATCTAAACTCGTTAGTATCCTCTGATAGTAGTCCATGTGTTAATCTAACTATAACAGATGAATATCCTTACGCGCAAGCTCTTGTAATAATTACATCCGAAAAAAGTAAATAATGAAAAAAGAAAATGAAAAAAAAGAAAATATTTTTTTAACTTTATTTTATGCAATTCTTATTGCTTTAGTTATTAGAACATTTTTTTTTCAGCCTTTTTTTATTCCCTCTTCTTCAATGGAGCCAAATTTGTTAGTTGGTGATAGATTATTTGTATCAAAGTATTCATATGGGTACAGTAGACATTCTTTCCCATTTAGCTTGAACATCATAAAGGATCGCATTTTTTTTAGTGAAGTCAAAAGAGGTGATATTTCAGTATTCAAAGTTCCAACTGACACAGAGTTAAATAAAAAATCTTTTGGTGTAGACTATATTAAAAGAATTATTGCTATACCTGGCGATAAGATTGAAATGAAGAATGGAGTTTTAACAATTAATGGAGTTAAGTTAGAGCAAAAAAAATTAAGAACAGATAAAAAAATATTAAAAAATGGTAAAATCATTGAATTAGATGTTTTTTTAGAGACTAATTTAGAGGGCAGGTCATACGAAATTTATAATTATTATAATGATGGGCCCGCAGATGATTTTGAAGAGTACACTGTTCCAGAAAAACATTTCTTTGCTCTAGGTGACAATAGAGATAATTCAAAAGACAGTCGGTTTGTTGGACCTATCCCAATTGAAAATCTAGTTGGGAAAGCTCAAATTATTTTTTTCTCCACAAAAGATGGATCTAAGATGTATGAAATCTGGAAATGGCCATTTGGTGTTCAGTATAAAAGACTATTTAATTCAATAAATTAAATCGACCATGGAAAATAAGATTCACAAAAAAATCAATTATCATTTCAAAGATGAAAGTATTCTTCTCCGTGCACTAACACATAAAAGTAAAATCAATGAGTCAAGTAATGAAGTATTAGAGTTTTTGGGAGATAGAGTATTGTCATTAATTATTTCTGAGAGATTAATTGAAATGTACCCATTTGATAAAGAGGGAGTTTTAGATAAGAAACTTAGTAATTTAGTAGATAAAAATGCATGTCTTAAGATTGCACAAAAAATTGATCTAATGGAGTTTATTTTATTGGGCAGTTCAGAAATTCAATCAGAAGGTAATCAGAAAAAAAGTATATTATCAAATTGTTGCGAAGCTCTAATTGGTGCAATTTATGAAGATGGAGGTTACGATGAAGCTAAGAAATTTGTATTATCATTTTGGGATGACTTATTCAAAAGCTTAGACATAAAACCTATCGATTCTAAATCTGCTCTGCAGGAGAAATTACTAAAAAAGTACAAAAAACTGCCCATTTATGAGACAATTAGTAAAAGCGGACCAGATCATAGCCCTGTATTTTGCATAGAGGTTTCATTTGAAAACTATATTTCTACTAAAGCAGAGGCAAGTACAGTTAAAGAGGCAGAAAAATTGGCAGCTACAAAGTTCATGGAAAGTAATAAGATTTAGTGAAGAGTGGAAGCATATTACTTCTTGGTCCTACTAATTCTGGAAAATCCACCTTGTTGAATAAAATTGTTGGAAAACGAGTAACTATGGTATCTCGAAAACAACAATCAACAACATTCAATCAAAAAGCTGTAATAAATATATCAGAAGCAGAATATATTTTTAGTGATACACCAGGAATCTTTGCATCAACAAAAAGAATATCAAATAAAATGACTAACTCAGCCTTTTCCGAACTTGATCAAGTACATCTTATTTTTTTAGTAATAGATATCTCAAAAAAAAATGAGATAGAATTTAAGAAAATTATCGAAACATTAAAAAATAAAATCAAAAAAAATCAAAAAGTTTTTTTAATATTAAATAAAACAGATAAAGTTAATAAAAATACAGTTCTAGTGAAAATAGATAAATTCAAAAATTTAGATCTTTTTGACTCTATTTTTCCAATATCTGCATTATCTAATACCGGCATTGAAGATTTACTAAACTTTACAAAAAATTACCTACCGAAAAGAAAAAATAGATATTCAACAAAAAAAAGATTATTCATTAAAAAAGAATTGTTTTATTCAGAAGTAACACGTGAGAAAATTTACGATATAGTGCATAAAGAGATACCATATCAATGTAGAGTACTAACTGAAAAGGTAATTAAGTCGAAAGACTCAGTAAAAATATATCAGATGATAAAAGTTAATAAAAAATCTCATAAAAACATTCTCATCGGTAAGAATGGATCCACATTAAAAGAAATTGGAATGCTCGCTAGAAAAGAAATTTCTAATTTCGAAAATAAAAAAATACACCTTTTTTTATTTGTTAAACTATTTTCTGAAAAAAATATATGAGATGGGAAAGCAATGGATTAATTTTAAATTTTTCCAAATATAATGAAAAGTCATATATTTTAGAAATTTTTACAGAAGAACATGGTAAGCATAAAGGTATTATAAGAGGACTTCACTCAAAAAATAAGAGATCAATTATTGAGCCGGGAAATGAAGTTTTTGCTACTTGGTCCGGAAGACTTGAAACACACCTAGGTAATTATAATGTTGAACCAATTAAACTGTGGTCTTCACATGTCTTGCAATTTAAGGATAAATTAAGTGCAATTTCATCTATTTGTTCTTTAATATCGCTTACCATGGCAGAGCGACAGCCAAATCCCATAATATATTTTTCAAGTAAACAACTTATTGAAATTGTTGCATCAAAAAGAGAAGACTGGATTAGAGAGTATGTGTTTTGGGAAATGCAATTACTAAGTGAAATCGGTTATGGCCTAGACCTCGAAAGATGTGCCGTTACCTCAAAATCCTCTGATTTAGTTTATGTATCTCCATCAAGTGGCAGAGCAGTAACGAATGAAGGTGCTGGCGATTTCAGAAATAAATTATTACCTTTACCAAAATTTATGACAGATTTTAAAGCTAATTATGATAATGATGATATCTATAATGCTTTGAATTTGACTGAATTTTTTTTTAAGAAAAGATTTTTCCTTCCAAACAATCTTAATTTCCCTCAATCGAGGAATCGTTTAAAAGAGTTATTCAATCATTAATTATATGACTATAAAAAAAATTGAATTCTCAAGTGCACTAGAAGAACGCTACTTATCATATGCATTATCAACAATAACTCACAGAGCACTTCCTGATGTAAGAGATGGATTGAAGCCAGTTCATAGAAGGCTACTTTTTGCAATGTATCAATTACGATTAAATAATAATTCTGGATTTAAAAAATCAGCACGAATTGTTGGTGATGTTATAGGTAAATATCATCCACACGGTGACCAGTCAGTTTATGAAGCTCTTGTAAGGCTGGCTCAAGAATTTTCAACACGTTACCCTTTAGTGGATGGACAAGGAAATTTTGGAAATATTGATGGTGATAACGCTGCTGCAATGAGATATACGGAGGCACGCTTGACATCGCTAGCTGAAATAATGCTTAAAGATATATCTGAAGATACGATTGATTTAATTAGAACTTATGATGGAGTAGAGCAGGAACCCATAGTGTTGCCCGCCGCTTTCCCAAATCTTCTCGCAAATGGAAGTACAGGAATTGCTGTTGGAATGGCAACTAATATACCGCCTCACAATATAGGAGAACTATTTGTGGCTCTTTTAAAATTTTTAAAAAAACCAAACTTAAGCAATAATGACTTAATTAAAATTATCCCTGGTCCAGATTTCCCAACAGGAGGGGAAATTATTGATAGCAAAGCTTCACTGAAAGAAGCTTATTCGAAAGGTAAAGGAACAATCAGACTGAGAGCAAATTGGAAAGAAGAAAGCTTAGGTCGTGGTCAATATCAAATTGTAGTTAATGAGATTCCATACCAAGTTAATAAATCGAAAATTATCGAAAAAATATCAGAAATGATTGATGATAAAAAAATTAATTACCTTGAAACTATCCAAGATGAGTCAACTGAGGATATAAGAATTGTTTTAATTCCAAAAAATAGAACATTTAAGCCTAATGTTGTGATGGAAGATTTATTTAAAAATACTGATCTTGAAATACGATATTCAATTAATTTAAATGCTATAAGTAGTAAACTTGAGCCCAAAATTTTTAGCTTAAAAGACTCATTACTATCATTTTTAAATCATCGATACGATGTCCTTAAAAGAAGGTCAAAGTTCAGGCTTTTAAAAGCTCAAAATAGAATTGAGATTCTAAAAGGTTTCTTGATCGTTTTTGCATATTTAAATCAAGTCATAAAAATTATAAGAACGGAGGATAATCCTGAAAAAAAATTGATGCAAAAATTTAAAATTAACAAAAGACAAGCTGAGGCAATTTTAGCAATGAGATTAAGACAGTTAAAAAAGTTAGAAGAGAAGCAAATTAAAGAAGAGCATAAGGAGTTATTAGCAACGAAAAAGGAATTAGAACTAATTCTTCGTTCAAAAACTAAACAAACTTCATTGTTAGAAAGTGAATTTAGAGAGAATCTAAAAATTTTTGAGAGTATTAAGGGATGCGTAGATCGTAGAACAATTATTAATAATGATTTCAAGGTAGTTGAATATCAAGTTGAACAATTTGAAACAAAAGAGCCAGTTTCAGTTATAATATCAAAAAATGGATGGATTAAATCAATTAAAGGTCATCAAGATAATTACGATAATATAAAATATAAAGAAGGTGATAGTAAAAAATTCGTTATTCTATGTAAAAATAACGACAGGTTATTGCTTTTTTCCTCTCTTGGAAAATTTTATACAATTAATTGTTCTAAGATTAATACAGGTAGAGGATTTGGAGATCCAATAAGTTTAATGATTGATAAAAGCGATAATGAAGAAATTATTTTCGTTAAAACGTATGAGTCTGATAAAGACTATTTAATAACAAGCTCGTCTGGAAAGGGATTCTTTGTAAATACTAACGATTTGATGGCATCTACTAAATCTGGAAAAAAAGTGATGAATTTGAAAGACAATGATCGTGCAGTATCTTGTTATGAAAAAAAAGGTGATCTTATTGGGGTTTTTAGTGGTGAAAAAAAATCAATTAAACTTCTCATTCTCGATCATTCTGATATTCCACATATGCAAAAAGGTCGTGGAGTCATTCTACAAAAATTTAAAAACGGTAAAACACTCTTTTCAATTTGCTTAGATTCCAATGAAGACATACTTGATAAAAAAAATAAAGTTCTGTTATCTACAAAAGAAATGAAAAAATGGTTAGGTAAAAGAGCTCAAGCAGGTAAGATTGAACCAAAGAATTTACATTTAAAAATTATAGATAAATTAAGTCATTATGTCTGATTTTCCAAATAGTTATTATGCAGCAAGCTTAACTAGAAATAAAAAATCTTATTCAAAACTAACTGATAGCTATGAGTGTGATGTATGTGTTATTGGAGGTGGCTTTACTGGGTTATCAACTGCTATTGAAGCTTCAAAACAAGGTTTAAAAGTAATACTGATTGAACAAAATATAATTGGCTGGGGGGCATCTGGTAGAAATGGAGGGCAAATCTGGAATGATGTTTCTTGGGGAATTGAAAACATAGAAAAAAATTATGGCTTTACTCATGCTAATCAACTTTGGAACATCTCACAGGCAGCTGTAGAATTAATAGACGAACGAATAGCTGAGTTTGGAATAGAATGTGATAAAAAAAATGGTGGCATTCATGCTGCGACAAGCATGTCTAAACTTCGAGAATATGTTGAAAATTGTGAGTATAAATCTAAAACTTTTAATTATAATAAGCTTGAAGTTTTAAACAAAATACAAACTCAAGAAGAAATTGGTTCTTCTATTTATCATGGTGGTATTTTAGATCATGGTGCTGGTCACTTACACCCACTAAAATACTCACTTGGTTTAATGGATGCAGCTGAGCACCTTAATGTAAATATTTTTGAGAATTCTCAAGTTAAAAAAATTAATCAAGCTAGAGATTATATTGAAGTCCTTACATCTGATGGGCAAGTGAAGGCTAAAAAAATTGCTATATGCTGTAATGCATACTTAAAAGGTTTAAACCTTGGAATAGAGAATAAGATTATGCCATGTGCAACTTACATTGTATGCACTGAACCTCTTGAGTCAGAATTGCAAAATTTAATTTTACAAAATGATTATTGTGTAAGTGATACCAATTTTGATTTAAATTATTATCGATTGTCAGAAAGTAAAAGAATGTTGTTTGGAGGTGTTGTGGGCTACTCTTTAAAAAACGTCGATAGACTGAAAAAAAGAACTAAGATGCAATTAGATAAGGTATTTCCTCAACTAAAATCTCTCAAGGTAGATTATATATGGGGTGGATACATTGCTATTACTGTGAATAGAGTTCCTGATATTGGAATGTTAAATGACAGAGTTTTTTATGCTCATGGATTTTCTGGTCATGGTGTTGCATTTACTGGTATTGCTGGCAAAATTCTAGCTGAAAGCATGGCCTCAGAGAAAACGACTGAATTAGAAGCATTTGAGAAAATTAAACATAGAAAGTTTCCAGGAGGAAGAATATTTAGAATGCCTCTTCTAGTAACAATTAGTGCTATGCAAAGGATGATGGATATTTTTAATGCATAAAGTTTTATTTATAGGATTGGGAACTATGGGTTTTCATATGGCTGGCCATCTAAGCAAAAGCCATGATGTTATTGTTTATAACAGAACTACTTCAAAATCTCACGAATGGATGAATAAATACAATGGAGGCTTTATAGAAAAATTATCAGAGATTAAGGATGAATTAGACTTTGTTGTTTCATGTATTGGCAATGATGATGATTTAATTGATATAACCACTTCTGAAAAAGGATGTTTTAATTATCTTAATAAAAATTCAATTTTTATCGATCACTCAACAGTTTCACCCCAAGTAGTTAAATCAATTGAAAATGAAGCAAGCAAGAAGAGTATTCATTTTTTAGATGCACCTATTTCTGGAGGTGAGGCTGGTGCAATAAATGGTGCATTAAGTATCATGGTAGGAGGCAATATAGATCATTTTAATCTTGCTGAAAAGTTGATGAGTGCTTATGGAAAAAAAATTAAATATATGGGAGAGACGGGTTCAGGACAATTAACAAAAATTATTAATCAAATCTGTATCGCTGGTTTAGTTCAAGGATTATCTGAAGCGGTATATTTCATGAAGCAAACTGATCTAAATGCAGATGATGTTCTAGAAGTAATTTCAAGTGGTGCAGCTCAATCATGGCAACTTGATAATCGTTTAAAAACAATGGTAGAAGATAAGTTTGATTTTGGGTTTGCGGTTGATTTAATGAGAAAAGATTTAGGGATTGCATTTAATCAGGCAAGTGAATTTGGTATAGACCTTGAAGTGACTAAGATTGTTGATCAGTTTTATTCAAATTTACAAGAAATGGGTCACAATAAGCTTGATACATCTAGTCTTCTAAAAAGACTAGTCAGATGAATTAAGAGTTTTTGCAACATAAGGAGCAAAGTATGTAAGTATAGCATCTGCACCTGCTCTTTTGAAAGATGTAAGCTGTTCAATAATTGCTGCATCTTCGTCAATCCATCCCCTTTCACCCGCAGCTTTTATCATTGAATACTCTCCAGATACTTGATACGCGAATGTAGGAAACTTAAACTCATTTTTAATTTTACTAATAATATCAAGATAGCTTATCCCAGGTTTAACCATAATAAGATCTGCACCTTCTGAAATATCAAGAGCAGCTTCTCGAAGAGCTTCATTTGAATTAGAGAAATTCATTTGATAGCTTTTTTTATCAGATCTTAGGCTTTTGTGAGAGCCAACAGCATCTCTGAAAGGCCCATAAAAATTTGATGCATACTTAGCGGCATATGAAAGCAACAGAATATTTTGATAATCATTATTTTCTAATGCTTCTCTTATCATTCCAATACGACCATCCATCATATCAGATGGCGCAATAATATCCGCTTTATGCTTTGCTAATAACAAAGATTGTTGAACCAAAACTTGATTAGTTTCATCATTCAAAATCTGGTGTTTATCATTTAGTAAGCCATCATGCCCATGTGATGTATATGGATCTAAAGCAACATCACACATTACTCCAAAACTAAGTTGCTGATTTTTTATTTTATCTAATGCCTTGCAAACTAAGTTTTTATCATTGAGAGACTCACTCCCATTTTCATTTTTCAATTCATCAGGAGTACTAGGAAACAGCGCAATAAGATTTATCTTATTATCTGAAGCAATATCAATAACTTCTGATAAGCGGTCAATAGAATAGCGATAAACCCCAGGCATTGATTGAATTTCATCTTTTACATTTTCTCCTTCACAAAGAAAAATTGGCCAAATTAAATCATCTGATGTTAATTTATTTTCACTAACTAAATTTCTAATCCATTTAGATTGTCGATTTCTTCTTAATCGACTCAATGGATATTTTTCTAAATAACTAGTCATCTTTTCTTTTTAGGCATGATTATAAATGAACTTGTAGTTTTGATATAATCTTCATAACCCTCTTTAGTATTTTTTATTTGACTTTCTAACATTGATACACCTGACACTTTTAATAAAAAATAAGTCATAGCAATTGGTGCAATTATGACATAAAAATTAAAAGTTACTCCGTAAGAAATTATAAAAATACCCCACCAAAAAAGACTATCACCAAAATAATTAGGATGTCTTGAGTAATTCCACAGGCCTTTATTCATCACTTTTCCAGCATTAGAACTATCTGATTTAAATTTAGTAAGCTGACTATCCGCTAAACTTTCAATAACAATACCAGTGACTGAGACAATTATACCAATGATTGAAATAAAATTAATTTTAATATCTAAATCTGAAACAAAAAGAGCTTGAAGTGGAAGTGAAACAATTGCTATTAATATTACTTGGGTAATATACGAAATTAAGTACATTCCAAAATTACCATACTTTTTTTTAATTTTTACATATCTGATATCTTCACTCTTTTTATGATTACGCAGATGAAGATAAACCATAAGTCTTAGAGACCATACAAATACGATAATTGATGTGATAAAATTAATTAATGTAAAATTATTTTCATTTAGTAAAAGAATTATGCAGACAAAAAAGAAACTTGGACCCCAATATGTATCTATAATATCTGCTTTTTTTGAATATTGAGAATAGATCCATAAAATAGTGACTATGAACCAATTGAATATTAGTATAATTAAAAAATTTGCTATCATTTCTTAGGTATATATATGTTTTTTAAGTATTTAGAAAACCATAAATTTTTGGCGTTTTCTCACCGGGGTGGAGCACTTGAAAATAAAGAAAATACCATAGAAGCTTTTCAAAAATCTATAGAAATAGGCTATCAGTATATTGAAACAGATGTTCAATGCACTAAAGATGATAAATTGATAATATTTCATGATAATGATTTATTAAGAATAAATAATCAAAATATAAAGATTTCAGAAATTTCATTTGATGATCTAAAGAAAATAACTATTTTTGATAATCAAATAATTCCATTATTTGATGATGTCGTTAATAACTTTAGTAAAATTAATTTTAATATTGATCCCAAAACAGATAAAGCGGCTATCCTTCTAAGGGATAAATTAATCAAAAGAAATGATTTAGAGAGATTTTGTGTAGGTTCTCATTATCAAAAACGGATTAATTTGTTTCGACTGGAAAAATTAAGTCAAATAGCAACTTCAATGTCGAGGCAAGAAGTATTAAAGCTTTTTATAAATCAGTATTTTAATATATTTGATCTGAAGACACCGTGTGTTCAAGTTCCAATTAGCTTTAAAGGAATAACAATAGTAAATAAGAAATTTGTTAATTTGGTACATGAGCAAAATAAGAAAATTCATGTATGGACAGTAGACACTCAAGATCAAATGCAGTTGCTTATTGATCTTGGAGTAGATGGTATAATGACTGATAGGCCTTCTTTATTAAAAGATACTCTAATAAAAAATAATTTATGGATTTAAGCTTTTAATATTGTCATCCATTGTATAAATGGTCATAATTTCAAATTAAATATGGAAAACAAAAAAATATCAATAGCATCTGATCATGCTGGAGTTTCTCTAAAGGATTTAGTGTCTGAACACTTGTCTCGCGAGGGTCATGAAATAATTAATCATGGGACATTCAATAATGACTCAGTGGATTATCCAGATTATGCTAAAAAAGTTACGAATGATATTATTAGTCAAGTTTCCGATTTTGGAATTTTAATCTGTGGTACAGGGCAAGGAATGGCAATTACAGCCAATAAACAAGTAGGTATAAGGGCAGCACTTTGCTATGAGCCAGAAATTGCTGAATTATCAAGATCACATAATGACTGTAATGTATTGACTTTGGGAGCAAGATTTATAGATAGTAAGGTTGCTATTAAATGTATTTTAAAATTTATTAATACTCCCTTTGAAGGGGGAAGACATCAAGATAGGATTGATAAAATATGAGTTTTTTTTCTAAATCAATATCTGAGACAGATAAAATTATTTTTGGCTCAATACAAGACGAGCTTGCACGTCAGCAAAATCAAATAGAATTAATTGCTTCTGAAAATATAGTTTCAAAAGCTGTACTTGAAGTTCAAGGATCAATTTTTACAAATAAATATGCTGAGGGATACCCCAATTCAAGGTACTATAGTGGATGCGACTATGTAGACGTAGCTGAAGAACTGGCTATTGAAAGAGTTAAAAAACTATACAAGTGTAATTATGCTAATGTTCAACCTCATTCTGGCGCCCAAGCAAATGGAGCTGTTTGTTTAGCTTTATTGAAACCTGGTGATACAATTTTGGGAATGAGTTTAGATGCTGGAGGACACTTAACCCATGGTGCGGCTCCCTCTCAATCTGGAAAATGGTTTAATGCAGTACAATATGGTTTGAACGATGAGGCTTTAATTGATTATGATCAGGTCGAAAGATTAGCATTAGAACATAAGCCTAAGATGGTTATTGCAGGTGGGAGCGCATATTCCAGAATAATAGATTTTAAAAGATTTAGAGATATCTGCGATAAGATAGATGCATATCTACATGTCGATATGGCTCATTATTCTGGACTAATTGCCGCTGAGGAGTATCCAAATCCAATAGAGCATGCGCATGTAGTTACATCTACAACCCATAAAACAATCAGAGGGCCAAGAGGTGGAATGATTTTGTCCAATGATTTAGATTTGGGAAAAAAATTTAATTCATCTGTCTTTCCTGGCCTTCAGGGTGGACCGTTGATGCATGTTATTGCCGCTAAAGCTGTAGCTTTTGGTGAAGCTTTAGATCCATCTTTTAAAGAGTACATAAAGCAGGTATTAAAAAATGCTCATGTTTTAAGTGAAACGTTGGTTGAAGGTGGTTTAAATATAATTTCTGGAGGAACTGATACTCATTTAATCCTTGTAGACCTTACAGCTAAAAATGTTACTGGAAGTGAAGCTGAATTAAATCTGGAAGAAGCTGGTATAACATGCAACAAGAATGGAATTCCTAATGATCCACATCCCCCAAAAATCACATCTGGTATTAGATTGGGCACTCCAGCAGGTACTACTCGAGGCTTTAAAGAAGATGAGTTTAAACTTGTTGGGAAGTTGATTTTAGATGTTCTTAACGGCATGCAGGGCTCACCAGAGGAGAGAAAGTTAATTAACGAGAACATAAAGTCAAAAGTTAGTGCACTTTGTGCAAAATTTCCTATATATAGTAATTAAATTCCTATATATAGTGGATTAATTATGAAATGTCCTTTTTGCGGTAACGAAGATACTCAGGTTAAAGACTCAAGATCAACTGAAGATAATTCTGCTATAAGAAGAAGAAGATTTTGTGCTGCCTGTGGTGCCCGTTTTACAACTTTTGAAAGAATTCAATTAAGAGAATTAACTGTACTAAAGAAAAACGGTAAAAAAGTACCATTTGATCGAGATAAGCTAGAAAGATCTATTCATATTTCTCTTAGAAAACGTCCAGTTGAGAGTGATCGAGTTGAAAGAATGATTAGTGGCATCGTAAGAAGAGTTGAAAGTCTTGGAGAGTCAGAAGTTGAATCAAATGTTATTGGTGAGATTGTAATGGAAGGCCTTCAAAGCATTGACTCAGTAGCTTACGTAAGATTTGCCTCAGTTTATAAAAATTTTCGTGAAGCTAGAGATTTTGAGGAATTTCTTGGGGAAATTACATCAAATAAAGATTAGGTATTTAATTGTATCATAAGCAATACATGGAGATTGCCTCTAGAATGGCGTTCAGGGCTAAAGGCACTACTGCACCTAATCCAAATGTGGGAGCTATAATTGTTAAAGATGGAAAAATATTATCAAGAGGGTGGACAGGTAAGAATGGACGCCCTCATGCTGAATTCAATGCAATAAAAAGAATTAAAAATAAAAAAAAACTTAATGGAGCAACATTATATTGTACTCTTGAGCCATGTTCACACAAAGGTAAAACAGGACCTTGTACAGAATTAATTTTAAAATATGGATTTAAAAATGTTTTCATTTCTTCTGTTGATAAAAATAAAATTGTTGATGGAAAAGGAATAAAAAAATTAAAGCAAAATAATTTAAACGTTAAGTTTGTAAGGAATAAAAAAGTAAATTTAGTTAATAATATTTTTTTTAATGCAATAAATAAGAAAAAGCCATTCTTAACTCTTAAGATTGCATCAACAATTGACTCAAAAATAGCTACGTCGAACTTTGAAAGTAAGTGGATAACTTCTAAAGCTTCTCGGTTAATCGGACACTCATTAAGATTTAGAAATGATTGCTTATTAACTACCAGTCAAACAGTATTAAAAGACAACCCTCTCCTAGATTGTCGGCTTGAAGGACTAGAAAATTATTCTCCTGATATTTTCATATTAGATCGAGAGCTAAAAATAGATTTATCGAAGAATATTTTTAAAAAAAAGAATAGAAAAGTCTTTATTCTGCATAATATTGATCCTAAAAAAATTAAGTCAGCAAAATACAAAAAAAAGAAAATCGAATTAATTTCGATATCAAAAAGCAATGGTTATTTGGATATAAGAAAAGTTTTAGGAAAAATTGCTGATTATGGTTATCAGTCAATCTTAGTTGAAGGGGGTGGAAAAATTAGTGCATCAGTACTCTCAAATAATTTAGTCGATAATATATATTGGTTTAAAGCATCTAAATTTATTGGACAAGAAGGAATTAGTGCAATAGAAAAACTAGGTATTCATGATATGAAATCAATAAAAAATTTTAAACTATCAAAAGTAACTAAACTTGAAGACAATACTCTAAATATATTCATAAAAAAGTAAAAAAATGTTCACAGGTATAATTGATCATAATGGTGAGATAATTAAAATTACAAAAAAAAGAAATAAGGATATTTCTATTTTTGTATTAACAAGATTTAAGCCTAAAGATATTAAACTAGGTTCCTCTATCTGTTGCAATGGTGTTTGCTTAACAGTTTGCAAGATCAAAAAACTAAAAAATAAATTAGAGTTATCATTCGATGTTTCTAATGAAACTATAAATTGTACAAACTTTTCTAAACTGAAAATTGGCAGCAAGATTAATCTTGAGAAATCCCTTAGAATGGGCGATGAGATTAGTGGTCATTTTGTATTTGGTCATGTTGACGAGGTTTCAAAATTATTAACAATAAAAAGAATTAAAGGCTCTCATCAGTTAAAATTCAGTAAATCAAAGAAACTCTCAAAATATATCGCAAAAAAAGGCTCTATTGCAGTAGATGGTGTATCTTTGACTATTAATTCTTCTGATTCAAAATCATTTAGTGTCAATATTGTTCCTTATACTTGGGAACATACAAATTTTAATAAGCTAAAGGTAAATTCTCTAATAAATGTTGAAGTCGACATGCTAGCAAGATATGTTAGCCAAAATTTAAAGTAGCATAAAATGACAGCTGAATTTATATCATCAATTGAGGAAATAATAGAGGACCAAAAGAATGGAAAAATGGTCATCATGGTTGACGATGAAAGTAGGGAGAATGAGGGTGACCTAATTCTTCCAGCTGAAAAAGTTGATGATAAAGCTGTAAACTTTATGGCAAAATATGGGA
The DNA here is from genome assembly GCA_045567365.1 of Candidatus Pelagibacterales bacterium. Classification (GTDB taxonomy): domain Bacteria; phylum Pseudomonadota; class Alphaproteobacteria; order Pelagibacterales; family AG-422-B15; genus CABYIR01. The sequence continues at coordinate 5,148 of JBJLDC010000016.1, read as the reverse complement.
GAGGACTAATTTGTTTACCCCTTACAGCATCAAGAGTAAGAGAATTAAACTTACCTTTGATGGCTCAAAACAATCAAGAAAGAGACCCAACAGCCTTTACAATATCTATCGAAGCAAAAGAGGGAGTTACCACTGGTATTTCTGCACAAGATAGAGCAACAACAATTCAAACTGCAATTGATAAAAATAAATGTGAAAATGATATTACAAGTCCTGGCCATGTTTTTCCATTAGTTGCAAGGGATGGTGGTGTTCTTGTAAGAGCAGGTCATACCGAGGCATCTGTAGATCTTGCAAGACTATCAGGCAATATTCCTGCAAGTGTAATATGTGAAATTATGAATGACGATGGCACAATGGCCAGAGTTCCCGACCTGATTAAATTTTCTCAAAAACACCAAATTAAAATTGGAAGAATAGTTGATCTAATATCTTATCGTTTAGAAAAAGACACTAATATTAAATTAACTCATGAAGGTAAGATCGATTTGATGCAAGAAAATGAATTTGATCTTAAAATATATGAGAGTTTAGTTGATAAAACTGAACAGATAGTTTTATCAAAAGGCGACGTTTCAAATGGAGAGCCTGTAATGGTAAGAGTATATGTAATGAATATATTTGACGATATATTTGGAGATTATGGTAGTGGAAGCGAAACACTAAAAAAAACAATAGATATTATTTCAAAAGAAGGCCGTGGCATCCTTATACTCGTGAGAGATAGTAGTAAATCAGTTATTAGTCATTTTATGAATAGCAATTCAAATTTGAAAGAAAATAAAAGTGAACCTGAAAGATCAGAACTAAGAATATATGGAATGGGAGCACAAATTTTAAATGAATTAAATATACGCAAGATGATCCTATTAACTAATACAGATTGGAAGTTCATTGGCCTTGACGCATATGGTATAGATATTGTGGAGAAAAAATTTCTTTCTGAAATATAATAATTGTATGAAAAAAAAACTAAAGTTTCTTATTGTTTCTTCAAGCTTTTATCCAAAAATTACAAATACAATGAATCAGGAAGCAATAAAGTATTTAAAGAAACTTAATCACAGCTATGAGTTGTTTCAGGTTCAAGGTTCTTTAGAAGTTCCTACAATGATTTCTATTTTATTATCAAAAAAAAAATATGATGCAGTTGTTGCTATTGGTTGTATTATTAGAGGCAAGACAAGTCATTATGATTTCATCTGTGGAAATATTGTTTCTTCTCTCCTAAATCTATCAATCAAAAAATCAATCCCAATATCAAATGCAATTCTAAATTGTGAGAATATGACTCAAGCAACTGAACGGTGTTCAGGTAAAATGAATAGAGCAAAAGAATCAGTTGACGCAGCTTTATCTGTCTTAAAAAACCTCTGATCATGACAGAAATAAAGTCTTTGCAGAGAATGCTTGCTGTTCAGGTTCTCTATCAAGAATCAATAAATCCAAACGATGATAGTTTTGACATCAACAAAACTTTGATAGATGCGGTTGAAACATTAAAATTAAATAAATTAAAAATGAAACCCAATCTAAATTTTGCAAAGAAAATTTATTCAGGTGTATCGACTAACAACAAGGCGATAGATGCTGATATACTTTTAGCATTAGGGTCTAGTCATGATTTTAAAAAATTTGAGAATCTTCTTCAGTTTATATTGAAGGCAGCAGTATTTGAGCTCAAGTATGATAATCAATTATCAAAAAAGATAATTATTTCTGAATATTTAAAGATCACTGATTCTTTTTATGCAAATAATGAGGCTTCATTAGTGAATGGAATATTAGATAATATTCAAATTAATTGATAATGTCCCCAATTTCATCGAAAAATTAAAGATTGCAAATACTCTATTTTTTTGGCATTTTGCACCAGAAATTCGATTTCAAATAAAAAAGAGGAACATCAATAATGAGTATAATAAATTTAATTATAGTTAGTGGTCTATTATCGTTAGTTTACGGTTTCTGGGCTGGGAATTCAGTACTTAAGGCTGATGCTGGAAATAGTAAAATGCAAGAAATATCTTCTGCTATTCAAGAAGGAGCACAAGCATATTTAAATAGACAATATACTACCATAGCTATTGTTGGGGCAGTTATATGTGTTTTATTATACCTCTTCTTTAGAGATTTATGGATTATAGGCGGTTACTTAATTGGGGCTATTTTATCTGGAGCAGCAGGCTATATAGGGATGATTATATCTGTTCGTGCAAATGTTCGAACAGCACAAGCTGCATCAACTGGTTTAGCTCAAGGCTTGAATGTTGCTTTTAAAGCTGGAGCTGTCACTGGAATGTTAGTTGCTGGGTTAGCGTTGTTATCAATATCAGTTTATTATTTAGTTCTTGATATTTATAATGTAGACGAAACTACTCTAAAGAATTCTCTTGTTGCTCTTGGTTTTGGGGCTTCACTCATTTCTATTTTTGCAAGATTGGGAGGTGGCATTTTCACTAAAGGAGCAGATGTTGGAGCTGATTTGGTTGGAAAAGTCGAGGCAGGAATACCAGAGGATGATCCAAGAAATCCTGCAGTTATAGCAGATAACGTTGGAGATAATGTTGGTGATTGTGCTGGGATGGCTGCCGACTTATTCGAAACTTATGCTGTTACAGTCGTTGCTACTATGGTTCTTTCTATGATATTCTTTCCTGGATCTGCATCAATGCTTATTTATCCAATGGCAATTTGTGGAAGCTGTTTAGTCGCATCAATCGTTGGAACTTTTTTTGTTAGACTAGGATCCTCTCAGAGTATCATGGGAGCTCTTTATAAAGGATTCATTGCATCTGCAGTAATTTCCCTCATCGTTATGTATCCTGTAACCGATAGAGTGATTGGTTTTGAAGATATAGATGGAGCTGAATTCACAGGTATGTCACTCTATATTTGTGCTATTTTAGGACTGATCATAACAGGTCTGCTAATATGGATCACAGAGTATTATACCGGAACAAATTATAGACCAGTTCAAAGTATAGCAAAAGCATCGACAACTGGGCATGGCACTAATGTAATTCAAGGGCTTGCAGTATCTATGGAAGCTACCGCACTTCCTGCTATCGTAATTGTTGTAGGAATTGTTATAGCGTTTCAATTAGCTGGGCTTTTTGGCATTGCAATTGCTGTAACTTCAATGCTTGGACTCGCAGGTATGGTCGTTGCTCTTGATGCTTACGGACCCGTTACAGATAATGCAGGTGGAATTGCTGAAATGTCAAATCTTGATGAAAGTGTTAGAAAAACGACTGACGCTTTAGATGCTGTTGGAAACACAACTAAAGCTGTAACTAAGGGTTATGCTATTGGTTCGGCTGGACTAGGTGCACTCGTATTATTTGCTGCATATGTTAATGACTTAAAGACAGATCATCTTAGCCATATTACTCCAAACTTTAGTCTAGAAAATCCATATGTAGTCGTTGGACTTTTAATTGGTGGACTATTGCCATATTTATTTGGTTCAATGGGAATGATGGCCGTTGGAAGAGCTGGAGGAGCAGTTGTAGAAGAAGTTAGACAGCAATTTAAGGATAATCCCGGTATAATGTCTGGCAAGTCTAAGCCGGATTATTCTAAGTCTGTTGACCTTTTAACTAAGTCCGCAATAAAAGAAATGGTCATACCATCAATGCTTCCAGTATTATCTCCAATAGCTTTATACTTTGTTATTCTATTTGTTGCAGGTCAAGACGAGGCAGTTTCTTCTCTGGGCGCAATGTTGCTTGGAGTAATTGTGACTGGCGTTTTTGTTGCAATATCAATGACTGCTGGAGGCGGTGCATGGGATAATGCAAAAAAATATGTTGAAGACGGAAACTTTGGTGGAAAGGGTTCAGAAGCTCATAAAGCCGCAGTAACAGGTGACACCGTTGGAGATCCTTATAAGGATACAGCTGGGCCAGCGGTAAATCCAATGATCAAAATCACCAACATTGTTGCATTACTATTATTGGCAGGCCTTTAAGATTTTTTAACCAGGCTATTTTCTAGTCTGGTTACTAATTGCCTCTAGTGAAAGCTTCCATAAACTGATCTGTTATCCCATATGCATTAGAGGGACCTTTTGTTACATCAGAAGTGAAAACAATTTTGTTGAAGTTTTCGCCTGTTAAAATTTCATGATCTTTTAGAAGATCTTTTGTATCAAAAACAAGTTTAATGATAAATTGAGCTTGCACTTCACTATCGCTAAATGACCTTTCTTTTTTAGTAGAAAGCAGGTAAAGCCATGTATTATCAATATCGTCAATAATTATTGATGGTGAGCCAAGATCTTTTAATATTTTTTCTTTAGATACTTTTTCATTTGAAGCAATTTCTGATATAAAATCTGAAAAATCAGATGTATTTTCAATGGTGTAGCCATGAGTTTTAATTATTGGAGAGCAAACTATTTAAAAATAATAGTAATATTATATAAGGTATCAATTTATTCATAATTAGACTGCTATGTTCAAATCAAAAAGTACTTCCGAAGTTAAAGAGATATATCAGTCTATTATAGATAACTCGAGAAGTAAAATTTTCTATATTGAATTAGATGTTGAGGATAGTTTTGAGTCTAGATTTGATCTTGTAATACTACATTCTTTTATTATTTTTCAGTATTTTATAGAGGTAGGTGATAAAAAAAATGAATTATCTCAAAGTTTATTTGATTTCATGTTTCATGATTTTGAGAATAATTTGAGAGAAATGGGCTTCGGGGATATTGCGGTAAACAAAAGAATGAAGAAATTCATATCAGCATTTTATGGAAGAATTTTGAGCTATAGCAATTCTTACGCTGAATATAAGAAGAATGATTCATTATTGGAGTTTTCTTCAGCTATAAAAAAAAAATCTATACAAGAATAAAAAAATTGCTGATGTAAAAGTAAATTTAGTATCTGATTATGTTGTTTCAAATATTGCGTCATTTTTAAAAAATAACTATAAAACAAATATTAAAATGCATTTTAATTTCAAAAAACTAGTTGAGGTGTAATTTGAATACTAGTATTAAGTTAGCAGTTGATTGCATGGGTAGCGAAACCTCTCTAAATGAAATTTTAGAGGGCATAAATGAATCTGCCTTACGACATGAAAATCTATTCTTCACATTATTTGGTAAATCTGTTGATATTAATAATATAATCA
>JBJLDC010000015.1:0-107829 GCA_045567365.1 Candidatus Pelagibacterales bacterium | reverse complement strand
TTGGTATTATACGCGATGCATTCAATCGTATTTTTGGAAAATCTTTGAGAGTTATTTGTAAATTCAAATTTAAGTAATGGATGATTTATAAACTCATTTATAGGTAAATTTAATTTGAGAATATCTTTATGATAGGGTGCATTCTTATTAAAATAAGTATAGATTATAGTATTCAAAATTATAAAGCTTAGTGGTGCCAATGTTTTAGCACCAACTCGAGCTCCTAAAGTTTTTTCAACTTCATCTCCGTAACTGGCAATATTTAAAAAAAGTCACTAAATCCTGATAAATGAAGCAATAGTAATTTATGAACTTTATCTCGCGGCAAACTATATAACTTTTTTTCTATACCTGCTATGTCTTTGTTTCTTATCATATTTCCATAATAAAACCTATTTTGGGTAATTTGTAAATTAAAAAACTCAATTTGGGTAAAAAATATATTTCATTATTCTGTGGATATGTAACAATCATCTAAGCCCAATGCGAGCACTAACGTGCTCGCATACTAACGGAAATAATTTTTATTATGATGCAAGATAAGACTGATTTGTCAAAAAAAATTGAAGAACTTACTGCTCTTCGAAAAAGTATATCACTTGACCTTAAAGTCATTGCACAAAATACTAATATTCCTACTCAGATTTTAAAAAATATAGAGTTGCAGAATTTTAATAAATTACCACCTCATCCAATCGGTGAGTCTTTTATTAAACAGTATTCTTTTGTAATTGAAAAAGAGTCAAAAAAACCAAAGTACCGAAGTTCGCTAAAATTAGCCAATAGCTGAACCAGCATTAAATATAGGAAGATACATTGCAATCAGTAGCACGCCTACAATTCCGCCTATTATAACCATTGATAATGGTTCTATCATTGTAGAAATATTTCCAACAACATTATCAAATTCTTCTTCATAGTAATTAGCAATTGACGTAAACATTTCTTCTAGATTACCAGTTCGTTCTCCAACTGCTATTAATTGAGAATAAGTATCTGGAAACATTTTCTCATTAGCGCATAATTTTGACATGTCTTCTCCAGAAAAAACTCCTCGTTTTACTCTTTCTAATGCTTCAATATACAACGTATTAGATGTTGACGAAGTCGCAATATCCAAAATCTCCAATACATCCACACCTGCTGCAAATAAATTAGCTTTAATTAATGCAATACGAGAGATTGTTGACTGTGCTAGAACTGGACCAAATATCGGAAGTTTAAGAGACATTCCATCGACAGATTTTTTAAATCCTGCTGAAGCGCCCATCATAAATCTAAATATCATCACGAACCCAATGATTGAAAGTAAAGATATTAAGCCTCCCCATCCCTGAATAAACTCACTGGCTGCAATTATTGCTTTAGTAGGACCTGGTAATTCAACGCCCATACCACCATACATTTCCTCAAAAACAGGAACAACTTTCCAAAGCAGGAACACTGTTATGAGTAGGGCAATACACATAATTATTACTGGATACATCAGCGCACTTTTAATTTGAGATTTTAATTTCTGCCTTTTTTCTAAGATCTCAACAAGCTTATCAAAAAAGATATCAAGCTTACCTGAGGCCTCACCAGCTTTAATCATATTAATATAAATATTATCAAAAACCTTTGGATGTTTTGCAAAGCATTGTGAAAGTTCAAAACCTCCTCTAAGATCTTGAACAATTCCGCTAATAATTTTCTTCATTTTTTTGTCGACAACCTGATTTTCAGTCATTTCTAATGAGTCAATAATTGGTAGTCCAGCCCTTATCATTGTTGCAATCTTTTTTGAGAAAAGCATTACTTCTTGAGGCTTGACTGATCCCCCACCGATAAATGGTATTTTTGATAAGAGACTTTCACCGTCGTTATCTTTCTTCTTTTTTGTTTTATCATTAGCTGACTTTTTCTTTGATTTAGTCAAAGAAATAATAATTATCTTTTGTTCTCTTAATCTAAAAGCTGCTTCATCTTCATTTATGGCTTCAATTACACCGTCAGTGTAAGTATTTTTTTCTCCAATAATTCCCTTATAATCGTAAGCAGGCATAATTTTATGAAATAAATAATGTTCTTTGGTATTCTTCTAACGATAAGACTCCATCGTTTATATATCCAGCGCCAACTTCTTGCATTGATTGGAATCCTTCTTTTTTAGCAACTTTTTCCATTTCAGGTATTGTTAAATTCTTTAAAATTCCATCTTGTAATTCCTCAGTAACTTTAAGTATTTCATAAATACCTTGTCTTCCTTTATAGCCAGAATTATTGCAAGCCTTACAACCTTTACCAACAAAGCATTTTAAATCTGAAGGTAGTTTCATTTGTTTAAGTAGTTTTGGCGAAGCATTTTTATCTTCTACTTTACATTCTTGACATACTTTTCTTGCCAATCTTTGACCGATAACCAATGATACCGACGAAGATATAAGATAGTTGGGGATTCCCATATTTACCAAACGAGTGATTGTTTCTACTGAACTATTAGTATGCAGAGTACTGCAAACTAAGTGGCCAGTTAATGCAGCCTCAACTGCAATATTTCCAGTTTCCTGATCCCTAATCTCTCCAACCAGTATTACTTCAGGGTCTTGTCTGAGAAATGTTCTAAGTGCTTTAGCAAAGGTATAATTAATTTCACTTTTCATTTGTGATTGTCCAATGCCTTCAAGCTCATACTCTATTGGATCTTCCGCTGTAAGAATATTTCTTTTTGGATCATTTAATTCACTTAAAATTGAATACAGCGTTGTTGTTTTACCACTACCAGTTGGGCCAGTTACAAGAACAAGTCCTTGGGTTGCATAGATAGCGTCATTAATTTTTTCTAACTCATCTGGTTTGAATCCCATATCTGCAAGGTCTAATTTGATCGAATCTTTTCTTAAAAGTCTCATAACGACTCTCTCTTGTCCTCCTTGGACTGGTAAAAACGATACCCTAAGATCAAACTCAATTTTATTATGTGAGAAAGCAATTGCTCCATCCTGAGGCATTCTTTTTTCCTCAATTCGTGCACCAGACAAAAGTTTTAAAATAGATACAGTTGCTAAATATCTTTGATTAATTTCGTCTGAATACTGATCCTGAACTTGTAAAACCCCATCAATTCTGAATCTTAATTGCTTTTTTGTTCTAAAAGACTCGATATGCATATCACTGACATTTCTTTTATATGCATCAAGCAAAATAGATGTAACAAACTGCTCTGCCTCAGTTCGATCTCTTTCTGTAATTTCAACTTCAGGAGCTACTTCTTCTTTTTGTTTTCTAAGAGATCCAAGAGCAACAACTTCACCACCTGCATCAGTGGCCATTCCAGCTTTTTCAAATAATTTTTGTAGATTGGATTGAGTTACCAGTATCATGTCAATATTCATGCCAGTCATCACTTTCAAATTCTTTTCATAAGAAAGTTTTGTCTGATCACAAATTGCAATAGAGAGTGTCGAGCCGATTACCTGAAATGGAAATATCATATTACTTTCCATGTATTCAGGAGTTAGTTTTTTTACAGCCTCCTCATTTATTCCTTCTGGATCAATTTCAGTTAATTGCAATCCGTAACTTGAAGCAATAAAGCTCGCAAGCGACTGCTCATCCATCAGATTTCTCTCAAAAAGAATGGCAGACATAGGTTTACCAGTCTCATTGCTATGAGCTATGGTATTATCTACATCTTTTTGAGATAAAATTCCTTGTTGCGAAGCAATAGTAATGATTTCTCTTACAGCATCATTTGAAATTATATCAGCCATTTATAAAATTCTAGGTGCAATGAATATTAATAATCGATCAAGCTTATCATCTTTTGTGACACTCTTAAATAAGTTGCCAAATACAGGAATGTCACTCAGGATAGGTGTCTTTGATGAACCTTTTGTTGACGTTTGCTCATAAATTCCACCAATCATTACAATTGTTTGATCTTCAACCAGCAGCCTTGTTGTAACTTTGGTGCTTGAAATAGGTGGATTAGCCTGCGATGTATCAGCATTATCTTTATTAATATCAATATTTAAAATTATATTTCCATCTCCAACAATGCTCGGAGTTACTTCAAGTTTAAGATCTGCATCTTTAAATTCTGTTTTAGTTTCACCATCTTCAGTTGTCGTGAATGGAATTTCCATACCTTGAGTAATTGTTGCAGTTTCATTATCTAGGGTGAAAATTTTAGGATTTGATACAATCTTACTTAGGCCAAGAGTCTCAAGTGCTTGGAGTTCTAATAATAGATCAATATTGTTAGATCGTAACAACATACCAAGAGAGCCTGTCATTGCACTAATAGGATTATTAGATAATCCACCATCTTGTAATGGTACAGTCCACAATTTCGTTTCTTCATCATAGAAAGGTGTTCCTAAAGATAGAGATTTAGACGTATCACCGCTAACATCTCTCATTGATTGACCAATTCGAGTACCAAAAGCTTTATCGAAATCAGAGCCTACTTCAACAACAAACGCTTCAATCAAGATTTGTTGGGTAGGGACATCAATTTGGTTAATAAGTTTTTCTATGAAATTAAGGTCTTCGGCTCCACCAAGAACAATTAGAGATCCTAGTCTTGCATCAACTGTCATTTTAACTCGATCAGCTGTACCACCGGAGGATTCTTCTTCATCTCCTTCACCTGCTGATGCGGTAGAATCCATATTTTTTAGAATATCTTCAATCTGAGCTTTAACTACTGTTGGATTACTATAGAAAAGTTTAAATATTTCAGATCTCACAGGTGCAATAGATTTATTTAAATCCATTGCCTTTCTAATTTCAGCCTTACGTTTTAAATTATATGCTTCTTGAGCAGTCAAAACATCTTTTGAATGTATACGAACAATATTTGTTTTTGGGTTTAATGTTAACGCGATATTTTTAATCTCTAGAATCGCTTCTAAGACGTCATCCCAATCTTCATTTACAATTCTTGCTTTAACATTTCCTTTAACTTCATCCCCAACAAGTATGTTCTTACCTGTAATAATAGAGAATGTTTGCATTACCTCTCTGATTTCGACATTTTCAAAATTTACTGAAATTGGAAATGTCTGAGAGAAATTTTTATCAATAATTTTTGTATAATCAGTCATTATACTTTCATCGATAAATATTCTTCTATCAGGTCTTAATGCTGTGTCCGTTTTTGTATTTGGTCTCGGTCCAAGTTTTACACTCTCTTCAATAACTGGTTGGTTTTCTTTTGCAAATTCAGTTGGTTTGAAATCTTCTTTAACTTCACTATCCAACATCATGTATTCAGCACAAGATAAAAGTAATAAAGGCGCTAGGATTGCAGCGACAATACTAAACTTTCTCATAAATATTTGAATAGTATTCATATCTATTGCATATCCGATCCAGTTATAGTTTGAACAGGATTAAATACCTGCTTTTCAACTTCATCAGCACCTTCTTTTTCAAAAGTCAAACCATCAATAGAAATTGATTTCAAACTATGTTCATCATTTCCTATTGGATCTCCTACATATAAAAAATAATCATCACCTCCTGGGAAACTAACAATAGCAAGTGATCCTTTTGATGATGTAACAACTCCTTTAACAAAATATTGATCAAGGCTTAGACGAAGCATAGGATGTATACTATTATCTCCAGCTGCAGGCGATGCAGACATTGATGTTTGATCACCACTGGATTGCTTTGTGAAACTTCTTGAGAATGGATCAACATCAGCAAAAGAAAAACTTGCAGAAAGAAGACCTAATATAAATGCTAGAGATATTAAACTTTTTTTCATATTAATCAGCCGCCTTAACCAATGATACTGTTGCAGCAGCAACAATTTGACCTGGTGTTTCATCTGTATCTATTTTCTCAGACTCAATATTAACGATTTTGTTTTTATTAGCTATTACATTTCTAAACTTAAGGTAGTTAGTAAAAGAGCCAGTTATCTCAAAATTAACCATTAATTTATAATATGCTATAGGCCCACCTTCAGCATTTGGATCTTCAAAATTCATCTCTCCCATATCCATGCCCATATCCATGCCCATATCCATGCCCATATCCATAGCAAACATATCCATACCTTCATCACATCTAACAGCAAACATATCGCCATCAGCAGGCATCATATTAGGGTCCATATTTGGATCCATCATAGGATCCATCATAGGATCCATCATAGGATCCATCATAGGATCCATCATCATCATGTCATCTCCAGCACCAGACTTTTGTCTAACAGGAACTTCTTCCGCTCTTGTTATATCTTTGATCGTTAATCGATATAAAACTGATGCTTCTGTTAAGTCTGCATAGAAAGCTTCAAACTCATCATCAGTTACAAATAAACCACTTTTTGATTTTTTTTGATCATTTAACTCTGCTACTTCTTGTTTCAGGGTTTCAATTTCATCATTACAGCTGATTAATTGTTGACTCCATTTATCGATCTCAAGAATTTTATTTTCTTGCTTATTGAGAGATGGATTTATGAATATGAAATATCCACCAAATACAAAAATGATCAGACCACCCGTGATACTCGCACGTCGAACAAGTTTTGCATCATTAAATAGTGATTTACCAATTGCGCCTTTTTTTTCTTCCCCGGGCGCAGCAGAAGCGTCTGACTTTTTTTTAAACAAGTTTGCAGTATCTATGCCAAATATTTTTGCCATATTCTATTCTTCAGCCTCCTCATTAACTTCCACAAGTTGAGAGTTTATTAACTCTGGTTTAATTATTAATTTTACAACAAACTTTTTAATTGTTGAACCTTCTTGCGCAAGTGATGATTTTTCAAGTACAACATTTTCAAATAATCCTGTTTCTTTGACACGCGTAATATACTTTATAACATCTGCATCAGACAAAGCCTCTCCCTTGACTTCATATTTTTCTTGACCATTAAAATCAAGATTTGTTAGCACAATATTAAATCCTGCCTGATAAGCGATCTCACGCAATACTTTTGCAGCTATGTTTTGATTTGTTGTTGCTGTTTCTGATAACTTTAACTGTTCATTAATTTTATCTTTTTCACTTATTAAGGCTGAATACTGACCTTGTAACTGTTCAATTTCCATTTTAAGCATGTCGTAGTCTGATAACGCATCCTGATTGGAAGAAGACTGAAAATAGTATGAAGAAAAAGCATATATACCAAAGACAACCACAGCTATAGATATTCCTATTGCAAAAATCCCAGAAATAAACTTGCTTTTTATTGAGCTTTTAACTCCTTCACGATTTGGAAGAAGGTTGATATTTTTAACGCCAGTAACCTTTTGATAATATCCAAAAATATCAAGTTTTCGAGTAGCAAGGCCGGTCACAGCAGCAAAAGATGAATTGTTTTCCTCTGCGTCAATCTTAGCTTGGACGTTAGCTGGAATTTGCATCTTTGAGAAAGGATTGAAATTAACAACTGTTAGATCAGATAGTTTTTCAGATAAAACTTTATTAATCATTTCACTATTTGGAGTGTCGGTAACAATGAAAATTGAGTCAACCTTGTCAGACTTAAATCGATTTTGGTAAGCTGTTAAGTTTTGTCTAATTTGTAAAATGTATCGATCAATAATTGGAGCTAATGCAAGAGTGTCATTTTGTTTAACGCCAAGCACAGCTTTATCTGCATTACTCAAAAATAAATCACTAACAAATGGATCATCTCCTTTTAGTACTAGTAAATAATTTTCATGAGATCCAATTTCTAAAATTGCCATTGGCTTTTGAGCGATATTTGGCAGTGCCATAGTCTCAAATGCATTTCGAAGCGCAAAACATTTTACATCAAGAACTACAGGTTGTAATCCTGCTTGCGTTACAATATCTATATACGCATTGACATCACTTAGCTTAGAAGCAACAAAAAGAACATCCATCATATTTGATGAGGAGTCTTTTCTAATTACCTGATGAAAAATCGAATACTCATCTATTGTGCCAGGCAATTGGGTTAAGTTTTCCCAAAGAGAATTAAATTCAATAGCATTTTTCATCTCTAGGTCACTCATAAGAGGCATCGCAATAACTTTTACAATTGAGCTTGATACGGGAAGAGATACAGCAGCATTAGTAGTCGTAAACTTACCAGACTCTAAACCTATTTTAATCGCTTCTACAAATGGTCCTTGACTTACTTTAATGTCTTCTACTCGATCAACATGTCGAGCAGTTAATTTTTCAACAATCCATTCTTCTTTTTCAGTTTGAGTTAATTGAAGTAATCGAATGCCGCTAGGGCCTATATCTACTCCGACAACTTCTTCTTGCTGAACAGAATACTTACTCAGCGAGTCAATGATGCCTGTACTAACTTTTGCGATTAATTTTCCAAAAAAAGACTTCTTTTCATTCGTGCCGCCAACACCTGTTGCAGATGCAGAAGAAGAGCTTCCTTTTTTACTAAAGATCGAACCAAGTGAGCTGAAAATATTTGTTATACTTTTGAACATGTTATGCTTAAATATTAAGGTTTTTATTTATAAAAACCAATGAATTTAATACCTTATTCAGATTATAATTAAACAATAAAAATTAATTATTGGTAAATTACGATCACATTAAATCATTGAGAGATAAAGAAAATTCCTAGATTTGTTACTTTAAAAGGTCTAGACTATTTTTAATGGATGATATCATTACAAAAAGTGCTGAAATTAGCGGTTTATCTGATATTCACATTCAATCAGGGTTGCCGCTTGCTCTGCGAGTAAATGGGTCGATTCAAAGGGATTCAGCGCAAGTTATTTCAGCAAAAGATATCGACGACTTTCTGAAAGACAAGTTGAGTAAGGAGCATCAAGAGAAGTTAAAGGTCAAAAAAGGTCTAGACCTTGCAATGGTCATTGGCTCAACCAGATTCAGGATCAACATTTATTCTGCTTATAATGGAATGAATATCGTGATGAGAAAAATTGAAACCAAGATTCCTGATTTTTATCAAATGGGTTTTCCACCAGTTATTGAAAGCAAGTTAAGTACATTAAATGGATTGATCCTAGTGACTGGTCCTACAGGATCAGGAAAGTCAACTAGTCTAGCCGCAATGATTGATTATGTTAATACGAATAAGGATGTAAATATTATTACGGTTGAAGATCCAATTGAGTTTGTTCATGAGCCTAAAAATTCAATCATTACTCAAAGAGAGTTAGGAGCTAATACGCCAACATTCACTGATGCTCTTCGTGAAAGTTTAAGAGAAGACCCAGATGTTATTTTAGTGGGTGAGCTTCGTGATCAAGAAACAATTTCTCTTGCATTGACGGCAGCTGAAACTGGTCACTTAGTTTTTGGTACTTTACACACGAGTGGCGCACCAAATACCATTCATAGAATCATAGATGCGTTTCCTCCAGGACAACAAGATCAAATTCGAGCACAGATTGCGACATCGTTAAAGATGGTCATTACACAACGTTTGATGAAAAGGGCTGATGGAACAGGACGAGTGGCTGCGTTTGAAATTCTTGTAAGTAACAATGCTGTTCAAAACTTAATTCGTGAAAATAAAATTTTCCAACTTCCAAGCACAATGCAAACAGGTGTGTCTGATGGAATGGTTCAAATGGAAAAATCGATTGAGGAGCTCTTAAACTCAGGGATCATTAATCATGATGGAATTGGACACTAAGCGTAAAAACGGTTTCTCACTTTTAGAAGTTATTGTAACTGTAGCCATCCTTGGTTTAGTTGCACTATTTGCAGTTCCAAATTTAGCTGGGTGGACATCATCACGAACTGCAGAAAATGATGTAGCAAAAATTCGAGGCCTTATTGATTATGCAAAAACAAGAAGTCAGAATATTGGCTTTCCAATTATTCTAGAGCAATCAGGTAATCGAATAATGGTTATGAATATTGATAGCCTTAATTCTTCTTTTTGTAATATTGGTAGCGGATCAACTGGGCGACCCAGAATGACCGATCCAGAATATCCTGTAGCATTAGAGTTTGAAGCAACCGTTCGAACTAAACATGATGCGTCAGGTAATTCAAGATCATCTACCTATGGCAACACTAGTAGTAGAATTTGTTTTAATCCTGATGGAACATCAAAAGGTGGTGGATTCGAAGTCACACGTGATGCTGATACAAAATTTAGAGTCGATATAGGGCCTACAAGTTTTTATGATGTTACTCGATATTCGCCTCAACAACGAACATGGATAGAGTGGAATTAATGCAGAAAAATCAACAAGGTATAGCCCTTATTGAGGCATTAGTTGCCGCGGTCATAGTCGGAATAGGCTTTGTGGCTGTCTACGGGTTAGCGTCTACATCGACAAGGGTTTTGATGAGTTCCATCGATCGTGAAAAACAAAATATGTTAGCCAATATGATCTATGAAGACTTGCTTACGGATACAGTCAACATAGATAAGTATCATAATATGGACTTTAAATCAGGATCATCTGGTAGTGGTACTCATGATAAGAAAAGAGCTAAATGGTTTGCTAAAGCTAATAAAAAATTAGGCAGCGTACTTCCAAGTGATAAGAGAAAAATTGAAGTCGTAAAAAAAACAAAAAGTGGAAAAGATTATTATGTTGTTACCATTCGCATGGCATCTCGTGATGGTAAAGCAAGTAATCATTTTAAAAGAGTGATCAATGCACCGTAATCAAGAGGGATTCACACTACCAGAAATATTAATTGGTCTTGCCATAAGTTCTATTATTATTGCCGCATCTTTTGCTTCATACATTGTGATTAAAAACAATTATGACTTTCAAAAGGATATGAAAAATATTTCTCAAACATCAAGAGCTGTAGCAACAATGATCATGCGTGATGTTCGAATGGCAGGATACAATTATGATGATGGTCCAGCCAAACAAAAACCAGAAATTACAAATGCAATAAAGATTACTGATGGCGGTACCACAGCCCCTGACTCAATAGAGATAATTTATGATAAATCTTACACTGAACGTTTAAAAATTTCATACTATACGAAAACATATAATAATAGATTGAGGGTTTATAAAAAGGTTGAAAAATGTAATGCAATGAATTGTGCCGCTGGTTCTTTACAAACAGTGATAGCGGAGTCACCAATAGCAGATTACGTTGAAGATCTTCAGTTTACTGGAACAAAAAATGGTAATGCATTAGGAACTGGAAGTACAATTTATGGTCAAGGAAACGTTAGAACAATAACGTCAGCAGATTTTAACATAACCGCTCGACAGACTGATATTTTTCCTGGCTTTGCAAAGAGTGGGGATGCGGCTTACGCATTTGATAATTCTTTTAATACAATGTGGTCTTGTAACATTGATGTTGGAACTGAATGTGGAGGCATAGTAGGAGTTGATCTATTAACTGTTAGGTTTAACAAAGAGGTAAGGCTTGAGAAAATATTTATTTGGAATGGCGCAAATACTGAGTCTGGAAGTGAATCACCAGGTAATGTTTCAACTGGTAATTTTTCTGGAATTACTCATCCATGGGGTAAAGAGCATGCAATTTTTGGTAAATATGGTTTTCATATAAATGCTACAAAATGCACTTGGTCCTCTTCATGTTCGCCGGTAGGTAATAAAAACTCGCAAGACTATGACGTGTATGGAGCCTATCATGAGATAAGTGTTGACTCTGATTTTCAAAAGTCGGTTATAAAAACAATTGGAATAAGGCCTAGTGGTACGGCAAAGTGTAATTATGGAAGTGGAACAACTTGCTCGGGCGCAACAACACATAGGTGGCATGAAATTGCTGAAATACAATTTTTTGGAGAAGTTTTTGGAGAGCCTCAAAACCCGCAGGAGGTTGAGATAGGACTTTTAATTAGAAGCCCTGAAGAGCATGGAACCTCACCAGTATCTCAAACATTTAATATTGGAAATCGACCTATTACAACTAATGATAATTACATAAGAGATAGCTATTCGATATCTGCACTCATAAGGAACAGTTACTATGGTCAATAGTAAATTAAATCAAAAAGGGTTTGCCCTTATTTTATCTATGGTGATGTTGTTAGCGATGACATTAATGGGATCGGTATTGTTAATGAATGCATCATCTCAAAGTAAAGTGACCGGAAAGAGTGAGAGCAGCAGACAAACCTTCCTATCTGCTGAAACAGGAGTTGAAGCAGCTCGTCGATGGCTATCAATTGAAGCGGCAACTGGGAATTTGCCAAAGAATGGAAGCTCTTCAGTTGGTACTCTATGCAAGTTTCAACTTGATGATACATATAAGATTGCAGGAGATGATGGGACTAGTGGCAGAGGCATAAAGATGACAAGTGAATTAGGAGTTACAAATAGGGATGAAAAGCTCATTTATGATAATCAATCGTTTTTGTGGTTTACGACAGAGCACACTACAACAAATTATAAAGGTACTGGAATTGGCGGGGGAATTGGCGGTGGAACTGGATATGTGGGCGGAGGAGGCAATATGACAAGCTATCTCTACAAGGTCTTTGCATGTGGAAAAGGGCCAGGTTCTTCGAATGCCTATACGAGAACATTAATTGAGGCTATAGTAGGTATTAATAAGTAATGGTTAAGCACTTCAAAATTTATATTTATTCAATTGTGCTGTTTTTTATAGCAAATACAGCAGCACACGCTTTGTGTGATTTTGAAAAAGTATTAATCGGTTCATCTTTAAATTCATTTCAAAATAAATTTGTAGGAGATGCCGGAACGAATAGCAGCAAGCTACATGGTTACGATATTCCTATAGAACGCATTTGCGATGATTTCGAGCTGGCAATTGTGAAGTACAATTTTATCGATAAAGATTTACATCAAATTATTATCAGAGATTATCAAAATGATGCTGACTATTTAAAAAGTCTTAAATATTATTACGGCGATCCAACAGAAGGTTATGGTCGAGCAGGAACAAGTGGTCTTGCTTACTATTACTGGGATAAAAGTGAAAAATCAGTTTTTCTTATCGATAAAATTTCTGGCGAGTCAAGAGAGCAGGTTGTTGAAATAGTCTCTGATCGTTTCAATGAACTATCATTAAAATACATGGACATAGATAATGAGTAGATTTTTATCATTCATAGCCATTCTATCTTTATCCATAAGCATTTCTTCTAGTAATGTTTTTGCAAAAAGTGCTCCTCCAGGAACAGGAAAGTCAGATGTAAAGGCTAACATACTTATTATGTTGGACCGGTCTGGTAGTATGGGATGGACAGCTCCAAGTACAGCACCAGTTAATAATCCTCATGACGTTGTTATGGACTCGAATAATGCGCATTGGGCAACAGAATATAACAGAAGTTATCTCAAAAAATATAATGCTGGTGGAAAATTATTGAAAGAAATTCGTGGCGGCGGTGGTTCTGGTCAGCAACAGTTTCGTCATCCTGGTAAAGTAGCTGTAGACAGTGGTGATAATGTTTATTTTATAGATACAGGGAATAAAAGAATCTTGTCCTATGACTCATCTGGCAATTGGAGATGCACAAGTTCGATATTTCCAAATAATTCAACTCACATTTATGCTGATCTTGAAGTAACTCCTGCTGACTCAATAGTAGTAAATCAATCGGGTGTCACATACATCTATGATACTGGGTGCGCATTAAAATCAACCATTACGCCAGACCCAAATTATTATAATTCAGTAGGCCCTCATGCGATTGATCAAAATAATAAAAGTTATTATTTCGATAATAATACAAAAGTTCTGACACGATTTAATAATGCATCAAACTACTTTATGCAGGTTGAAAAAACTGAAGCAAACTTAACGCATAAAGGTTCACTTGGTTCTCCATATGATATAGAAGTTGATGGTGCAAATCGTCTTTATATTTTAAGCAGCACTAATCATAAAATTTATGTTTATAATGCAACTACATTTGCTCATCTATGTACAATAGGTGATGGATATGGAAGTCGATCTGACCAAGGCCAATTAAGAAATGCTAAGGGTTTTGGAGTGCTGGGTGACAAAGTTTTTGTCGGGGACACTGATAATAGTCGAATTGTTAAATTTCAAATGTCACTTTGTGCTGGAGGGGCAAACCTTACAGGAAATGCATCATTCGATGGCTTATATGGAAAATCTGAGAGACGAATTGCAATCGCGCGACGTGTTTTAAAGAAACTTGTCTCTGATACATCTTTAACAACGGGTGCAAATTTTGGACTGCAAGAGTGGGGATCAAGTGCTCGAATTAGAATTCCAATTAGTAAAAACGGAGCAGCCCAAATTTATACTGACTTAGATCGGTTTCCTACCGGTGGGGGAACTTATTTAGATCGAGGTATGGATAATGCAAAATCTTACTGGACAGGATCACAATCACCCATAAGCCCTAAAGCAAACTGTCAGCAGAACTATAATATTGTTTTCAGTGATGGCCAATGGTGGGGAACTTCTAATATTAGGACGGCTACATGGCTACGTACTAATAAGGGCGTAAAAACATTTGCACTTGGTTATGCTGGTTACGGAAATACAAGAAATTACCAAAACTTAGCAACAGCCGGTGGAACTAAGACTCCTTTATTTGCTGATGATGAGGATCAATTGCTTCAACAGTTGACATACGCAATTAAACAAGTTCTTCAATCACGCCTAACATTTACAGCTCCTGTTATTATGCCTGATATGACATCTGGAGACTCAATTTATCAAGCAGTGTTTAATTATAAAAAGGATCATCAATGGCAAGGAAGACTTCTTCGATATAAATTAAAAGCTGATGGGACAGTTGGAGCTAAACAGTGGGACTCAGGAGAAAAATTAGAAGCAAGAGCAGCAGATACAAGAAATATTTGGACAGTAAGCGCAAATGTTCCTGCTGGATTAAATAATTTTGTTGCTGCAAATCAGAGCGTTTTAAGATCTGAATTATATTTAGGTGGTACAATGGGTACGGTTGCAGATGCGACTAACTTGATAAATTTCACTCGAGGCATTGACTCATATGATGAAGACTTAGATGGTTCCACAACTGATGAACGATGGAAACTTGCAGATATCTATAACTCAACTCCTGCACTTGTAAACAATCCTTCATCTGGAATGGATACATCTGATAAAAATTCAGATGATTTTTATAGAAGTCAAAATGGCTATAAAGCCTTTAAGGATCGTTGGAAAGCCCGAGCTACAACTATCTTAGCTGGCTCGAATGGTGGAATGCTGCATGCATTTAGTAACGCAGATGGTTCTGAAAAATGGGCATTTATTCCACCGTCTCTCATACCAAAACTTAGAGGCGTTAGTTCAGGAAAAGCAAATAAAACAAACTCGATATACGGTGTTGATGGATCTCCTGTTGTGAAAGATATTTATCATAATGGTGCCTGGAAAACAGTCGTTGTTTTTGGAATGGGTGAAGGCGAACATTCCTACTCAGCACTCGATATAACAAATATTGATGCTCCAAAACATATGTGGACTTTTAAAAATAATCCATCAACTCAGACTGTAACGTACTGGAATGCTGCAGGAACTAAATCTGAAGAAGCATACGCATCAATCACGCCATCTCGAGATTATTCAAAATTAGGTCAAGCGGTCTCAACTCCGAGAATTATTCGAATTCAAAGTGGAGGAGCAGACAAATGGGTGGCAATATTTGGAGCTGGTGGAAACGGTGGTGCTGCAACTGCATACGGTTCAGCTGTCTATTTAATTGATATTGCTGACGGCGGTAAAGTATTGAAGAAAATAGATGTTGCTGACAAAGCAGGAAATAAAGTTGTTAATTCAGTCATCGCATCAGTGGTTCCAGTTACACCTGACACAACATCAACTGCAAACTATAAAGGTGCATTGGTATACTTTGCAGACTTTGAGTCCAAGTTATGGAAACTTAATTTAACAAATAAAGGGACCATGTATCAACTTCAACAGTTATTTGACGGTGAAGCAACTGAAACAAATGGACGAAGAGTTTTTCATGATGTGACTTTATCACTCGATGACAATAGTGATCTTTGGGCGTTCTTTGGAACAGGTGATCGGTACAATATTGCAGATGAAGATCCAAAAATTAAGAATAGAATTTTGGCAATTAAAGATACAAATTATCCATCGTTTAAAAGTGGAGTATCATCTATTACAGCGGCAAAATGTAAAAATGTAACGTCCGCTGGAGCTTCATGTCCTGATGCAAGCCATAAAGGATGGTATGTTGATTTATTGCCTAATGAAAAAATTACAGGATCTTCAGCAATCATGGATCGTGTTGTGTATTTCCCAAGATATATACCTAATAAATTGAATCCGTGTAATCCAGGGTCAGCAACTTTAAGTGCACATGCATATACTTGTGGTAATACTCTCAAGAAATTTAAACTAGGGTCTGGTATGGCAACCACGCCAATAATTTATAAAGGAAAGATATATATTGGTATTAGTGGAGCTCCTGGTGGAGGTATGGGTTCAGGGTGGACGTCTAAAGACAATCTTATTATAGGAAATACGATCTCAGGAAGTGGAGGCTCTAGCAATTCATTTACAATCAAGTCTTGGAGACAAATTTTTTAAAGCACGAATATGCTTGGTAAATAATAAATTTTTATTAACCAAACTAATACTGCCCCAATAGATAAAAAAGTTCCAAATGGAATATACTGTGATCGTTCCATCTTCTTCATTAAAATAAGTCCAATTCCAACGATTGAGCCCAACAGAGATGACGCTATCAATACTAAAAATGTATTTTCAAGACCCATCCAAAAGCCAATCATAGAGATCATTTTTACATCTCCCATTCCCATGCCTTCTTTTTTACGTATTAGGATAAATATCTTTGATGTTAACCATAAGATTCCACCACTGATGATTCCACCCAATAAACTCTCTAACAAAGATAAATTAAAAACTGAGTAAGAAAAATAAGAGATTAATAATCCAGCTATACTTAGAGAATAAGTAATAATATTTGGAATAATGTACTCATTGAGATCTGTAAAAAAAATAATCACAAGCGATAAATAAAAAAAGAATAGAAGCACTGACTCAATATTAACACCGTATATCAGACCTAAATATAATGCCCCAACTCCAGCTAATGCCTCAACGATTGGATATTGAAGGGATAGAGATTTTTGACAACATGCAGATTTACCTCTTAAAATGAAAAACCCAAACAAAGGTATATTTAAGTAAAATGGAATTTGTTTATTGCAATGCATGCACTCTGATGGAGTAAACATTGACTTATCAACTGGAAAACGATAGATGCAAACATTTGCAAAACTTCCAAAGCACAACGAAAAAGCGATTACAAAAGCTATTTCAATGGAAGTCATAAAAGACTAGAGGTTAAAAGGCTCACCAACTTTTTTGGTTAGTATTTCTTATCCAAAAACGGTTACTACTATTCATTTTATCATAAGCGTAGGCAATATAACTCGATGTATTACCTGATATACAATATCTGAAGTTTTCATTATCAAGAGTTATCTGGCCACCAAATAAACCATTATTAATAGTAGTAGTTTGATCACCACAACCACCGCTTGGACGATAGTATTGCTTATTAATTGATTTATACTCTTCTTGCTCGAGATAAATTGATTGAAGGCCTGTTTGCGCTTGTTTATTTTTTACGCCAGTAATGTATCCATTATATGAAACTATTCCTACAGCCGCCAAAATACCAATAATAGCAACAACAACCAATAATTCTAATAAAGAGAAACCTCTCAAAGTAATATCGAGTTAATGTAACTACTCTTTAGTTACAGTACTTCTTGAGTATTCATTATTACCAGGGCCCCAACGAGTATTTACTAAACATCTTTGAGGATTGGAGTTTTGACAATAGATCCATGTTTGTCCAACATATGAACCTGATGCAGGAGGTGTACCATTTCTGTATACAACTGCATTCTGAGATGAGTAATGTGGGTTCTTAAAGTTTTCGGCAGCAAAATGCGCAGTCATTCTTGTAGCATGTTGAGTTACTGACCAAGTGCAAGGGGCATTATATGGATTACCAGTTGTTGACCATGCAATATATGTTGCTCCAGTTGAACAGTTTGTGAAGTTTGAACTTAAAAATTTCACAACATTTGTATGATTTGCTTTTGTAGAACTCTTCTTCGCATTATCCATAAATCCGTTATAAGCCACAACTCCTGCAGCAGCTAGAATTCCAATAATTGCAACAACAACCAAAAGTTCGATTAGTGAGAAACCATTTTTCTTCTCAATTTTGTTTTTCATTTTTGAACGCTCCATTAATAAAAACTGTAAAATCCATGATACAATAATAAATCAATTGATATCAATAAGTAATTACTATTAAATATAGTCCAGATTTGGGCAAAAGTATGTATAGAATTTAGATCATTCTTAGGCCATATTGATAGTAAAAAAGGCCTAAAAATGACGATTTTTCTATATATTTGTATTGTTTTAAGTTTTCTGAACCTATTTCTCATCATCTACACCTGGACTCTTCCACTTTATCCGCAAAAACTCAGAGACAAGTGGAATCAGGACTCTCTTGTTGGAGTGGCGAACTTATTCATGAATTTAGTCACAGGTCTTGCCTGGTGCATTTATTTTTATTTCTATCTATTCACTCCTCAGTGGTTTTATTATCTAGAGACTTTTCAGTCAGATATTAATATTTAAAAAAATAATATCTCAAAACTTCATCTTCTTGTTTTCACTAGAGAATCGATTAAAAATGTGTAAAGTGTCGATATTTTAATGGAGATTGTTATGGGTATTCATCACGATTATAAATCAAAACGAGGCGAGCGAGCGATGGCCAAGCAGCAAAAAAGAGAAGCGAAGTTTGCTGACAATACCGAAAAAAAAGAGGAAGAAAAGTTGGTAAAAGAACTCAAAAAAGCAGGCCTCAATCCAGAAGAAATAAAACAGTTCCTTGAAGGTAGATCAAAATAAAAGACAAGCAAATACAACTAAGAGCAAAAAGGATAAATTGTCTGATGCTCTACGATTAAACTTATTGAAAAGAAAAGAGTTTCAAAAAAAAATTAAAAGTAAGGATTAGAACTATGACCATAATGTCAGACAAATGGATTAAAAAGATGTCAATGGAGCAGGATATGATTTCTCCATTTGTTGATGGTCAAAAAAAAGATGGAACAATTTCATATGGAGTTTCTTCATATGGTTATGATGCTCGTGTTTCTGAAGAATTTAAAATTTTTACAAATGTCGATTCAGCAATTGTCGATCCTAAAAATTTCAGTGACAAGGGGTTTGTTGATCGTCCAGGTAAGGAATGTATTATCCCACCAAATTCATTTGCATTAGCAAGGACGGTTGAATACTTCAAAATTCCAAGAGATGTTCTTGTTATTTGTTTAGGTAAATCAACTTATGCTAGGTGTGGAATTATTGTAAATGTAACTCCACTTGAGCCTGAGTGGGAGGGGCATGTAACACTTGAATTTTCCAATACAACCCCATTACCTGCGAAGGTTTATGCAAACGAAGGCGCTTGCCAGTTTCTTTTTTTTAAAGGTGATGCTCCACCTGATGTTTCATATAAGGATAGAAGCGGTAAATACATGGGACAAAAAGGCGTCACACTTCCCAAGTTATAATCCTATATGGAAAAAATTGTCATAACAGGAGGAGAACCTCTCAGTGGCAATATTACAATTGGTGGTTCTAAAAATGCAATCTTACCAATTATGGCCGCATGCATCTTAACTGATGAGGCCGTTCATTTAACAAACGTTCCTAATCTTCAAGATATTCAGACAATGATAAAAGTTTTGGAGTCACTTGGTGTAAAGGCTGATATTTCAAATCTGAGTCAAAATAAATTAACTGTTTGCTATGAAGATATTAACAAAAATATTGCAGAGTATGACTTAGTTAGGAAAATGCGTGCAAGTGTTCTCATTTTAGGCCCTTTGCTTGCAAGAAAAAAAGAAGCTTCAGTATCACTTCCTGGTGGTTGTGCTATAGGAGCGCGACCAATTGATATGCATATTGATGCGCTCAAAAAATTAGGCGCCGAATTTGTCCTTGATAGCGGCTATGTAAACTGTAAGGCACCAAAAGGTTTAAAAGGAAATAAAATTGATTTAAAAAAAATTTCTGTTGGAGCCTCTGAAAATATAATAATGGCAGCTTCATTGGCTAGTGGAGAAAGTGAGATTAATAATATAGCAATTGAACCAGAGGTCATTGATCTTATTAAGTGTTTGAAGTCTATGGGTTCGGAAATAGATTTTATTGGTGATCGAAAAATCTTAATTCAAGGAAAAGAAAATCTTCGAGGAACAACTCATGAAGTAATTCCTGATCGAATTGAGGCAGGTACATATATGATTGCTGGAGCTTTGATTGGAAATAATTTAAAAATTCAAAATATTGAACCAGATCACATGCAAAATATTTTGAATGTATTTGAAGAATTAAAAATTGATTTTAAACTAAATAAAGATAGCATTTCTATATCTAAATCAGATATTGAGGTGGGTGTTAATTTGCAGACAGAGGAGTACCCAGGTTTTCCAACTGATCTTCAAGCTCAAATAATGGTACTATTATCAAAGTCAAAAAAAAATTCCTCAATAATTGAAAATATATTTGAAAACAGATTTATGCATGTGCCCGAGTTAAATCGAATGGGAACACAAATATCAATAGAGGGAAATAAATCTATTATTTCTCCATCTAGTGAACTAATAGGTGCACCTGTGATGGCAACAGACTTACGAGCTTCAGTAAGTCTTGTTTTAGCAGGGCTAATTTCAAAAGGTGAAACAATAATTAATAGAATTTATCATATTGATCGTGGATACGAGGAAATAGAAAAAAAGATTTCTCAATGTGGTGGAAACATCAAACGCATAAAATAGAATGAAGCTCAATGCAATCGATACAGAGGAATTAAAAATTATTGCAACAGTTCTTCAAGATGGCTTAATTGAAGTAAATGATGTTAAATATTTGCCATCTATTCGTACATTTATTGTAATGATTACCCGTTTTATGTGGGAAGAAAAAATTGTAAATAAGACAAACAATCGAACGAAAGCAGTTTTAGTTTTTGAGGATGTTTTGGCTGTCCATTCAAAAAATATTGATCAAATGGATAAGGCTAAAGTCTTAGAATTACTAACATTTAACTTTTATAACAATAAGTCCAAAAATATTGAAATTGAATTGCTTTTCAATAATGATGCCACTATAAAACTCGAAACTGAAGTAGTGCAAGCAAAACTAGAAGATCAAGGTGACTCTTGGACTGTAGAAGAAGTAAATAAAAAAAATGACACTCAGACTTAATACAACTGACCAAAGCTTTAATGGTAGCTTTAAAAAGCTAATTGAAAATGATCGTAATACATCCCAAGATGTAAGTAAGATTGTTGCATCAATACTAGAAAAAGTTAAATGTGATGGAGATAAAGCTCTTGTCGAGCTAACAAATAAATATGACTCCAATTCTTTCACATTAGAACAACTTAAATTAAGTGAAGAAAATATCAATGAGCTCGACAGTAGATGTGAAGTGGATATTAAGAAATCAATGGAGATAGCTTCCAAAAGAATTACTGAGTATCATAAGCGTCAGTTGCCAACTGATCAGTTATATACAGATGAAACAGGAACCACTTTAGGGTACCAATGGAAACCTATTGAAAGAGTTGGGATTTATGTTCCTGGAGGAACAGCTAGCTATCCAAGCACGGTATTAATGAATGCGATCCCAGCCATCGTTGCGGGGGTAAAAGATATTGTCATGGTTACTCCAGCTAGGAATGGGGAGCTCAATCCATCTACTTTATATGCTGCTAAATTGCTAAATATAAATGAGGTTTATCAAATAGGGGGCGCTCAAGCAATAGGGGCACTCGCATTTGGAACTGATACAATTAATAAAGTAGATAAAATTGTTGGACCAGGAAATGCCTATGTAGCGGAGGCAAAAAAACAAGTATTTGGATCAGTTGGAATTGACATGTTTGCAGGGCCTTCTGAAATAGTAATTGTCGCCGACGAGTCAAATAATCCAAAAGTTACTGCTGCTGATCTTCTATCTCAAGCAGAGCATGATAATAGCGCTCAAAGTATTTTGATTACAGACAATGACTCATTTGCAGATAAAGTTGAGACTGAAGTTCTTGATCAGCTTAACTCTTTGCCTCGTAAAGATATTGCTTCAGAAAGTTGGGAAAGACATGGAGCCATTATTGTTGCAAAAGATATAAATGAGGCAATTCAAATCTCAAATCAGCTTGCTCCTGAGCATTTAGAGCTTTCATTTCAAAATGCAAAAGAATATTTAAATGATATAAAGCACGCAGGAGCTATTTTTGTTGGAACATCAACTCCAGAGGCAATCGGAGATTATTTGGCTGGACCAAGTCATGTTCTTCCAACAGATAGAACTGCTAGGTATTCCTCCGGACTTTCAGTTTTTGATTTTATAAAAAGAACATCAATTATTGAATGTACACCAGAAAGTCTTGAAAAAATCGGTTCAGATGCTATGTCAATGGCTAAAGATGAGGGGCTTGACGGCCATGCTCGATCAATAGAATATAGGCTTTCTAAAAAATAAATATGTCAAAAGAAGAAATATTAGAATTCAAAGGTAAGGTTACAGATTTACTTCCTAATGCAATGTTTAAAGTAGCATTAGAGAATGGACATGAAGTTTTAGCACATACTGCAGGTAGAATGAGAAAGAATAGGATACGTGTTCTTGCTGGAGATGAAGTATTAGTTCAAATCACGCCCTATGATTTAACCAAAGGACGTATTATTTTCCGCTATAAATAATCAAAAGAGATTTAATATTGAAATTTATTCTAGGAAGCTCATCTCCACGAAGATTAGAATTATTGAAAAGTATTGGAATTATTCCTGATCAAGTCATCTCACCTGATATAGATGAGTCAATTCATAAAAATGAAACTCCAAAAGATTATGTAAAAAGAATTTCATTTGAAAAAATGAATTCTCTGAAAGAGAATAGCTCTGGTAGCATAATATTAACAGCGGACACAATCGCTTTTTGTGGAAGAAGGCTTATTGATAAAACTGATAAGTCAGAAATTGCAATTCAAAATCTAAATTTTTTGTCTGGAAAAAGACATAAAGTAATAACTAGTTTATGTGTTTTAGATAAAGATAAAAATTTAATAACCAAGTCTGTTCTTAGCACCATCTTAATGAAGAGATTGTCACAAAATGAAATTGACCAATATATCGCTTCTAATGAGTGGTTAAATGTTGCTGGCTCTTATCGAATTCAAGGTCAGGCAGAGTCATTTATAAAATTTATAAGTGGCTCTTATTCAAATATTGTAGGTCTTCCACTTTATGAGACGCGAAATATTTTAAAATCTATTGGAGCCATATGAGTGAAATAGTTTTTATATATAATGCAAAGAGTGGAACAGTTAATTCGCTAATAGATTGGGCACATAAAATTGTATCACCTGATACATATGAATGTAGCCTTTGTAGTATGACTTACGACAACTTTGGAAAAAGAGCTGAATGGTCTAAATTTCTGAGAGAAATAAAAGTTAAATCCTCTTTTATTTATAGAGATCACATAATGAATGATCAGAATCTGAAAGATGCCTCATTGCCCTGCGCTTACTTAAAAAAGTCCAATGATATAAGGCTGCTTATTTCTTCAGATGAAATGAATGCTTATAAAGATTTAGAAGAACTGATTGTTAGTTTGAGAAAAAAACTAGAAGAATTAACATAAAAGAGTTAAAAGATATTTGTAATTTTGTTGCTTTTGCAATGTATTGCACTTACGGCTCGATAGCTCAGTTGGTAGAGCATAGGACTGAAAATCCTTGTGTCGGTGGTTCAAGTCCACCTCGAGCCACCATTTATGCAGCTGTAGCTCAGTTGGTTAGAGCGCCTGGTTGTGGTCCAGGAGGCCGGTGGTTCAAATCCTCCCAGCTGTACCATATTATCTATGAAATTTTTTTTAAAATTGGGTCTTTTAGAAAAATATGATGATATAGAACTGCTAAAATATGTAAGACAATAAGAATTATCAAAAAAATAGATGCAGATACATGGACTTTCTCAGCAACTTCAACAATTTCAAAATTAAAATAATCAAAAGATATAGATGTAAAAAGAAAATTTACATCTTCACCAGACAATAATTTTTTCATTATTCCTGATATAGAAATAGTAAGCAGTGTAAAATACAATAACCAGTGATTTGCTTTAGAAATGACTAATTGCCAGGTCTGCACTTGACTACCACTAAGTGGCGAGTCATTCATAAGTTTCCAGATAAGTCTCAATAAAGTAATATAGAAAATAATCATCCCAAATATTGAGTGATAATTTTCAATTGATAATTTAAAATCTGAGAATTCAAGATCTTCTAAGTAGAATCCTAAAGGAATTTGAAATATCAAAATTAGTAAAGTTATCCAATGGAATGAAATAGAAATTATTCCATATTTATTTTCATTGTTAAAATATTTCATTATAATAACTTTAATATATGAAAAATATTCTTCAATTATTAGTTGTTATCATTTTTACGACAGTTTCTATTAATATATATGCTGATGACATGACTCAGGAGAAGTTTATAAAAGATCGAAAAGCTATGTTTAAGCAAAATTATAGTTATGCAAAAAAAATGTCTTCTGAGATTACAAAGGGAAATAATCAGGCTGTTTCAGAATTAGCGCTGAAAATGTCAAAAAATTATGAAGCATTAATAAATTATTTTCCTGCAAATACACAAACTGGCTTTGAAACTGAAGCATTACCATCTGTTTGGGAAGAGAAACAATTATTCAATGATCTAATGAACAAAGCGTCAAACGATGCTAGTGATTTCGCTACAATAGTAATGAACTTAATGGGTGATGAATTAAAAGAATATCAAAAAAAGATGATTTGGTCACAATGCAAAACTTGTCATGATAAGTTTAGAATGCCTCACTGATAGACTTTTTTTGTGTTGAAGGAAGAGTAAATACAACAAAAAATAATATCAGCATTAATATTCCGCTGGAAAGATATAAATAACTAAATTCTTTTGTTGTTTCATAGCTTGTTGAAATTAGAAACAGAGCTATCGGTGCTATTGCAAATGAAACAATAAATTTAATTCCATATACAAGACTTTGATGCTTTTGTGGTGAAAAGTATGCGAGCAATAAATTTTCAGCAGGTAGTATAGATGAATTAAAAGCTACAATGAAAAGACTGATGATTATTAGGAAGTAATTTGAAAGGCTAAATATAAAAAAAAGTAAAATCCCTTGACCCAAAATACCAATTAAATAAATATTTTTTTCTGGATATTTGTCTGCAAGTATACCTCCTATATAATTCATAAGGCCACTTACAATATAAATAAAAGATACTATCAATCCTATTTGTGATGCACCAAAGTCTAGTCTTTCCGCTAAACGAATATCTATGACTTTAGGTAAACTAGATTGTAGGATCTGATATACAAATGACATACATGTAATGCTGATAAGCATTATGATGGCAATTTTTAATAATTGATTTTGTTCAGGGTTATCATTAAATTTGTCAGAAATAATATTTTTAAATGATATCTTGCCTTGATAAATATGAAGAAATAAACCAATTCCTATAATTATTGATATTGCTCCTGGAAAAATAAAAGCATAATTCCAATTGTACAAATCAATGATTAATCCTGAAGAGAATGCACCTAATCCAATTCCTACACCACCAAATATATTATTAAAACCAAGAGCTTTTCCGGTTTCTTTAGATGTGTTTACAACCCATGATATACCTGCAGGATGGTAGATTGAGCAGAAAAGTCCAAGAGCTGATAGATTTATCATTAATGAAAACTTATTATTGCTTAGTCCACACAATATAGAAGAGACTCCAAGTCCAATAAACATGATCACTAACATTCCAGAGCGGCTCCATCGATCACTAAGCCAACCTGCGGGGATAGAACCTAACCCAACTAATAGCGAGCCCAAAAGCCATAAGTTAATCAATTCATCATAAGAAAAATTCCAATCATCCTCAATTGCCAGAACAATTACAAAATAAAATGCAGCAAACATATGCATCATAAGATGGCCTGTAGCAGCATAAAATGAAATTAGACGAGGATGCTTAATGATACTATCCATAAAAATGAGGAGATTTAAAGATATTACAATACACAATTTTGGTCATATATACAAAATTTCAATTATATTTGACTTTTTCTACTAAATAATGCAAATCCTAGTTTATGTTTAACTTTAAACATCACACCGCACATATTTAAGTTTGCTAGAAAAAACTACTAGCAGACCACGACCCCCTTATACCATTAAACAAAATATAGTATTATAGAGATACTAAAACTATGAATATATGAAAAAAGACCAAAAAAATCCAAAGGCTATATTGCCAAAAGGATTTAAAGATAATGACGAGATTACAATCAGTATTCGAAAAAAAGTTTCGAAGACAATAGAAGAAGTGTGTCAAAATTTTGGATTTAGAGAGTTAGAAACTCCTGCATTTGAATTTACTGATGCCTTAGGAAAATTCTTGCCTGATATTGATCGTCCAAGTGGTGGAGTATTTTCAATTCAAGATGAAGATAATCAATGGATATCTTTGCGCTACGATCTTACAGCACCATTAGCTCGTTTTGTAGCAGCTAATTATCAAAATATTGTTAAACCGTTTAAACGTTATCAAAGTGGAAATGTTTGGCGAAATGAAAAACCAGGACCCGGACGATATCGAGAATTTAGACAATTTGATGCAGATGTCATTGGTGTTCAAAGTTCTAATATTGACGCAGAGCTTTGTGTTATGGTTGCAAAAATTTTTGAGAAACTTGGCCTAAGTCCTCAAGATTATAGAATTAAATATTCGAATAGAATGATTTGGAATGATTTGTTTAATGAGATTGATATTCCCTTAAACCAGATTTCAGAGGTGTTAAGGGCAATAGATAAGCTTGATCGGTTTGGTGAGGATGGAGTTAGAGAGCTACTTACAACTGGGCGAAAAGATCAGTCAGGCGATGTGATGAGTGGTGTTGGTCTTTCAGTTGAACAGGCAGAATCAATTGTTCGATTCATTAAAAATGGAGACAAATCAAATGAACAAATTCTAGATTTTGAAAATTATTTATCTAACTTTCCAAATTTATCAATTGATTTTGATCCATCAGTTGTTAGAGGACTAGACTATTATACTGGGATGGTTTTTGAGGCAGAGCTATTGTTCACGGTAAAAAATAATAAGGGAATGGATGTTATTTTTGGTTCTGTAGCTGGAGGAGGTAGATACGATAAATTAATATCTCGTTTTGGAAAAGAAGATGTGGCTGCAACTGGTATTTCAATTGGAGTTGATCGATTAGTCTATGCATTGCAGCAAAGAAATAATTTAGATGTTTCAGAAAATCCATTGGTTGTAATCATTAATATGAACTCTGAAAAGTTAAGTGAATATATCAAAATTGCTGAAGAATTAAGAGAGAACAATATTCCATGTGAAATTTCATTCGGATCACAAAATCTTGGTAAGCAACTTAAATATTGTGATAAACGCAATGCTTCAATTGCAATTATTGCAGGCGATGAAGAGTTTGAACAAGGTGTTTTATCAATTAAGGATTTATCTGCCGGAAAAGAGATTTCAAAACAAATAAGTGAAAGAGATGAGTGGAAAGAAAGTAAAGCAGGCCAAATAAATATTGAACGTCAGAATTTAATATCTTCTGTATTAAAAATTATTAAAAAATAATTTCATGAATTCTATCCAAGATATAAATATTTTCCTAAAAAATTTATTTACTGAAAATAATTTTCAGTATGTGGATCTTCCATTAGTTTTTAATTCTGAGGTATTTTATGAAACTTCTGGAGAAGATATAAGGCGAAAAATGTTTTCTTTTACGAATATTTCTGGTGACGAAATGTGCCTTCGTCCTGATCTAACTATACCTACGTGTAAATATTTTCTTGAAAATATAAATAAATTTGAAAATGGACAACTATGCTACAGTGGTCCAGTATTTAGATCCTCACTGACTTCTACTGAACAGTCTCTTGAATTAAATCAGTCAGGTATTGAAATTATATATAAAGATAGTTCTAAAATATCCAATTATGAAAAGGAATTTCAGGCAATAAATCTAGCGATTGAAACCATTAATCAAATTGGTATAAATGATTTTAGTATACGCATTAGTAGTATTTCATTATTTAATTTATTCATCAACTCACTTGATCTTCCGCAAAGGTGGAAGCAAAGGCTATTAAGACATTTTTATCGCCGAGATTATTTTGATAAGCTATTAAATCGTATTAGTGATGGAGTTGGATATGATAAAGAGAGAAAATCAAATATCATCAGAGATGTTTTTGGAGATGATAAAATAGTCAATGAGGAAATAAAGGATATTTTACTAAATGAAGACCAGTTAAAAACTGGATCAAGAACAATTGATGAAATTGCCTCCCGTTTTAATCTTAAAAGTGAGAGTGTTGTATCTTCAAAACAAGGAAAAGAAATTCAAAAAGTTATTAATGAATTTCTTTCTTTAAATGGTCCAATTCAATCAATCGATGATCAAATGAATAAATTTATAAATGATTTTGATATTCAAAGGTTTGATGTGGGGCAAGAAATGTTAAATCAACTGTCATCTAATCTAATAAAGATATCAGCTAAACCAATTTATTTCGATTGTGACTTTGGCCATTCAATTGAATTTTATGATGGTATCATTTTTGAGATAACTAATGATCTTAATTCAGATGTCCTAATATCTGGTGGTCGTTATGATAAGCTTTTAAATGCCCTTGAAGATAAAGATCAATTCTCAGCAGTAGGCTTTGCTACAAATAATAATAATATTTTGAAGGCTTTAACCAATGTTTGACAATAAAGATAAAATTAAAATAGCTCTTCCAAGTAAGGGTCGTCTGAGAAAAGATTTAGATGCTCTATTTGTATCTAAAAACATCAAGATATCTAATCAAACTGAAGACCGAAATTATTTAGCTAGAATTGATGGTTTAGATAATTTATTAATTTATTTTTTGTCAGCAAAAGAAATTACTGGTCGTCTTGATGAGGGATCTATTCACCTAGGATTGACATGTGATGATTTAGTTCAAGAAAAGATTAGAAATTTTGATGCAAAAGTAGATAAATTATTACAATTAGACTTTGGTAAGGCAGATTTAGTAGTTGCAATTCCAAATTTATGGATCGATGTCATAAGTATGGCTGACCTTGAAGAAGTGAGTAATTTTCAAAGAATGAAAACTTCAAAAAGAATTAGAGTAGCAACTAAGTATCCGAATCTTACTAATAGTTTTTTTTCAAATCGGGGTGTAGTCGATTATAGGACTGTAGAAAGTCATGGTTCTACCGAAAGCGCTCCATTTAATGGATTTGCAGATATCATTTCAGATATAACATCTACTGGTCAAACCTTGAAGGCTAATAATTTACGAGTACTTGATGATGGATTAATATTAAAATCTTCTGCTGCAATTTTTAAATCAAAAAGCATTGATTGGAATGATAATTTAAATGAAGCGTGTAATCATTTTATCCATCTAATTAAATAAAAAAAAACCCGGCATTAGAGCCGGGTTTTTTTTATAACTTAAATTAGGTTGAATTACATCATGCCGCCCATGCCGCCCATGCCGCCCATGCCGCCCATATCAGGCATAGCAGGAGCTGCTGCAGATTTATCTTCTGGAGCATCAGCTACCATTGCTTCTGTTGTAATTAAAACACCAGCAATAGAGCCAGCATTTTGTAAACTTGTTCTCACAACTTTTGTTGGATCAATAATACCAGCTTTAAACATATCAACATATTTATCTGATTGCGCATCATAGCCTTCAGTAGCTGACTTGTTTTCTTTCAACTTACCAACGATTACAGAGCCATCAACACCAGCATTATTTACTATTGTTCGAATTGGCATTTCTAATGCTCTTCTTACAATATCAACACCAGCTTTTTGATCAGCATTTGATGTCTTAATTTTATCAAGTGAAGCTGCGGCTTTAAGTAGAGATAATCCACCACCAGCTACAATACCTTCTTCAACAGCAGCTCTAGTAGCATTTAATGCATCGTCAACACGATCTTTTCTCTCCTTAACCTCAACTTCGGTAGCGCCACCAACTTTAATGACGGCTACTCCACCAGCTAGTTTAGCTAATCTTTCTTGAAGTTTTTCTCTATCATAATCAGATGTAGTCTCTTCAATTTGTTTTCTTATTTGAGAGCATCTACCTTGGATGTCAGCTTTTGTGCCATTTCCATTAACAATAGTAGTATTTTCTTTATCAATAGTTACTCTTTTGGCACTTCCGAGATCATTAATAGTAACGTTTTCAAGTTTGATACCTAAGTCCTCAGAAATTACTTGTCCACCTGTTAAGATAGAAATGTCTTCGAGCATTGCTTTTCTTCTGTCTCCAAATCCAGGAGCTTTTACAGCAGCAATTTTAAGACCACCTCTCAATTTATTAACAACTAAAGTCGCTAAAGCTTCACCTTCAACATCTTCAGCAATTATTATTAGAGGACGACCAGCTTGTACAACAGCTTCAAGTAAAGGAAGCATTGGTTGTAAGTTTGTTAGCTTTTTTTCGTGCAATAAGATTAATGCATTGTCTAAGTCTGCCGTCATCTTTTCAGCATTTGTTACAAAGTAGGGAGATAGGTATCCACGATCAAACTGCATACCTTCAACAACATCAAGCTCTGTTTCAAGGCCTTTTGCCTCTTCAACAGTAATAACACCTTCGTTACCAACTTTATCCATTGCTTTCGCAATCATGTCGCCCACTTCTGTCTCACCAT
This sequence comes from Candidatus Pelagibacterales bacterium, assembly GCA_045567365.1. Taxonomy (GTDB): domain Bacteria; phylum Pseudomonadota; class Alphaproteobacteria; order Pelagibacterales; family AG-422-B15; genus CABYIR01. The sequence goes on along the minus strand of JBJLDC010000015.1, from coordinate 77,064 downwards.
TTGCTGAAATAGATCCAACTTGTGAAACTTCAGCACTAGTTTTTACTTTTTTTGAGCTAGTCTTAATTGACTCACTTGCTGCATCAATTGCACTGTCAACGCCGCGTCTTAAGTCCATAGGGTTCATGCCCGCTGCAACAAATTTTAAACCTTCTGTTACAATAGCTCTTGTTAATACAGTAGCGGTAGTTGTTCCATCACCTGCAACATCATTAGTTTTACTTGCAGCTTCACGAACCATCTGAGCTCCCATATTTTCGAACTTATCTTTAAGTTCTATTTCTTTTGCTACAGAAACACCATCTTTAGTACTTTTAGGTGCACCAAATGATTTGTCCATGACAACGTTTCTACCTTTAGGCCCAAGTGTCACAGCAACTGCATCTGCAAGGACATTTACACCTTTTAACATTCTGTTTCTAGCTTCGGTGCCAAAATGAATTTCTTTTCCAGCCATTTTTAGTTCTCCTTATTGAAATATTATTTTTTCTTTTTTGATTTAGCTTTAGATTTTGTAGTAATTATTCCCATGATGTCTGACTCTTTCATGATGCAAAGCTCTTCACCATTGATCTTAACTTCTGTTCCTGACCATTTGCCGAATAATACTTTATCACCTACAGACAGATCCAAAGGCGTAACTTTGCCATCTTCACTTTTATTACCTGATCCAACAGCAATAATCTCACCTTCTTGAGGTTTTTCTTGAGCTGTGTCTGGAATAATTATTCCACCTGCAGTTTTTTCTTCGCTATCAAGTCTTCTTACTAAGACTCTGTCGTGTAAAGGGCGAAAATCCATTGTTTATGTCTCCTAATATTTAAATTTAAAGTTGCATTTTATGCTAACTAACATGGCATATAGTGATTGTGAACCTAACTGTCAAGAGGTGGATATTTCTTTGATTTATGGGAAAAAATAAACTTTTTTTTGCAAATTGAAGATTTCTTAGAGGCCGGGTGCTTCGCCACCATTGATAATGAGGTTTTGACCTGTCACAAATGCTCCTGCTTCAGACGCTAAAAAAACAGCGGCCCCAGCTATCTCATCAGGCATTCCAATTCTTTTTAAAGCTGAATGGGAAGTAGCTGCCTTTAAAATACTTTCATTTTCCCATAAAGCCCTTGCAAAGTCTGTCTTAATTAATCCAGGTGAAATGCAATTTGCTCTAACATTATTCATGCCATATTCAACAGCTATATTTCTTGCAAGCTGTGAGTCAGCTGCCTTAGAAATTGCATATGCTCCAAGAACAGGAGTTCCTTGAAGTCCCGCAATCGAAGATATAATAATAATAGAGCCAGATTTCATTGATGTCATGTCAGGCAAAGCTTCATTGCATAGCCAAAAATTACTTTGAACATTTGATTTCATTATTTTTTCAAAAGCTTCATCAGGAGTGTTAATCGATGGACCAAAATATGGATTAACCGCAGCATTGCAAACGAGGGTACTAATATTACCACACCATTCTTTTGATTTGGCGTATAAGTTTTTTAATTGATCTTTATCAGAAATATTGCATGCGATAGAAATAGATGCATCGCTACCAAATTCGTTATTTATTTCAGCAGAAACCTTTTCACACGCATCAAGCTTCCGACTGGTTATGACAACCTTTGCACCATGCTGTGCCATTCGATGAGCAATTGCTTTACCAATACCTCTAGAAGACCCAGTAATTATTGCACTTTTTCCAGTTAGATCAAAAAGAGATGACATAAATTGATACAGAAGTTAATTGTTTATTATAAGTTATTAAATTCAAATTATGCAATACTAAAATTTATGTTAATTAACTATATCGAAGACCTTAATAATTTTATTAAAGACTCAAAAGTTATTCTTTGTGATTTATGGGGCGTTATTCATAATGGTAAGGAAGTTTTCTCAGATAGCAGAGTTTTTCTTGAGTACATGAATGAACGTAAAATAAAAGTAATTTTTATTTCTAATGCTCCAAGGCCTAATTCAGTTGTTGAGTCAGGATTAATAGAGAAGCTTGGCCTGTCAAAAAATTTATTTCATTCAATAGTTTCATCAGGAGATATTACCATAAATATGATTAATAAATTTAATCATGGCTATAAGTATTTTCATATTGGACCACCTAAAGATTATGACCTTTTAGAAGATATTCAAATTGAAAAAGTTGAGACATTAAGTAATGCTGATTTTGCTTTATGCACTGGATTTGATGATGATGAACAACAGACTCCAGAAGACTATAAAAATATTTTATCAGAGATGATTAAACTGAATTTACCAATGGTATGCGCTAATCCTGATCTAATTGTTATTAGAGGAGAAAGGAAAATATTTTGCGCAGGAAGTATTGCTGAATTTTATTCTGAGTTGGGTGGAAAGGTAAGATATTATGGAAAGCCATATCAAGAAATTTACAACCACGCTTTAGAAAATGCATTAAATGAGGGACTTATTGAAAACAAATCTCAAATGATAGCAATAGGTGATAGTGTTAGAACAGATATAAAAGGAGCTAATAATTTTGGTATTAATTCTATTTTTGTTGAAACAGGAATTCACAAAGATGAAATCATCAATACAGTTGATATTAAAAATTTTTTTAATTCATATCTTAATCACGAGCCTGATCAAATAAATATAGTTAAATCTCTTAAATTATGAAAATTTTTACTAATTATAAGTCTATAGCAGAACATACTAAGGATTCGATTCTCTTATTAGGAAATTTTGATGGTGTTCACCGAGGTCATCAAAAAATAATTAATTCTGCAAAAAAAATTCAGTCAAAAAAAAATAAAAAAGTTGGAGTATTGCTATTTGATCCTCATCCAAAAATTTTTTTTAAGAAAGAAAAAAGAAATTTTTTACTCACTCAAATTGATAAAAGGTGTGAAATCCTAAAAAATTATGGGGTAGATTACGTAATAATACTAAAATTTTCTAGTTCAGTTGCAAAAATGACTCCTCATTATTTTTGTAGCAAAATACTGCGTGATGGAATTCAAATGAAATATATTTTTGTAGGAAAAAATTTTAAGTTTGGTAACAATAGAAGCGGTGACTATAAATACTTAAAAGATTTTGGAAAGAAGAATGATTTTTTGGTTTCTCCTGTAAGTATTTTTAAGCTTCCAGTTTCATTAGCAAAATATTTCAAGAAAAAAATATTTTCTTCTTCAAATGTCAGATTAGCAATTGAAGATGGAAAGATAAAATTAGCAAACAAAATATTAGGAAGATCATGGTTTGTCTTTGGAAAGGTTATAAAAGGAGATCAAAGAGGAAGACTCATTGGATTTCCTACAGCTAATATTGAAATTGAAGGTTACTCTCAACCAAACTATGGCGTCTATGCTGTAACAGTTAAAATTATTAATAAAAGTAAAAGAAATATGGATTATAAAGGCATAGCAAATTTTGGAATTCGACCTACATTTAATAAAAAAAAGCCATTATTAGAAGTATATTTATTTGATTTTAATTTGAATATTTATAATTCTACTTTAAAAGTGAATTTTATTGATTTCATACGTAATGAAAAAAAATTTTCAGGTATCGACTCTCTAAAAATACAGTTAAATAAAGATATTTTAAAAGCAAAACAAATCTTAAGATAAGTAACATGACAGCTAAGGATGAAAAAATAGATTTTAGCGAAACATTATTTTTACCTAAAACCAGCTTTGCTATGAGAGCTGGCCTTCCAGAACAAGAGCCATTAATCTTAAATCAATGGTCTGAAAAAAAAATTTATGAGTCTTTACGTAATCAATCAAAAGGAAAAGAGAAATTTGTCTTACACGATGGCCCACCATATGCGAATGGACATCTTCATATAGGTCACGCTCTAAATAAAATTTTAAAAGATTTTGTTGTTCGATCACAACAAATGTTAAATAAAGATAGTTCATATATTCCTGGCTGGGATTGTCATGGACTGCCAATTGAATGGAAGATTGAGGAGCAATATAGGGAAAAAGGATTAAATAAAGATGAAGTAGATATCATTCAATTTAGAAAAGAATGTAGAGAGTTTGCTTCCAAATGGATAGATATCCAGCGAGAAGAATTTATTAGACTTGGAGTGATTGGAGATTGGTCAAATCCATACACGACTATGTCTTTCAATGCAGAGTCTACTATTGTAAAAGAATTTTTTAAATTTTTAGAAAATGGAAGTTTGTTCAGAGGTTCCAAGCCTGTAATGTGGTCGACAGTTGAAAAAACTGCATTAGCAGAAGCTGAAATTGAGTACAAAGAACATAAGTCAACTTGGATATACGTAAAGTTTCCAATCTTAGAGTCAAATGATCCAGATTTATTAAATGCATCAGTCGTAATTTGGACAACCACGCCTTGGACTATTCCTGGAAATAGAGCGATAGCTTTTGGCGAAGACATAAAATATTCTTTATTTAAGGTAGATGATATTTCTGATGATAGTCATGCACAAAAGGGTGATTTACTAATATTTGCATCAGATCTTGAGGAAGCGGTAAAATCAGAATGTAGAATTAAATCTTTTAATAAAATTAAAGATATAAAAGATATTAGCAGCTTAAAATGCTCTCATCCATTTAGAGATGGTGGATATGATTTTAATGTAAAATTATATTCGGCAGATTATGTTACTCTTGATCAAGGAACAGGACTTGTACATATCGCACCTGGACATGGTCCAGATGACTATGAATTAGGCATCAAGAATAATATTGATGTTCCTGAAACAGTTGATGGTGATGGAAAATATTTTGATCATGTTCCAATATTTGCAGGTAAAAAAATTTTTAATGAAGATGGGTCTGATGCTGAAGCAAATGTCGCTGTAATCATTGAATTAAAAAATAATAAAGCACTCGTAGGAAAAGGTTCTCTTCGTCATAGCTATCCTCATTCGTGGAGATCAAAAGCACCTGTTATCTTTCGCAATACACCACAATGGTTTATTGGAATGGAAGCTAATGAATTGAGAAAAAAAGCACTAGATTCAATTGAAAAAGTGAAATGGTTCCCTGATCAAGGTAAAAAAAGAATATTTTCTATGATTGAGAATAGACCTGATTGGGTTGTGTCACGTCAAAGAGCGTGGGGGGTTCCTCTTTCCATATTTTATGAGAAGAAAACAGGCGCTCCTCTTATAAATACCGAGCTCAATAAAAAGATTATTAAGCTATTTGCGGAAGAGGGGTCTGATGCATGGTTTAAATACTCTAAAGAGGAGTGGCTAGAAGGATATGAAGATCCTAGTAGTTTTGAAAAAGTTGATGACATCCTAGACGTTTGGTTTGACTCTGGCTGTACTCATGCATTCGTATTGGAAGATAATGATGAACCATGGCCAGCGTCTCTTTATCTAGAAGGAACAGATCAACATAGAGGATGGTTTCACTCATCACTCTTAGAGTCTTGTGGAACAAGAGGTACCGCTCCATATGAGTCAGTTTTGACTCATGGATTTGTTCTGCATGAAGATGGGGCAAAAATGAGCAAATCATCAAATAATATAGTTTCTCCAGCTGAAGTGATTGAAAAGTCAGGTGCGGATATTTTAAGATTGTGGGTTGCTAACAGTGATTTTTCAGAAGATTTAAAAATTGGATCAGAAATAATTAAAAGTAATGTTGATACTTATAGAAGGCTGAGAAATACCATAAGATTTATTTTAGGTAATTTATCTGACTTTTCAGAAGATTCTTCATTGGAATATAGTGATCTTACTGATTTAGATAAATATATATTATCACAGTTAGCTATCTTAGAAAAAAATGTGTTAAAAAATTATGAAATTTTTGAATATCAGAAAGTATTCACCTTAATATTTAATTTTTGTACCAATGAATTATCATCCTTTTATTTTGATATTCGAAAAGACTCTCTTTATTGTGATTCAAAAAGTTCAAAAATAAGACGCTCTACTCAGACTGTTCTCGATATCCTCTTTCACCATTTATTGAGATTATTGGCTCCAATTTTATGTTTTACAATTGAAGAAGCTTGGCAAAGCCGTATGGGATCTAACAATAGTATACACAATGAGAATTTTTGTTCGATTGATGAAACATGGATAAGAAATGATCTTGATGAGAGTTGGAGTTTTTATAAAAAATTAAAGAAGTTAATTAATGGTGCTATTGAAGTAGAAAGAAAGAATAAAACAATAGGATCTAGTCTTGAAGCTTCAGTTATTTTGTTCATAAATGATGATAAAAAAATTAGTTTAGTAAATAACGAAATGGTTGAGCAAGTTTCAATTGTATCAAAGATAGAAATAAAAAAAGAAGATTTACCCGATAATTGTTACACTTTAGATGATGACAAATCTATTGGCGTGTTGGTTTCAAGAGTAGACGGTCAAAAATGTGAACGCTGCTGGAAGTATTTTTCTAAACTTACGGATAACGTATGCATTCGCTGTAAAGAAGTAATTGAATAAATGCTAAGTAAAATAAGAAATTTCTCTTTCTTTATAATTCTTTTTGCCGGTATTGATCAAGCAATTAAATTTTATTTGATCAATATTTATAATATAAACACTAGTCATCTTAATTCTCAATTCATGGAAAAAATAAATGACTACTTTAATTTATATTTAATATGGAATAAGGGATTTGCTTTTGGCTTATTTCAAAATGATCTTCAATCAATTAATAACTTTTATATGATAATCATGCTTGTTTTGATTATTTTTTTATTTTTCTATGCAATAAAAATTAATAAAAAAATATATTATTTTGCGTTCAGTCTTATAATAGGAGGGGCGATTGGAAATTTAATCGATCGATTTTTATATCAGGCTGTATTAGATTTTATTGATATTCATTATATGAATTACCATTGGTATGTGTTTAATTTTGCTGATATAACCATCACAGTAGGATGTTTACTGGTTATTATTCTGGAATTATTTTCAGGTAAAAATAAAAAAGAAAATGCATAGATTATTAATATTACTAATACTAACAATTTTTTTAGTTGGATGTTCGTCAAATCAATCAAATGATTTTACATCCTTGAAACAAAGAGCGCTTGAAATACCACCAGATTTTGAATTAACTCCACCTGGTGAAGGAGAAGAATTAGACATTGAGTCATCTGAAAGAGTTGAAAATGAAACTTCTGATATTGAATCATTGATCTTAGATAGTTCTAGCTCATCTGAAATAACTAAAGCCAATGATGAGGAAGTTGAAACTGGATCTCTAGAAGAGTTTATTGAAGATCAATTTTAAAAATCAAGATAAATGAAACAGATCAAAATTTAAATTATGGTTAAATGTTTTTATTATACACGTAAATGGTTTTATTGGGCTTATGGAGGAGGTTCAGTTTTAGTTCTCTCTCTCTGGATACAAGTTCAATTAACCGTTGCCATTAATACTTGGTACGGGGGGTTTTACGATTTACTTCAAAATGCTGAGAAATATTCTGATGATCCTCAAAGTGGAATTTCATTATTTTATGAAAAATTAATTTCTATAAAGTATTTTACACAAAGTGCATCCGTAGATCAAAGTACATCAGTAGAGCCTAGTTTCTTAGTTATCGCCATGCCATATGTTATTTTGGCAACTTTTACAGGCTGGTTTACTCGGATTTATGGATTGAGATGGAGAGAATCCATAACTTTTGATTATATTCCAAGATGGAGAAACGTTGAGGTAGAAATTGAGGGCGCTAGTCAGAGGATCCAAGAAGACTGCAATCGTTTTGCAAGGATTGTAGAAAGTCTAGGTTTGCAAGCAGTCAGAGCAATCATGACTTTGATCGCATTCCTTCCTGTATTGTGGACACTATCTGAAAGTGTGGATATTCCTATTCTAAGGGATTATGAAGGATCTTTAGTTTGGACGGCATTATTGGTTTCCATTGGAGGGCTAATAATTTCTTGGTTTGTAGGAATAAAGCTTCCTGGTTTAGAATATAACAATCAAAAAGTAGAAGCAGCATTTAGAAAAGACTTGGTGCTAGGAGAGGATGACAAAACAAATTATGCTCAGCCAGAAAGATTATGGGAATTATTCCTAGGAATAAGGTTTAATTATCAAAGACTGTATATGCACTATGGATATTTTGATGTTTGGCAAAATAGTTATGGTCAATTTATGGTTATTGTACCTTATTTAATTGTAGGTCCAGGTTTATTCACTGGAGCAATAATGTTGGGAACAGTTGTTCAAGTTAGCAATGCGTTCCAAAGAGTGCATGGTAGCTTTGATCTATTCCTTCAAAATTGGACAACGATAACTGAATTAAGATCTATAATTAAACGACTTAGTGAGTTTGAGAAAAATTTATCTATTCATGATAAGGCCATTAGTGCATAGTTAGCTTCATGTCGGCATATGAAGCAATTAAGCAAAATATTTTATCCAATAAATATCCTTTCTTAGAGTATAAAAATCTTTTAAACGAGCATATTAAGGAAAAAAACAAGCTTAATTTTGATTTTGAAAATTATATTATTGTTGGTATTGGAGGATCATCTCAGGGATCGAAAGCCGTTTCCCATATTCTAAATCAAAAAAATATTTATTATTTTGATCATCTAAATGCCAGAAAAGTTGATCAAGTATTAAATTCTATTAATCATATTGATACTGGTTTTATTTTTATTTCAAAGTCAGGGAGTACATCAGAGGTATTGACTCTATATGATTACATCTCTGAATTTGTTGGTAATGAATTTGATAAAACAAAAAATTTCTTAGCTATCACTGAAAATAATGATGAACCACTCTATAGATTTGCTACTCACTCTGGATTTCATTGTATAGAGCACAATCCAAATATTGGAGGTAGATTTTCAATTTTTTCTCACACAAGCATGATTCCTATTTCATTATTTTTTAATAACTATTTAGATATGTTTAAAGGCTTTGAGTCTGCTATATCTGATTTTCTTAATAAGGAGCCAGTCAGTGATGATATGTCACCGATTGATATCGCCCTTAAAAAGTATGACCTGATTCTAAGTGGAAAAAGGATTGATATTATTCTTTTGTATGGTGATGAACTTTATGAAATTGGAAATTGGATGAAACAATTGTATGCCGAGAGTTTGGGTAAAAATGAATTTGGTTATCTACCAGTAATCTCACAAATGACTCAGGATCAACACAGTGTTTTACAATTATACTTAGATGGTCCAAATGATAAATTTTATGAATTTTATAGTGCAAATTACCATGAGAGTAATAATTTTATTGATCTAACGTTATCAAATCATAAACAAGCAATGCTAAAGACTCTTGAAGATGAGGGTCTTCCAATCGTGAGAACTTCCGATTATTTTGTAGATAACAAGCAATCAATTGGGCACCAATTAGGATATTTCTTCACTAGTTCAATCTTAGAAACTTTATTATTGGCTCATTTGGGTGGCGTTGATCCTTTTGGGCAAGATGCTGTTGAGAAACAAAAAAAATATTTAAAGTAGATATTACTTTATTTTAAAAAATGAAAATCTAGAATTTCCAAGATCTTTGGTTCTTATCAATTCGAGCTTATTATTTTCCAAGACCTTGCCCTCAATACTTTGCTCGATAATAAAAATACAGTTACTTGAAAAGCAATCAATCATACCTATTCTATCCACAAATTTAATATCGAGCCCTTTTTCATAGGGAGGATCAATATAAACAAGGTCGAATTTATCTTGAAAATCAATTGATTGAATTCTTAGAGCATCGATGTGATGAACTTCAGTTATATCAATAAAGTCTAATTTTTTTATGTTTTCATAAATAAGATCTATCATAATAGAGTCTTTTTCAAGCATCACAGATTTTTTGGCACCCCTAGATAATGCTTCAAAGGAAAAAGATCCAGTTCCAGCGAATACGTCAAGAATCGTGCATTGATGAAGCGAAAAACCTGTCTCAATGATACCATTTCCGTGCGCCAAGAGATTAAAAATAGTTTCACGATTTTTGTCAGAAATCGGTCGAGCAGATTGGTTTTTCTTTGTTATTAATTTATGACCTTTTTTATTTCCACTGATTATTCTCATTTTACTTTTTAATTATCTTAGCTTTAACGATCTTACCTTTTTGAATCTTCCCAAGTTTATATGGGCCATAAGAAATTCGTATCAATCGAGTAACCGTCATATTAAATGACTCAAATATATTTCTTATTTCACGATTTTTTCCCTCTCTTAAAATCATTGTAATCCAAGTATAAGTTGGAGTACTACTATCAATTAATGCTAAAATTGGTTTATACTTAATCTTATTGATGAATAGTCCTTTTTTTAGACTTTTTATTATTCTTTCATCTACTTTTCCCTGAACTTTAACTTTATAAGATCTTTCAAAATTATTTTTTGGAAGCTCAAAGTATCTTTTAATATCCCCATTATTTGTTATTAGTAACAATCCCTCAGAATTATAATCCAATCTTCCAATAGAAATATATTTCTCAAATTTTTTTGGAATTAGATCAAAAATTGTTTTCCTGCCTTCAGGGTCTGAATGAGTAACTAGACATCCACGAGGCTTATTAAACATAAATATTTCGTCATGAGTTTTATAATTGATAAGTTTTTTATCTAATAAAATTTTATTTGCTGCATTTACATTAATATTAGGACGGTCAATTATTTTTCCATCAATCCTGACTCTTCCTTCAATTATAAGTTGTTCAACTTGCCTGCGTGAGTACTGAGATGATCTAGCAATCACCTTGCTTATACGTTCTGAATTATCTTTATTTTTCATATAATTTTTATATCTATATATTATTTCAGAAAGAAAGTTTAAATTAAATACATGGCCAAAAATTCTCCGATGAATTTAGCAATAGAACTGGCATTGAAGGGAAAGAAATGTGGAGAAATACCAGTTGGGTGCGTTATTCTTAATAAGGATGGAGAAGTATTAGCGCAAGCTCATAATACGGTTGTCAATGAATTTGACCCACTTGGTCACGCAGAAATTAATGCTATTCGAGAAGCATGTCAGAAAATAAAGAGTGATCGACTTATTGATTGTAGTCTTTATGTTACCTTAGAGCCATGTATCATGTGTGCAGCTGCAATATCTCGATCAAAAATAAAAAAACTATATTTTGGTGCTGACGATTTGAAATTTGGTGCTATAAATGGTAGCATTAATTTTTTTCAGTCAAAGAATTGCAATCATGTGCCTGAAATATATGACAATATTTCAAAATCTGATTGTGAAAAAATAATAAATGATTTTTTTAAGGAATATAGGTAAATGACGATTTCAGAAAAAGCTAAAGTGACAACAGAACGTCTTGAAAAATTTATGGATAAGCATGTTTATCCTAACAATAGTACATATCACCAACAAATTGAAGATTTTGGAGATAACCGCTGGCAAGTTGTACCTATAATTGAAGACCTTAAAGAAGAAGCTAAGAAGGAAGACCTATGGAATCTTTTTCTGCCTGAGAGTGACTTAGGCCATGGACTTACGAATGCTGAATATGCTCCAATGTGTGAAATTATGGGAAGAGCAATGTGGTCATCAGAAGTATTTAATTGTTCAGCGCCTGATACTGGTAATATGGAAGTCTTAGTTAGATACGGAACTGATGAACAAAAAAAGAAATATTTAGAGCCCTTACTTGAAGGTAAGACAAGATCAGCTTTTGCGATGACAGAGCCAGCAGTAGCATCTTCAGATGCAACAAATATTACAAGTGAAATAAAAAAAGATGGAAATCAATACGTTTTAAATGGAACTAAATGGTGGACTTCTGGTGCAATGGACCCAAGATGTGCATTTTATATTTTTATGGGTAAAACTGACCCTGACAATCCAGATAAGCATAAGCAACAATCAATGATCTTGGTTGATAAAGATGCTCCAGGTATAAAGATAAAAAGACATCTACCAGTATTTGGATTTGATGATGCTCCCCATGGTCATGCTGAAATAGAATTTAATGATGTAAAGGTACCTCCAGAAAACATGTTGCTTGGTGAGGGCAGAGGGTTCGAAATTGCACAAGGAAGACTCGGACCAGGTAGAATTCACCACTGTATGAGAACAATTGGATTAGCTGAAGTTGCGCTTGAAGCAATGTGTAAGAGACTAATGTCTAGAAAAGCTTTTGGAAAAGAAGTTGTAAGACACTCGGTTTGGCAAGAAAGAATTGCAGATGCGAGAATCAATATTGAAATGACAAGATTACTTACTTTGAAAGCTGCCTCGATGATGGACAAAGTAGGAAACAAAGTTGCTAAAAATGAAATAGCAATGATCAAGGTCGCAGCCCCCAATATGGCATTAAAAATAATTGATGATGCAATACAAGCTTATGGTGGTGCAGGTGTTACAACTGATCCAAGATTGGCGCAGGCGTATGCCGGCATGCGAACGCTAAGACTTGCAGACGGTCCTGATGAAGTGCATCGATTGTCAATTGCTAGAAATGAGCTAAAAAAGTACCTTTAATTTGTCTAAAAAAAAAGAAGTATCAATTAAGGATAAGTATAGTCGGTTTGTAAAAAATAAGACTTTTGACTCTTACTGGGATGAGTATCATCAGCTTGAGGATCTATCAATGAGTGAGTCAATCAGACAAAAACAAGAAAGATTAAAAAAGATAAAATCTAAATAACGGTGTCTAGATAAGAGATAAGTCGATTTACTTCTTCTAAATTATTGTAGTGTACCATTGAAACCCTGACAACACCATCGTTTGGCTCAATGCCGAGTCCATGAAGGCAGCGCCAAGCATAAAACTCTCCATTACGAATACCAATATCTTTTTTACCTGCACCTAAAGCAATTTCTTTTGAGCTAATTCCATTAACAGTAAAAGATAAGGTAGGCATCCTTATATCTCTTGAATGAGATTGACTTCCAATAATTCTTACGTTTTTTTTACTTTTAAGAAATTCAAGTAAAACCTTAATTAATTTCTCCTCATGACCATGGATAAGTTGAAAGATCTTTTTTCCTTTTTCATGAAGACTAATACCATTTTCATTGAAATGATGATCGTATAAATCTTCATAGTAATCTGTTAGTCCTGACAGGCAGGCTAGTTCCTCATGATTTGGACCTCCAGGATTGAGAGTGTACGGTACTTCTTCAGACAAAAATTCATGATTCAAATTTTTTGTTTTTTGGAGTAATTCTTTTTTTCCATATAGGAGAGCAAGATGAGGGCCATAAGTTTTGTACAAACTAAAGCTATAAAAATCGACATCAATATTTTTTAAGTCTGCAAGGTCATGAGCCATATAGGCGACTCCATCACCAACTACTTTTATATTTCTCTCATGAGCAATTTTAGTTATTTCATGTAGATTATTAATTGAAGCCACAATATTAGAAGTATGGCAAACACATATAAATTTTGTTTTATCGCTTATTATTTTCTTCAATTCTTCAATTTCGAGTTCAGCAGTTTCAGTATTAAATTTCCATTCTTTAATAATGACTCCTCTTTCAGCAAGCTTTCTCCATGCACCAATATTTGCTTCATGATCTTGATTAGTGACAATTATTTCATCTCCCTCGTCTAGCCAATTCTGGATTGCATTTGATAATAAAAACATATTCATTGTTGTTGAGGGACCGATAATAAACTCGTCTTTAGAAACATTTAGTAACTCAGCAATCTTTGTTAGGCTTTGATCCATCTCTTCACCAGCTTCTATTGAAGGACCAAAATCACCATATGGCTGAACTTTTTTAGTAATCATAAAGTCATTTAGTTTTTCAATTAATTGTTTAGGAACATAGGTTCCTCCTGCATTTTCAAAGAATGCAAAATTAGCTGTTTTTGGATTTTGAAAAGCAGGAAATTGTTTCCTAACAAAATCTATATCAAGTGTATTTGTCATTAATTATTTAATTCCTCTTACTATATCCCAACCTATCTTACCTAAGATTGGGACAAAAGCTTCATAGTTTTTTGCTTCAGAACTTGAAGCTGTTCCATCTCTAACTCTACCAACTATTCCCTGAGCAATACCGGCTAATCTAAAAATATTATAAGCCATATAGAAATCCCAATTCTCAATTTTATTTCTGCCAGTTTTTTTATAGTATAGTTCTGAATATTCATGTTCGGATGGAATATTCAGAGACTTTAAGTCTGCTCCAAGCATACCCAAACCTTTTGCAGCAGCAGGCAATCTCCATGACATCATATGATATGTAAAATCTGCAATCGGATTTCCTAATGTTGATAATTCCCAATCAAGGATGGCTTTCACTTGATGTGTTTCTGGATCAAAAATCATATTATCTAATCTAAAATCACCATGAACTATTGAAGTTTCCTCTTCCAAAGGAATATTTTTTGGAAGCCAATCTATAAGTTCGTTTATTTCTCCAATTTCTTGTGTTTCAGAGTCTTTATATTGCTTAGTCCATCTATGTATTTGTCTCTGCATGTAGTTTTCGTGTTTTCCATAGTCACCTAAATTTATTTTTTCAAAATCGACGTTATGTAATTTTGAAATTGTATCATTCATAGACAGATAAATATCTCTCCTTGCGACTTCATCTAGATTTGGCAATATTAGTTCCCAATATATATTTCCTTTTACATGGTCCATTAAGAAAAATTTAGTGCCTACAACATCTTCATTATCACAATAGCCATAAGTTCTAGGAACAGGAACATCAGTTTGACTCAGCGCTGTTATAACTCTGTATTCGCGATCTACTGCGTGAGCAGATTTTAATAGTTTTCCTGGAGGTTGACGCCTTAAAACAAAGTCTCCTTGATTAGTGATAATCATATAGGTTGGATTTGACTGACCTCCTTTAAATTGCTTTATTTCATTTATGAACATTTTATCTCCAAAAATATTTTTGAGATATTCTTCAAGGTTGGATTGATTAATTGATAGCTTTTCATCAACTTCTTTAGTTCCTGAAAATATTTGATCTCTAGTGTTCATTTTTTAGTGCTTTATGACCTATATCATTTCGATAATAACATTCATTCCAATCAATTTTCTTAACTTCATCATATATTGTACTCAGGGCAGACCGCAAAGATTTATCCTTTGCAGTTATTGATAGAACCCTACCTCCATTTGCTAATATTTTTTTATCAGATTCAATTGTTGCTGCATGAAACACCTGAAGGCTCTGACTAGTCTTGATATCTTCAAGACCTTTAATTTCCGTGTCTTTTTTAAATTCTCCAGGATATCCTTTTGAAGCAAGAACCACAGTAGCACAGTCTTCATCATACCAATCGCAATCATAGTCATTTATTGACCCATCGATTGAATGCATTATTAAATCTATTAGATCTGATTTTAGACTCATCATTAAAACTTGGCACTCCGGATCTCCAAATCTTATATTGTATTCAACTAATTTCGCTTTTTCATTTTCAATCATAAGTCCAGCATAAAGAATACCTTTAAATGGGTGACCTTTATCAAGCATTGCTTTGAGCGTCGGTTTTATAATTTCAGTATCTACTTGTTTTTTTACATTTTCAGTAAATACTGGCGCTGGCGAATAAGCGCCCATTCCCCCTGTGTTCGGCCCAGTATCATTTTCACCAATTCGCTTGTGATCTTGAGCACTTATTAGTGAAATAAAATTTTTACCGTCTGAGCAAATAAAATAACTTGCTTCTTCTCCATGCATAAATTCCTCAATAACTACATCCATATTTTCACCAAATTTAGAATTGAAAATATCTTGTACTGCTGTACTAGCAGTTTTAAAGTCTTCAGCAATTGTTACTCCCTTGCCAGCAGCCAAACCATCAGCCTTAATTACTATTGGGTAACTCTGTGTTTCTAAATATTTAAGTGCATCGTCAGAATTTTGAAATTTTTCATATTGGGCAGTGGGTATACTATGTTCATTACATAGATCTTTCATAAAACTTTTTGATCCCTCAAGTTGAGCAGCAAACTGATCTGGACCAAAAATTTTTATTTTACGAGAAGTAAAGAAATCTACTATGCCGTTTACTAATGGTACCTCAGGACCAACAATGATAAGATCAACAGTCTTTTTTATTGCAAAACTGAATAACTCATCAAAATTATTTGTATCTATAATATGACACTCGGCTAACTGAGAAATCCCATAATTTCCAGGTATTGCATATAACTTAGATAATTTTGAACTTTGACTGATTGCATAGCATATAGCATGCTCACGTGCGCCACTTCCAATAACTAAAATATTCATATAAATAAACTTAACTTTAATAATATCATAACATAGTTTAAATTATCAAAAATGGTTAAAGAAAATATTCCTGAATATTCAGTTACTGAAATTTCTAAATCAATTAAGCAAGTTTTAGATGACACTTTTGGTTATGTGAGAGTTCGAGGAGAAATTTCAGGATTAAAAAAAGCCGCCTCTGGCCATGTTTACCTTAATCTTAAAGACGAAAGCGCTATTATTAATGGTATTATATGGAAAAGTAATGTCTCGAGACTAAGCTTTCAGCCTCATGATGGCTTAGAAGTAATCTGCAAGGGAAGGCTAACCACAGGTTACTCTGATCGATATCCAGGTCGTTCTGACTATTCAATACATATAGATTCATTGATGCCAGCAGGAGAGGGAGCGCTTATGGCGTTACTTGAACAGCGAAAAAAAAAGTTTGCTGCTTCAGGATTATTTGACCAGATTCATAAAAAACATATACCAGAATATCCTCATAGAATTGGTGTAATTACCTCTCCAACCGGGGCAGTTATTCAAGATATATTGCATAGAATTGAAGAGAGGTACCCTCTCAATGTAATACTTTGGCCAGTACCTGTTCAAGGCGATGACTCTTCAGAACTTATTACTCAAGCTATAAGAGGTTTTAATAATATTGATATTGAAGAGTCAATTAAGCCTGACGTTATAATCGTAGCACGTGGCGGTGGCAGCATTGAAGATCTATGGGCTTTTAATGAAGAAAATATTGTGAATGCCGTATTTGAAAGTAAAATTCCCATAATTTCTGCAATTGGACATGAGACAGATACCACTTTAATTGACTTAGTCTCAGATTTGAGAGCCCCAACACCAACTGCAGCAGCAGAGTTTGTTACTCCTGTTAAATCTGAATTATATGAGGTTGTAAGAAAAGCCCAAAAAGAATTAGACCAGAATATTGAATTTTCCATTGATGAAAAAAAACAACATTTCAAATTAGTTGACCACAAGCTTCCTGCAAATCTTAAGTTATTTATAAATACATTAAATTCAAATTTTTTAACTATATCCTCTCGATTAAATACAAAGATATTAAGAGAACAATTAAAATCAAAAATAGATACTTTAAACAATTATTCAAATCGTATCCGTATCTCCAGTAAACAATATATTTCTTCGAGAATTGAAAAAATCAACAGTGTTAGCAAATTAATTGAGAGCTTGAGTTATAAATCAGTAATTAATCGAGGATATGCCGTTATTAGAAATAGTAACAAAAAACCTGTACAGAAAATTTCTGATATTTTAATTGATAACGAGATTAATATAGAATTGAAAGATGGAATTTTAGAAGGCAAAATAGATTCATGAGTTCAAATTTAGAAAAATGCGCAATTATTGAACTTCACCATGGTCAATTTAAGATAATTGAACCAGGAGATTATGTGCTTTGCTCCATTACTAAACAAAAGATACCCTTAGAGAATATAAAATATTGGAATGTAGATTTACAGGAAATATATTTTGGACCTGAGGTAGCCCTAAAAAGATATAAAGAAATTAATGAAATTTAATTTTTTTTTTATCATAAAATTTTTAATTTTTTATTTCTTATTATATGGAATTGTCAATGCTCAAAATCGATACGATTTGCCACAAAAAGTTTTACAAGGAGAGTTAATTATTAGCCAAATAAATGGATACACTGATCAGAGTAAAGTAAAAATCTTTAAAGATAAAGTTCCCCTTAAAGTAAGTAAAAATGGTTATTTTGTAATTCCAATTGATAGAGATAGAAAAAATAATGTTCTATTGGAAATATGTATGGATCAATGTGAGAGTACTGAAATAATTGTTTTGAAAAGAAATTTTGATATTCAGGAAATAAATGGTTTACCTTCTAAGCTTGTAACTCCTGATGAAAAAGTTTTAGAACGAATTATTGCTGAAAATAAGATTATAAAAAGATCTAAAAAAATTATGATTGATGATGAGCATTTTATAAATAGTTTTGTTCAGCCAGTTGAAGGCATTGTTACAGGAGTTTTTGGAAGTCAGAGAATATTAAATGGGAAAGCAAAAAGTCCTCATAGAGGATTGGATATTGCAAATGATGAGGGAACAGCAGTTGTATCCACAAATGACGGCTTAGTAGTTCTTGCAGAGCCTGATCTCTATTATACTGGAGGTACTATTGTTATTGATCATGGCTATGGAGTGAAAAGTATATATGCGCATTTAGCTACTGTAGATGTAAAATTAAATAATATTGTAAAAAGAAATGAAGTTATCGGAACTGTTGGATCTACTGGTAGATCTACAGGGCCACACCTACATTGGGGTATTATGGTATTTGATACTTACATTGACCCTCAGTTATTACTTAAAAAGTATAACTAGTTTTGGATAAAATATTTTTTAGCTAAATATTATCCCCAGCGATTATGATGCCAAAAATACTCTGAAGGATTCTCTGATATCTTTTTTTCAAAAAAGGAATTTATTTTTTCAATAATTTTAATTTTATTATCCTCATTATCTTGTAATTTTGAAGACTCAATTAATTCGCAAAACTTAAATTCAAAATTGTTACCTTGTCTTTTCGGCCAAGCTAAATATATATCACTTTTAGATTTTAATGCTAATTGAGCAGGTAGTGCTGTAGCATATACATTTTTACCAAAAAATTTTATTTCTATGCCTGAAGATAGTTTTTGATCAGCTAATAGCGCTAATGAGAAACCATTTTTAAAATCCCTCATTAGTTTTTTTGTTCCGATAAGATTTTTTTGGTAACATCTAACACTATATTTATTTCTTAGATAAGAAAGAATGAAGCGAATAAATGGGTTGTTGGGTTCTCTTACAATCCCAGAGATTTTATTTGATTTTATTCTACAGGCAATACCAGGTATCTCCCAGTTTGCATTGTGAGCAGAAATTAAAATTTTATTTTCACTTCTTTCAAAAAAAGATTTTGAATAATTATTCTCAATTATTTTTATAATATTATTTTTTGCTATCTTATTTAATTGTGCGTATTCTGCTAATACCTTGCCAAAATTAGTCCATACACCTTTATTAGTTTGGGCGATCCATTCATTACTCTTGTTTGGAAATGCAATCTTTAGATTTTTATTTATAATTTTATTTGCATTTGTCATCTGCCCAAGCCTTAATGCAAGAAAAACTCCAAGTTTTCTCGAAATATTTAGTGGTAGAACAAAAAAGAAGAAGAAGAAAATAATGAAAATACAAAACTCTAATGGATATTTTATATATTTAATCATTTTGCATTAGAATTTGACTTAGAGCTTCTTTATTAGAAAATTCTAATGATATTTGTAAAAAATTAATACCTAATCTTTGTTTTGTATTTAATCTTTTCCAGTCTTTTTCTGTTGTAATAATTTCTAAATCATTATCTGTAGCATATTTTTTCATATTTTTAATGTCATTATCTGTGTAGTAATAATGATCTGGAAATGATTTTATCTTGGTTAAATTATAATTATTTGTATTAAGTGTATTTATAAAGCTAGGATTATTTCCAATACCACTAAATGCAAAATAATTTTTATCTATTTGATTTTTCTTACAAGTAATTTCAGCCTTTAAGAATAATTTATTTTTAAATTTACTTTTATAAGTATCTAAATATTTACTTTTGTCATTTCCAATAATGATAATTATGTCTGCAAGCTTCATAGCGGAAGATGGCGATTGTCTCAATGGGCCTACTGGAAGTAAAAATCCATTACCAAAACCTCTCTTTCCATTAATAACCAAAATACTTTTATCTTTTTTTATTCTGAAGTCTTGTAATCCATCATCTATTAAAATTATATCTGGAGAAAATTTAGCAATTATGAAATTAATTCCTTTTAATCGATCGTTACTTACAAAGGTGCTGGCATGCTCAACATATAGCAAAGCCTCATCTCCAACATCGACTGCAGAATGACTTGTCATATTTACTTGTGTGGGCACTTTTATTTTTCCCTTATATCCTTTTAAGAGAACAGCGACCTTAATATTTCTTGATTTATAAAGGTTTATCAGGGATAGCACTGTTGATGTTTTTCCATCGCCACCTACAGAACAATTTCCAATACATACAATTTTTTTTTGAAATGATTTTTCATTACTCTGAATTTTTTTAAGTAAAAATAATAGATAATAAATAATTGATAATGGAAAAAAAATACATGCAACAAAATAACTAAATTTACTTTTACTATACCAAATGTATTGAGTAATTTTCTGATCTAAACCCATAAAAATTTACTTTAAGGTAAATGTTTATTTAATAAACTCATATTTTTTTTCAGGGTACTCTGAGACTCTAATTTTAGTTGGTACAGCCTATCTTTTTTTGATGATTTTTTTGGTTTATCGTAGTTTTTTTGAATATGACGGACCAATTCCTTAGGCGTATCAATAAGATTAGTTATGTGCATTTTTCTAAGTGTTGAATATACATCAGTAAAGTTTTGTACAAATTTTCCATGATGAATTAATTTACCATAGTATGAGGCTTCAATCGGATTTTGACCACCATGATTTACAAAACTACCACCAATAAAAATAAAATCAGCAACACTATAAAACAGTTCTAATTCTCCCAAAGTATCTGCAATATATATAGATGTATTTTTTCTTATTCTTTTTGATTTAGATCTCAAAACAACACTTTCTAAAGCTTGGTTTTTAATAAAAGATTTTCTATCTGGATGCCTAGGAATAATTATTGAGATAAAATTTTTTCGAACGGATCTGATTTCATTTGTTATATCTGCTATAATGTCTTCTTCTCCAGGATGAGTACTAGCAGCAACAAGTACTTTTCTATTTTCAAGAAGTTTTTCAATTTTCTTTTTCGCAAATGAATCAATTTTTGCTGGAGTTGAAGTAAATTTTAGATTTCCAGAATATTGAACTTTTTTAATACCAAGTTTTTTGTAAAATATCATACTATCATTGTTCTGAGTAAGACAGTGATCAAAACAAGAAAATATTTTTTTACTTGCACTGGGAAAAATTGACCATCTTTTATATGTTTTTGGTGTCATTCTCCCGTTTATGATTATTAGCTTTATCTTTTTATCTTTAGATTTCAAAATTAAATTAGGCCATATCTCAGACTCAACAAATATTCCAATATTCGGTTTCCAATAAGATAAAAAACGTTCAACGAAAATTGGATTATCTAGTGGTAAAAATTGATGAGTGATACTTTTATTTAATTTTTGAAATATTAATTTTGATGATGATTTTGTACCAGATGTCACAAGAATTTGTGAATTATTTTTTTTTTGTATTTCTCTGATTAGAGAAATTACTGATAAACTTTCACCAATGCTCGCTGCATGAAACCATATTAGCTTATCACTCTTCTTTATACTGCTCGCAATTCCATATCTCTCTGAAATTCTTTCCTTATCCTCTTTATTATTCGAAATTCTAATTTTTAAATAAATTGGGATAAATGGATAAAATAAAATTGTTACAAGTTTGTAAAAAAATATCATCTTTTAATCATACTATTGAAAAGAATTTACATTTTTAGTGAGTAAATCGAGTTTATTTTTAAGTAAAATTTGATATTGGGAGTTGTCTTCATTATCTACTTCAATTGGCTCACCCCAAGCAATATTTATTTTGCTAAAAAACTTTGGAACAATAAATTTGTCCCATGTATTTAAAGTCCATTTTGAATTAAAACCAAGCGCAACTGGGACAATTTTTTTATTACTCATTCTTGCAATATTAATTATTCCATCTGAAACCTCATGCCTAGGACCTCTAGGTCCGTCAGGTGCAATTCCAACACAGATATCGTTTTTTAGAGAGGATAATATTTTTTTAGCGGCAATAAATCCTCCTTTATTTTTTATTTTTCCAGGCTTACTTGTTGATCCTCTTATAGTCTTGAAACCCAGATAGGAAATTACCTTTGAGATTATATCTCCATCTTTGTGTTTTGAAATTAATACCAATATATCAAATTTGTTTTTCCAAGTAAAAGGACACATCAATAATTGATCATGCCAGAAGGCATAAATAAAATTTTCATTTTCTTTACAAAGTGAATCAATGTTTAGTTTATCTGAAAATGTAATTTTTGATGTATAATAAGTTATTAGTATATAAGCTAGTCCAAGAATCGATATAATATTTTTTATAAAAAAATTGCTGACAATATTTTTAAACATCTTTTGTTAGATTTCTTTTTTATATAAATTAGAATAAATACCATTACTTTTGATTAATTCCTGGTGAGTTCCAATCTCAGCAATTTTACCAGAATCAAATACTGCGATTTTGTTCGCATCAATAATCGTGCTAAGTCTGTGGGCTATAACAATAGTCGTTCTATTTTGCATTAATTTTTTTATAGCAATTTGAATAAGATTTTCTGATTCATTATCTAAACTTGAAGTCGCTTCATCTAACAACAAAATTGGCGCATCTCTTAAAAATGCTCTAGCAATAGATATTCTTTGTTTTTGACCTCCTGAAAGACTAAATCCTTTTTCACCAACAATAGTTTCATATTGATTAGGTAAACTCATTATAAATTCATGCGCAGCGGCTGATTTAGATGCATCTACAATTTCATTATATGAAGCGCTAATATTTCCGTAGCTTATATTTTCTTTTATAGATACATCAAATAATTTTGGCTCTTGACTAACCAGACTAATACAAGATCTTAATGAGTCTAAAGTTAAATGTTTTATATTTTGCTCATCAATTTCAATAGATCCGTTAGATGGATCATAAAATCTTGGAATTAGATTTAGGCATGAGGATTTACCTGCACCACTCGGACCAACTAGAGCAGTTGTTGTTCCTGGCTCGATGATAAGACTTATATTACTTATTGCTAAATTTTTATTATTTTCGTAAGAAAGAGAAACATCCTTAAACTCGATTTTACCATTTGTTATTACCAGTTGATTAGCATTATCTGCTTCTTTGATATAACTTTCTTGATCCATCAAATTGAATATTCTTACTGCAGCCGCAAAACCATCTTGTATTGAAGTACTAATTGCAGATAATCGTTTTAAAGGCTGAAAGCTGAGCATCATGGCACCTAAGAAAGATACAAATTCATTTAAAGCTAGTTCACCTTGAATTCCTCTTACTCCAGCATAGTACAGTGCGGCCGCAATTCCAAAACCAGCTAAGAACTCTGAAAAGGGAGATGCAGCAGCCCTTGTTTTGATTCCTTTAATAATTAAATGCATTCTTTTATAGATCGATAAGCTTACCTTTTGAATTTCTCTTTCCTCTTGCTGGTATGCCTTAACAACTCTTGTTCCATCTAAATTTTCAGAGAGCAATGTTGCCAATATTCCAGTTTCAACTTGCCCCTCTGTGGAAGCTTTTTTCATTCTTTTTCCAAGCTTCTTAGATAAAAGAGCAACTAATGGTATAGCAATCAAAGAAACTGTTGCCAGTCTCCAGTCCTGATAGTACATAACGGCAATTAAACAAATAAGGGTTAGAATATCTCTTACTCCATTTGCTAAACTATTACTTACTGAGTCTTGTAAGAGAGTAACATCATACAAGAAGTTGGATATTATTTTGCCTGAGTGGTTTTTCTGTACCCAAGCAAGATCAGAATATGTTATTTTAGAAAACATTTTTATTTGCGTATCTGCAATTATCCTCTGTCCTACATCTGTGAGAATAGCTGTTTGCCAGTATGTTGAAATACCTTTTATTAAAAGTGTTATTATTATTGCAATTGGAATGATTGTTAACATTTGCGTATTTTTATCTAAAAAAATCATTTTAATTGCAGGATCTAAAATCCAAGCTGTCAACCCGGTTGAAAGTGCAGTAATTATCATAAAGAAAAATGAACTTGATAATTTTAAGCTATAAGGTTTAACACTATCTTTGAATAGCCTACTTAAAATTTGATAACCGGTCATGCTAGGGTAGAGATTATTTTTATATAAAGAAATTGCAACTTGAAGATTTTATCTTAAAAAAAGACTATTTTCCAGCCAAAGTCATATTTTCAATCCTTATAGTTGGAGCATTTGAACGAGATTTGAACTCTAAATCGTTTGCAGCACTAAGGTTTAAGAACATATCTTTTAAATTAGAAGCTATTGTGATTTCACTCACTGGAAATTGAATCTCACCATTTTCAATCCACATACCTGAGGCACCCATACTGTAATCACCTGTTACTATGTTAACGCCCATTCCAATGAGTTCTGTAGCGTAGAAACCTGATTTGGTAGAACCTATCATATCTTCATATGAATTAATTCCATTTGCCATAAATAAATTTGAGGTGCTGATGCCAGGAGGAGAGCCTACTCCACGAGAAGCATTTCCAGTAGATTTTAAATTTAATTTCTTAGCTGTTGAAGTATTGAGAAGCCAAGTTTTAAGAACTCCATTTTGAACGATTTCTTTTTTATTAGTTTTTAATCCCTCTCCATCAAAAGGACGTGAGCCTAGACCTTTTATAATCTTAGGATCATCAATAATATTTATATCTTTGCTAAAAATTTGCTTATTAAGCGAATCTTTTAAAAAACTTGTACCTCTAGCAATTGAATTTCCTGAAACAGCTGATGCTAGATAGCCTATCAGGTCGTCACTTATTCTCTTATCAAAAATAACTGGTGTTTTACATGACTCAATTTTTCTTGGACTCAGCCTTTGAATAGCTTTTTTAGCTGAAGACTTGCCAACTTCAGATGGTGAACTTAAGTCATCAATGTGCCTTGATACTGCGTAGTCGTAATCTCTTTCCATAAGTTGACCTTCGCCGGCAATTACAGAGCATGAGATTGAATTAGTAGAGGATCTATATCCACCGTTAAACCCTTTATTGTTTGCAATAAAAAATTCACTTTCCGAGAATGATGAGCCTGAGCCTTCTGAATTAGTAATCCCTTTGATTTCTAAAGCTGACTCCTCACATTGCTTAGCCATCTCAATCAATTTTGTTGTGTCTGTTGGATTATTCTGAACTAAATTCAAGTTTTGAATTTCTTTTTCATAAAGATTGGGATCACCTAAGCATGCAGTTTCATCTTCAGGAGCAAGCTTTGTCATTTGAATTAATCTTTGGATAAGTTTATCTATATTATTCTCATCATCATCAGAGGAAGATATAAAAGCCTGCTTATTTCCTATTAAGGCTCTTATCCCAAAAGTACTTCCATTTGATTCCTCAATATCTTCAACTTTTCCCAATCGATAGGAAATTGACTTTGAAAATCCCTTAGCTAACACAACATCACAATCTGTTGCACCGGCTTTAATTGTTTTTTCTATTATATTTTGAGATACAGATTCAAATTTCATAATAAATTTTTAATTAATCATTGTAGTCAATAAAGCACAACAAATAAGAAGTCCAACGTATTGATTACTCTTAAATAGAGATAAACAAATTTCTGGATTATCCAAACTTAAATACTTAACTTGTCTATATAACAATAAAGCCACAAAAAACAAACCAAAGAAATAATAGAGATTTAGATGCGACAAAGCTCCATAAATAGTAAGCATTAAAAGAACTGAAGAATAGAAAAAAAATACCCAAGCTTTTACATTTTTGCCAAAAAGTAGAGCTGTAGATTTAATTCCAATTTTAAGATCATCCTCAATATCTTGAACAGCATATATTGTATCATATCCTAATGTCCAAAAAATTCCTGCAACATACAAAAATAGTATTGTGAAATTTATATTTCCTGTTGCTGAACTAAAACCAATTAGTACGCCAACGTTAAAAGTTATTCCTAAAATTAACTGTGGCCAGTATGTAACTCTTTTAGAGAGTGGGTAAATAATCAGTAATAGGAAAGAAATAAACCCTATCAGAATTGATAACAAGTTTAATGACAAGAGTATTGTAAGCCCTAGACCTGATAAGAATAAAAAAAGTAAAAAAGCGTCACGTATGGAGATTTCACCAGAAGCAATTGGTCTATTTTTTGTTCTTGAAACACTTTTATCCAAATCTCGATCAAAAATATCATTAATAATGCAGCCAGCTCCTCGCATGACAATTGATCCAATAAGGAAGATTATTATTAAAAAGATATTTTTTTTAAAATTTTCATACGACTCGGTAGCTGCAAAAATTCCCCAAGCACAAGGAAAAAAAAGTAAATATACACCGATTGGCTTATCAAGCCTCATCAATAAAATTAAATTTTTTTGATATTTGAACATATTTTTTCTTGTTAATGTATATAAATACTAAATGTTTATTATCAAATATGAAAATCAAAAATAGAATTTACTTAAATAAAGAAATTGAAAAAAATCAAATTATAGATTTTAACACTAAGCATTCGCATTATTTATCATCTGTGTTGCGTTCTAAAGTGGGAGATAATGTATGTGTATTTAATGAAAGTGAGGAATACATACTAGAGCTTACTTCTGTTGGTCGAAGGAAAGCATCAGGAACTGTTTTAAGTAAAACCCAATCAATTAAAAAAAACTATCCATTAACTTTATTTTTTTCTCCAATTAAAAGGGCTCAAACTGAAATTATTATTCAAAAATGTACGGAAATTGGTATCACAAAATTTCAACCAGTTATTATGGAGCGAACTCAATTTAAAACATTCAATATTGATAGATTGAAGTTAATTGCAATAGAAGCGGTTGAGCAATCAAACCAGATTTCTATACCTCAAATAAATGTTCCTATTCACTTTGAGGATTTTATAAAAAAAAATAATGAATCCATTATAGCATGTTGCATAAGTGAAGCAGCTTCTAAAATTAGTGAGGTATTATCTGATGAAAATTTGATTGTTAAAGGGGTATTAATTGGACCTGAAGGTGATTTTTCAGATAAAGAAATAAAATTGATAGAAGAAAATAACATGATTATTCCCATTTCATTGGGTAATAGTGTTTTAAAATCTGAGACGGCGTGTATAGTTGCTTCATCTTTAATAAAAGAATTATCAAATCATGCTTAATAAAGAAATCCTCATCAAATATTTTGAAGATGGAATAACTGAAAAAGGTCATGAAAAAATAGGTACTGAGCATGAAAAGTTTGTATTTAATAAGAATGATTATTCTCTAATTCCTTATAGAGGTGAGCAAAGTATATCAGCTTTATTGGAGTCATTTATTCAAGATGATTGGAAGCCAAAATATGAAGGCGATAACATTATCGCACTTACGAAAGAGAACGCTAGTATTACGCTCGAACCAGGTGGACAATTTGAACTTTCAGGCGCACCATTAGTCACTATTCATGAGACATGTAGAGAAATAAACAATCATCTACAGTTTGTAAAATCGATAGAAGAAAAAATGAATATAGGATTTTTGGGTGTTGGGTTCTTGCCAATAGAGAAATTAGATGTCGTACCTCATGTTCCAAAAAAAAGATATTCTGAAATCATGAGACCATATATGAAAAAACTAGGTGGCCTTGGTTTAGATATGATGCATCGGTCATGTACTGTTCAAGCAAACTTTGATTATATATCAGAGCTTGATATGAAAAAAAAAATAATGGTTTCAGCAGCACTTCAACCAATAGTGACGGGTTTATTTGCTAATTCTCCTTTTCTTGAAGGACAGCTGAATGGCTTTCAATCATATCGCGGCTATGTATGGACAAAAACAGATAATGACAGAACTGGAATTTTAAGATCAATGGTTGGTGAAAATTTTTCCTTTGAGGAATATGTCGATTATGCTTTAAAAGTTCCTGTCTATTCAATTATCAGAGATGGAAATTATATAAATTGTTTAGATTATAATTTTGAAGATTTAATGAATAATAAATCTCATGAAATAAAGGCTGAAGATATTACTTTAGATGACTGGACCGATCACCTGAGTACAATATTCACTGAAGTTCGATTAAAAACATATATTGAAATGAGGGGCGCTGATGCAGGAAGCTATAGATCTCTCTGTGCTCTCCCAGCGTTCTGGACAGGAATTTTATATTGCTCAGATTGTCTAGAGGAGTCCATCTCGATAATAAAAGAATGGAATTTTGAGGAAATAATTTCTTTCAGAAATTCAGTATTTAAGAACGGGCTTAATGCTAAATTAAAAGATAGGAATGGATGGGAAATAGCTGAGCAATTTTTAAAAATTTCATCTAAAGGACTTGAGTCGAGATCAAATTTAAATGCCGTTGGTGAGAACGAAACAATACATATTGATTATTTGTACGAAATGGTTCACAAAAAAGAAACCTCAGCCTTAAGATTAATTAATTTATATAAAAGTAAATGGAATAATGATTTAAAACAAATTTACTCCAGTGAATCATTTTAACTAAATATTTTCGTAGTAAATTGTTTGAGATGGAAATGCAAAGCCAGCATTGTTATTTTCAACAATATTTTTAATTTGATATGCAAGTTCCTCTTTAACTTTCAGCCACTCACCCCAAACTTTAGTTTTTGCAAAACAATAAACTAAGATATCAATTGAGCTATCTGAAAATTTATCTATACGGACAAATGTAGCCTGTTCAGATTCTGATACAAAGCTTCCGCTTTCTTTCAGATAATCTTCAATTTCGTCTCTAATTTTTCTTAGTTGATCTAAATTTGTTTTGTACTCTAGCCCTATAGTCCAATAAATCCGTCTGTTTTGCATATTTGAAAAATTAGTAACAGCATTTTCTGCAAAGTTAAAATTAGGAACCATCACAGGAGAGGAGTCAAATTGACGAACAACTGTTGATCTGAAGCCAATATTTTCAACTGTACCCTCAACAATATTCTCAACTTTAATCCAGTCTCCATTTTTAAATCTTTTTTCTAAAAGAATTAAAATTCCTGAAATTAGATTTTTAAATAAATCTTGAGCACCAAGAGCAATTGCTACGCTGAGAAGTCCTAATCCAGCTAAGATTGGTCCAACCTTAATGCCCCAAAGTTCTAACACAGCTGCCGCACCAATGAAAAAAATTGCAAATTTTAAAATTCTTATTCCCCAGTCAACAAGGTCGCTAGTAAGCACGTCAGTAAATTTGTGTGCAAAATAGGATAAAGGATCAATTAATTTGTACAGTAGCCAAAATATAAGAATTGTTATCAATGATCGATTAAGGTTATCAGCAAATATTTGTAAAGTTTCATTTAGATCAATGTAGGTAGATGCAATATAAACACCAACAACAATAGGTATGAACTTAATTGGTTCTTTAAATGCATCTAACACTTCATCATCAATTTGATTAGATGATTTTTTCACAACGGCTCTTAATCTACTCATTACTAAGCTGGTAAAGATTGATCTAAAAAAAACAAATACAAATAAGATCAAAAGACCTATAACGATGTTGCTAAAATTGATACCAAAAGCACCATTATTCCAAACAGAAATAACAATATTTAGAAAATCATTCATAAATTTAGAATAGCTTATTTGAACTTTATTTTGTAGATAATAATTATATGAGAAATTTGTTAATTTCATCACTTACAGCTTCAAAATTTTCAAGTGGAAGCATATGCGATGTATTTTTAATATTAACAATTTCTATATTTGGCATCAAGCGTTCAAGTTTTCTTTGAGATTCTTTATTGCAAACATAACTATTTGGAGGAAGTATAAGCTTTATTGGAATATTGCTTTTTTTTAAATTAAAACCAATTTCATCAGGCGATAATCTAAAGTTAGCGGCTTCCCATTCTGGATGACAGCTCAGCTCATATTTTTGATGGATATTTTTCTTTAACCCATCTGTGACATAGTCCTCGATGATATTTTTTGATATATTTCTAAAAAGTTTTTTTCTCTCAAAATATTCTACAGCTTCATTTTGATTTTTCCATGTATTGCGTCTCATAAGAGCACCTCTGACCATGGGATGAATCTTCATGAGCCCAGCCTTTTGTAAGAATTTATATATTATCCTGTATGAATAAGAGAGGATCACTGGGTCAATTAAAATTAATTGAGATACTAGATCAGGCCTTGCGTAAGAAAGTAGTAAACTTGCTGTACCGCCCATAGAATGTCCAATAAGAACTGAGGGTGTTTTTTTGATATCTAATATTTGCTCAAGATCATCTTTGTAGATTAACCAAGATCTCATTTGATTATGATCTGCGAGTAACGTGGTTTCTCCATGGCCTCTCATATCATATGAAGTTATTTGATAATTTTTTTTAATCTTTTTCAGCAAAGAGGAGTATGTCAGAGCATTAAATCCATTTGCATGAGAAAAATAAATTTCAGGTGATTTTTCACTCTCATTTATTACATAGGAATTAACTTTGCCATTCTCCATGTTTAGAATTTTATTTATCATTTATTAATGACAATCCTTACCATACTTCTTTAGGCGCCAATAGTTGTATGGAAGAGGAGTAATAAAGCCTACAAAAAGCATTAATGGAATTATAGTTAAATTTAGCTTAGCTCCACCCATCACAATCCAGTCAAGAGTATTCATTGATATTTCCATCATTAGCATCGATATTAGACTCATTCCAACTGCCGTATTGAATGCATCTCTAAGCTTCATTTGATTAGATAGAATTATAGTTTCTAGAATGATGCTTGTAATTATTCCATTAATAATTGCCAAAGTCATAATAGCTAATGTTGGCAAACTAAATGATGAATATTGAAAGAAAAGTATTGTACCAAAGTCCCCAATACTGCAGCCAATAAGGCACCACATTGTATTGTAAGAGCTTCGCTTCCAAGTATTATTACATGTCCATGAAATATCTTTAATCATTTTTTGTATTTCCTTTTTCTACTTCTAATATCAATATATGCCAGATCTCGCTCTTTTTCAGTCATGCTAAGCCAATTCGTAATTTCATACTGCTCTCTGAAACATCCGATGCAAACCATTCCATTCATAAATGAATCATCATATTTGCAGATTTTGACACATGGACTTTTAATTTTCTTAGGATTCTCAGGCATAAATTGTTATCTTATTCTTACTTTGATCTGATTTATAATTATTCAGCTTGATTTATTCAAATATTTCAATAAAACACAAATTCAATTTCAAAAAACTTTATGGCACGTATTACAGTAGAAGATTGTATAAAACAAGTCACCAACCAGTATGAACTTGTTATTTTAGCTAAAGAAAGAGCTGTTCAATTAGGTAGAGGTGCTGCTCCAGCTGTAGACCCAGAAAATGATAAAAAACCTGTCATAGCACTGAGAGAAATAGGTGAATCAAAAATTACAAAAGACGAACTTCATGACAGTATTGTAAACAAATTAAGACAAGTTGCTGACTATCAAGAAGAAGATGAAAATGAGGTGATTGAGGATGATACGTTCAGACAAATGTATCAAGGTGGATTATCGAAATCTGAGATGGAAAAAACTGCTACAAGAAAATTCACTTCAAGAACACCTCGAATTGATGCTAGACCTTCACCCATTCAGGAAAATAATATTCAAGACGAGACGTTCTCTAATGAAAATCAAAACTCATCTCCATCTGAAGACAGTGTAATTGACTCTGATGCAATCATGGAAGCAATTCAAAATGAATTAAGTACAGAACAATCAATTGCAGCTGAAGAAAATTTATCTAGTGAAACAGCTGATGAAATGTCTTCAAACTCAGAAACAGAAGAGACTTCAGTTTCCCCTGAAGAAGAAATAGAAAATAAATCATAAATCAAATTCATGAACTTCGACTTTTCAGATGATCAAAAGTTACTACGTGATCAAGCTAGAAAATTTCTAACAGACAAGTGTGATCGCACTGTTGTTAGGTCAGTGTTAGAAGATAATCATAAAAATCACTCAGATGATCTATGGAAGGAAATTTCTTCTATGGGTTGGACTGGAACTGCGATACCAGAAGAATATGGTGGACTAGGACTTGGCATGTTAGAGCTCTGTGTAATTGCTGAGGAACTTGGCCGCTCTCTTGCTCCTACGCCATTTTCATCTTCAATTTATTTATTTGCAGAATTTGTAAAGCTGTTTGGCACTGAAGATCAAAAGAAATCTTATCTTCCAAAAATTGCCTCGGGAGAGATGATTGGTACTTTCGCACTATCAGAGGGTAATGGAACTCCAAAATCACATAACATAAATTCTACTTTTACAGATGGTAAATTAAATGGTCAAAAATTACCTGTGAATGATGGTCATGTATCAGATTTTATTATAGTTGCAGCGAATACTGACTCTAATAAAAATAATAATTCTCTTTCTTTAGTCATAGTAAAATCAAACCAAGATGGAGTTAAATCAGAGAGCTTAGAAACAATTGACCCGTCTCGCCCGTCATCAAAGATAGTTTTGGATAATGCTGATGCGGAATTACTTGGTAATTCAGGTGAGGGATGGGAAATGATTCAAAAGATATTTGATCGAGCTGCAGTACTATTCGCGTTTGAGCAGGTAGGTGGAGCTCAAGTTGCTCTTGATGAGGCAAAAAAATATTCTTTGGAAAGATATGCATTTGGAAAACAAATTGGTGCATTTCAAGCACTCAAGCACAAAATGGCCGATATGTATGTCAAAATTGAATTAGCAAAGTCAAATGCATATTATGGTGCGTGGGCATTAAGTTCAGATTCTAATGAGTTGCCGGTGGCAGCAGCTGGAGCAAGAGTTAGCGCAATTGATGCTTATCACTATGCATCAAAAGAAAATATTCAAATACATGGTGGAGTTGGCTTTACGTGGGAGTATGATTGTCATTTATTTTATAGAAGGGCAAAACAGCTTGCTTTAAATATTGGAAGTGTTCGCCAGTGGAAAGAAAATTTGATTTCAAATCTTGAAAAAAGAAATATAGTGTAATTATGGATTTTAACGACAACCCTAAAGAAGCAGAATTTAGATCTCAGGTTCGAGAGTTTTTAGATAAGAATGCCCAAAAACGTAGTGATGTTAGCTTAACTGGTAGTTCAGCTGGAGCACCTGAAACAGTTAGTGGAGAAGATGCGGCAAAAGAAGCATTAAAAAAAGCAAAAGAATGGCAAAAGAAAAAAGCTGAAGCTGGATTAGCTGCAATTTTATGGCCAAAAGAATTCGGTGGATATGGTGGCACTCCAATAGAGCAAGTAATTTATCAACAAGAAGAACATAGCTATTTTGTTCATTCGGGTTATTTTGAAATTGGAATTGGTATGCTAGGACCAACTATGATGGTTTGGGGCAAGGATGAAGACAAAAAAAGATATCTTCCTAAAATGTTAGATGGAGAAGAAATTTGGTGCCAATTATTTTCTGAGCCTTCAGCAGGATCTGATTTAGCCGGTATTCGTATGAAGGCTGAAAAAGATGGTTCAGATTGGATACTTAATGGTCAAAAAGTTTGGACATCAGGAGCTCATTTTGCTGACTACGGAATGATCGTTGCTCGATCTGATCCAAGCGCCGTAAAACATAAAGGTTTAACTTATTTTTATCTAGATATGAAAACTCCTGGTATAGAAGTAAGGCCCATAAAACAAATTTCAGGCTCAGCTAATTTTAATGAAGTATTTTTCAATAATGTTCGGGTTCCAGATACTCAACGCCTTGGAGAAGAAGGTGATGGTTGGAAAGTTTCACTTACAACACTGATGAATGAGAGATTAGCAGTTGGCGATCCTCCAGGCCTTGATTTTGATCAAATATTTGACCTAACAAAAGAAGTTGAGGTTGAAGATGGACCAGCAATAAAGAACTCTGAGGTAAGACAAAAGATTGCTGATTGGTATGTTCAATCTCGAGGACTTCAATATACAAAATATAGAAGCATTACGGCCTTATCAAAAGGACAAACTCCAGGGCCAGAACTTTCTATAAGTAAATTAGTTACAGCCTCTAAAATGCAAGACGTTTCATCATATGCACTTGATTTAATGGATATGAATGGTTATGTGCTCGATGATAAAAATCCTGTAATGAACAACTTATTTCAAAATGGCCTTTTCTTCTCAACAGCGTTAAGAATTGCTGGAGGAACTGATGAAGTCCTTCGAAATATCATCGCTGAACGAGTCTTAGGTTTACCCCAAGATGAGAGAATGGACAAGAAAGTAGCTTTCAAAGATCTTCCATCTGGTAAAAACTAACAAATAATTTTTTGTTCTCCACCATTCTTAGTAACGTTCCTCCTGAAAGCCTTTATCTTTTATTAATCCTATTAATTTCTGCTGGAATTTTTACTGGTATCATTGCTGGTTTATTTGGAGTTGGTGGAGGCGTTGTAGTTGTCCCAACGTTATATTATATTTTTACACTGGCAGAAGTAGATGAAAATATCAGAATGCATCTTGCTGTTGGAACTTCATTGGCAAACATTATACCAATTTCAATAGTCTCAGCTTTAAGTCATGCAAAAAGAAAATCTGTAGATATTTTTTTATTGAAAACCATATCTTATTCAGTAATAGCAGGAGTAATACTTGGTGCCTTTATAGTTTCAAGTCTAACTGGTAAAACGCTTATCTTTATTTATTCAAGCTTACTTTTACTAGTTTCACTTCAGTTCTTTTTCTGGAATGATGCATGGAGAATAGCAGTTGAATTTCCAAAAAATATTTTGAAACATCTGTATGGTTCAGCAATCGGATTTTTCTCTGTTATAATTGGTATTGGAGGGGGATCTCTAAGTGTTCCTCTATTGAAACTTCACAGTTTTGAAATTCATAAAGCAATCGGTACAGCATCAGGCATCGGAGCATTTATTGCCATTCCTGGAACGATTGGCTTTATCATTTCAGGAGTTTTAAATGGAGTAAGTGTGCCGTTAAGTCTTGGGTATGTTAACTTTATGGGACTTGCGATGTTTACTCCAATGACAATGTTGGCAGCCCCACTTGGAGTGAGACTAGCTCACTATTTATCTAAAGAAAAATTGAATAAATTATTTGCTGTGTTTATTTTTATAATGGCGATACGGCTATTCATGGAGTGGGCCGGCCTATAATTAAATAGATTGATCATATTCACCAACTTTTCCTGTTGTATCCAAAAGACTATTGATGAAATCAAAAATTTCTTTTACTTCATTGTTAGACCTCAGACTTTCTATAACGATTACTAAAGAAGGCTTGTTTGATGAAGCCCGTATCAATCCCCAAGACCCATTTTCAAGTTCAAATCTAATTCCATTCACCGTAACTATATTTTTTATTTTTTGGTTATTAATACTTTCGTTATTGAGAAACATAGAATCTATTTTATCAATCATTTCATCAACCACTTGATACTTTTCATCATCCGCACAATATGGAGCCATGGTAGGAGATTGATATGTTATTGGTAATGAGTCTTTTATTTCAGATAATGATGAATCTTTTTTTTCATCTAAGAGCTTGGCCATTAATATTGCGGACATTAATCCATCATCAAAACCTAAACCAAGAGGTTCATTGATAAAAAAGTGACCACTTTTTTCAAATCCACTAATTGAATTTAATTCTCTAACCCTTCTTTTCATATGTGAATGTCCTGTTTTCCACATATCAACAGTACAGTTATTTTTTTTGAGAACTGGATCATTAAAATATAATCCCGTTGATTTTACATCGACTACAAAGGTAGAGTTTTGGTGATCATTAGAAATATTTTGTGCAAGGAGGAGTCCTATCTTATCTGAGAAAATCTCTTCACCTAGATTGTCAACTACTCCCAGTCGGTCTCCGTCTCCATCAAATCCAAAGCCAGCATCAGCTTTATGCTCAAGAACAGAATCTGACAAATCTCTCAACATAACCAGATCTTCAGGATTAGGATTATAATTTGGAAAAGAGTGGTCTAAATCACAGTGAAGTTCAATAACATCACAACCTATTGTCCTTAATACTTCTGGAGCAAAAGCACCAGCGGTTCCATTGCCGCATGCAGTAACAATTTTAAGTTTATTTTTTAATTTAAAATCTTTTATTAAGTAATTTAGATAGTTTTCTTTTAACCCATTTCTAAATTCATACTTTCCCTGTTCACTTGCTTGATAATTATTATTGGATAATGCTAATTCTTTAATTTCCTTCATTTCATCAGGTCCAAACGTAAGTGATTTCTCAATTCCACATTTAATTCCTGTCCAACCATTGTCATTATGACTCGCAGTAATCATAGCCAGCGCATCAGTATTTAAATGATGCTGGGCAAAGTAGACCATGGGAGACAAAGACAGCCCAATGTCAATGATATTACAACCTGATGAAAGTAAGCCTTTTACAACATGATATTTCACTTCTTCTGAATAAGAGCGATAATCATGTCCAACTACAACAGAAGCACCAACTTTGACTTTCTTGCAAACATATTGACCAAGACTAAAGCCAAAAACCTCTAATCCTTTTTTATTTACATCATCAGGATAAATCCAACGAGCATCATATTCTCTGAAACCAAAGGGTGAGATGATTGTTTCTATCAATTTTTCATTGAAGTCAAAAGATAAAGATTTTTGATCTCTAAAAATATTCATTATTTATATTGTAATTTTAGTCTATTTAAATAACTATAACAATATTGGTTCACTGAAAAGTGATTAATAGGGAATACGGTTTGAATCCGTAACTGTTCCCGCAACTGTAAGCAAGGAGCTTAAACAATTTAGGCCACTGAGAATTCTTGGGAAGGCGTGTTTAGGTGATGATCTGTAAGTCAGGAGACCTGCCAATAGAAGTGTCATCCTCAATTGATCGGGAAAATCATTTGGACTTATAAAAGTAGTGGTGACTTAAAACGTTAACCGCTGCGATCTATATATAAGAATTATTTCATATAATAGTCTCGGCATTTTGGATTTTTATCCTTGGAGAAATAATGCTAAAACTAATAACAACGAAATCTATTATTTTATTAATACTAATTAACTTTTTATCTGCCGCTTCTGCAGATAATGAAGATTCTATTTGGATTACTCCAAGTAGCACAGACTATTCAAGGCTTGCCACTGGTCTAGCTGGTTCAAATATTTCGATAATTACAAGTGAAGAAATAATTAAGTCTAAACATAAAACAATTCCAGAACTATTATCTACTTATTCAGGAATTCAAATTAGAAAATCTTATAGTAATGTTGAAGCAGTAAGTACTTCTCTGGATATGAGAGGTTTTGGAGAATCCTCAACGAATAATGTAATGATTTTATTAAATGGACGTCGTCTTAATGATATTGATATGGGTGGTGTGAACTTTTCTGCTATACCTCATGAAACAATTGAAAGAATAGAAATTATTCGTGGTGGTGGTGCTTCTACTATTTATGGAGATGGAGCTGTAGGAGGGGCTATAAATATAATCACAAAAGATGCAAATGATACTGAAAGCGATGTGTCAGTTAGCTCCTCATCTCATGAAACATTCAAAACTTCATTTATAACCCCACTTAAAATAAATCAAAGATCTGATGTTGTTTTATCAGGTTCACTTATGCAAAGTGATACTTATAGAGCTAGAGGTGATTTCAATAATGAAAATTTATTAATTCGTTTTAATCATAAGAATGACAATTATAAAATCAATTTTGATATTATTGATTCATCAACTAACCAACTTTTGCCTGGAGCAAGATCAATTGCAAACTTAGATTCTGCACAAAAAGCATTCGATGTATCATGTAATTTATTATCTGATAGTAGAACAGCTGTTCGTGGTGGAAGTGGATTTTCTGGCCCCGATTGCTGGGATCAAAAAGATGATTATTCTAATTCAGATGTAAGGTCTTTTTCAGGGAGAGTGGACTATGATTTATCTGATGATACTAAAATTATATCAAGTATTTCAAATAGGGATAAAGAACAAATAGGTTACTTTGTAGCTATTACATCTACATTAGCCGGCAGTACTGGTGACACTTATAGTGTTACTAATGTTGATACAGATTATTTTTCACAAAGGATAGTCAATGACAGTTTTGTATCTGATAATTTGGTAAGATTCACTCTAGGTTTTGATATTCAAGAAACAGATTATAAAAATGCAATTAGCCAAGGGGAAACGTTTACATTTGGAAATTTTATAAATGCTTCTCAAGACATGAGAGCTTTATATACACAAAACTCAATAAATATTATGGGCTCCTCATCCATACTGTCGTTCGGACTTAGAGTTGAAAAAGCTGATTATTCAGTTTCAGAAACTTATGATAACGCTGTAGCAAAATTTGCAAGTAAAACTGCTAGAAGTTACTATCAAACATCAATGTCAAATGAAGCTCGAAATATTGGTATAGAGCATATTTTAAATAAGAACACCTCGTTATCATATAAATATGCAACAGCATTTAGAACCCCTGATTTAGACGCGAGAAATCTAACCAGAACTGTTGCTAATGGTGGAGATGGTGATTTTATCTTGAATGATCAAACATCTGAAGAGCATGAAATAGGAATTAATTATCAAAATCAAAAATTAAATCTTAATGCTAGTTATTATGAAATGGATTCAGAAAATGAGATCCGATATTTAGCTCCTATTAAAAATAATCACAATGTTGATCCAATAAAAAGAGAGGGTATCGATATAGATTTTAATTATATTGCTAATAATGATTTAGATGTTCGAGGATCATTTTCATACATTGATGCTAAATATAAAAGTGGATTGCTTACCATGGGATCATTTAAAGGTACATACGCAGCTGACTCAGTAAGTGGAGGGTCAAAACTAGATCCAGCTCGTGTTACTTCAGAAGGATTATATAATATTGCAGGACTTAAAGTTCCTTTGATTGCAGAGTATAATTATAACATTGGATTAGATTATAAATTACAACAGAACATTGATATGAGTATAGATATGTCATTCGTTGATGATAGATTTGTTTCAGGAGATGAAGAAAATATTGAGCCAGTGATCCCAAGTTATTATTTGTTTGATATTAAGTTTTCATCAAATATGAAGAAGCACAAGTGGTCTCTTGGAGTTAATAACATTTTTAATACAAGTTATTATGACTTTGCAATTTCTAGTTCATCTCATGGGTGTTTTGTAACTCCATGGCCATCTGGACCTGAAGCTTGCACCTATGGCCGTCAATCGGTTTATCCATTACAGAGAAGAAATCTTACTTTGGATTATTCATATAAGTTTTAGCGCATTTGTTAATTAGCATTAATCAAACACCTCTAAGCTATCCTTTTAGAGGTGTTTTTATAGTTGCTATTTAAAAAGAGATCAGTATCTTTGAGCTATGTCTAATCTTAATAATAAAACTATATCACTTTGTGTATTAGTTTTAATTCTTGCTTTTAGTAGGCTAATTCCACATCCACCAAACTTTACACCCTTATTAGGAATGGCTGTATTTTCTGGTGTTATATTTGATCGAAAGATATTTGCTTTTGTGGTTCCACTTGTGGCCATGCTTTTTAGTGACTTGGTTATTGGATTTCATTCTAGTATGCCTATTATTTATTTTGCAATAATGCTTAATGTAGGTGTTGGTTATTTATTAGTTTCTAAATTTAGCTATCTTAAGAGTATTTTGGCCCTTATATCTGGAGCCTTTATTTTCTTTATCGTTACTAATTTTGCAGTATGGCTTGGAAGTGGAATGTATTCTCAAGATATAAATGGACTTATAAGTTGCTACATAATGGCTCTCCCTTTTTTCCAAAATACTTTAATTTCATCATTGATCTATGGGCTAGGTGCATTCTATCTATTTGATTTATTTGAAAATAAATTTTTAAAAACTACTTAAAAATCTTACTAAAATTATCAACATATATTGACACATGTAGTGCCAATATATAACATTTAGTGTTGAAATTATTGAACTTTGACATTAATTAACAACAATTAATTTAATACTGGAGATTCTATGGATACTACTTTTTCTTCTGAAGATCTTGCCTTTCAAAAAGAGGTTAGAGATTTTATTTCAAACAATTACCCTCAGTCGTTAAGAGACTCAATCGCTGAGAAAAAAAGAAATAATGAAGAATTAAGCCGTGAAGATTTAACAACTTGGCATAGAATACTTGGAAAAAATAAAGGATGGTCTGTTCCTGGGTGGCCTGAGCAATATGGTGGCCCTGGTTTTACTCCAACACAAAAATATATATTCGAACAAGAGTGTGCACGTGCTGAGTGCGTAATTGTTGCTCCATTTGGTCCTCAAATGTGTGCTCCAGTTATTTATACATTTGGAAATGAAGAACAAAAAGCAAAACACCTGCCTGGAATTCTAAGCGGAGATGTTTTTTGGTGCCAAGGTTATTCAGAGCCCGGATCTGGTTCAGATTTAGCATCACTCAAAACGACAGCAGTTAAAGAAGGCGACCATTATATTGTTAATGGGCAAAAAACTTGGACTACTCTTGCCCAACACGCTGAATGGATATTCTGTTTGGTAAGAACAAATCCTGACGCTGCTAAACCTCAAGAAGGTATTTCTTTTTTACTTATTGATATGAAGACACCTGGAATTGAAGTAAGGCCAATTTATTTAATGGATGGAATTAACGAAGTTAATGAAGTCTGGTTTGACAATGTAAAAGTTCCTGCTGAGAACTTGATTGGACAAGAAAATATGGGCTGGACTTATGCTAAATTTTTATTAGCACATGAGAGATCTGGGATCGCTCAAGTAGCGCGTTCAAAAAAAGCTTTAGAAAGAATTAAACAGATTGCTGCTGCTGAGATGTCTTATGGTGAACCATTAATTCAAGACCCAGCATTTCAAAGAAAGATTGCTGAAGCTGAGTTGGAATTAACTTCTCTAGAATACACAGAACTTAGAACTCTGGCGAAAGACTCTGCAGGTAAAGGACCAGGCCCTGAATCTTCATTATTGAAGATTAAAGGTACTGATATGCAACAAAAGCTTACCGAGTTAGGTATGGAAGCAGTTGGATATTACGCAAATCCACATATGGGTACAAAGTTAAGTAATGAGTATGTAGGCCCTGATTATTCGACAAATCTATCTGGTTCTTATTTTAATTTCAGAAAAGCATCTATTTATGGCGGCTCTAATGAAATTCAAAGAAATATCATTGCTAAAATGGTTCTCGGTCTATAAAAAGACTCGCATATGAATTTTGAGCTTACTGAAGAGCAAACACTCTTAGAAAATATGGTTACGTCATTCGTTCGTGATGACTACAACTGGGAGACAAGAGAATCTATTGTTAAGACAGAGGAAGGTTGGAAACCTGAGAACTGGGCGAAGTTTGCCGAGCTTGGATTATTGTCAGTGCCATTCTCTGAAGATCATGGCGGCCTTGGCGGCTCTGCAGTTGACTCAATGGTTGTTATGGAGCAATTTGGTAAAGGCCTAGTAGTAGAGCCCTTCATGCCATCAATTCTTCTTTCTGGAAATCTTATATCAAAACTAGCAAGTGAAGATCAGGCCAATGAAATTATTCCTAAAATTATTGAGGGTGAATCAAGATACGTTTTTGCTTATGCTGAACCTCAAAGTCGATTTGATTTGTCTGATGTTAAGACTTCAGCTGTGAAGGACGGAAACGATTACACATTAAACGGTTTTAAGTCAGTTGTCTTTGGAGCGTCAATGGCAACTCATGTAATTATTGCAGCGCGTACATCTGGTGATCAAAGATCAAAAGATGGAATTACTTTATTCATGGTAGATATTAAAAATGATGGCATTAATCTTCAAACGTACCCAACAATTGATGAATACAGAGCCTCAGAGGTTGTCATTGAAAATTTAAAAGTTTCTAAGGATACAATATTAGGCGAAGTTGATAAGGCTTATGATGTAATAGAAGAAGTAATTGACCTTGCTACAATTGCTGCCTGTTCTGAGGCTGTTGGTGTTTTACAAATTTTGAAAGACTCAACTGTTGATTACTGTAAGCAAAGAAAGCAGTTTGGCCAGTCAATAAGTAAAAATCAGGCCATTCAGCATAAGTTAGTTGATATGATGATAGAATACGAGCAAGCTAAATCAATTTTGTATGCTGCAGTTACTGGGAATTTAGCTAATCCTGACGATAGAAGAAAAGTTGTCTCAGCGGCAAAAGCAAGAGTTGGTCAATCAATCAAGTTTATTGGAGAGACTGCAATTCAGTTACACGGTGGGATGGGAATGGTTGATGAATATATGATCAGTCATTATTTCAAGCGTGCTACCATGCTTGGTGTTTTATTTGGTAATGTTGATTTTCATATGAAAAGATTTGTTAGTATTACTCAAAGTAATATTGACCCAATAGATGGATCAACATCTATAAGAGGTGGATATTAAAATTCTAAAAATTACTATTTTCTAGGGAGTATAAAATGA
The DNA here is from genome assembly GCA_045567365.1 of Candidatus Pelagibacterales bacterium. GTDB lineage: Bacteria > Pseudomonadota > Alphaproteobacteria > Pelagibacterales > AG-422-B15 > CABYIR01. The sequence goes on along the minus strand of JBJLDC010000015.1, from coordinate 34,752 downwards.
CAATAAGTTTCAAAGATAAAGTTGTAATTGTTACTGGTTCAGGCGGAGGCTTAGGACGTTGCCATGCGCTTCAATTTGCTGAAAGAGGTGCAAAAGTAGTTGTTAATGATTTAGGTGGCGCCGTTGATGGTTCTGGTGGATCTAGTGAAGCTGCTGAAAAAGTAGTTCAAGAAATAAAAGATATGGGTGGAGAAGCCATTGCAAATGGATCAAGCGTTACTGACAAGGCTGGTGTTGCTAAGCTGGTTGAAGACTCTATGGCTGCATTTGGTAGAATTGATATCCTTGTAAACAATGCTGGAGTATTAAGAGATAAATCATTTGCAAAAGTAACTCTCGATGATTTTGAATTTGTTGTTGATGTGCATTTAATGGGATCAGTTTATTGTACGAAAGCTGTATGGCCAATCATGGTTGAACAGCAGTATGGTAGAATTATTATGACTTCATCTTCATCTGGAGTATTTGGTAATTTTGGTCAATCAAATTATGGTGCTGCAAAAATGGGTGTTGTTGGTTTTATGAATACTCTTCGAATTGAGGGGCAAAAAAATAATATAAAAGTAAATTCACTTATCCCTGTAGCTGCAACGAGAATGACAGAAAATTTAGGGATGCCTGAAGATGTATTTCAAAAATTAAAACCTGAGAGTGTTTCGCCTGCAGTTTTATTTATGGCTTCTGAAGATGCGCCTACTGGTGTCATGCTTTCAGCTGGTGCAGGAGTATTTGCAAAAGTTGAAATCTCTCAAGCTGCTGGTGTAGGTTTTGCTGGAGATGATATTAATCCTGATAGTATTGCCGAGAATTGGTCTGAAATATCGGATATGTCTGATGCAAAAGCTCTATTTAATGGCGGCGAACACACAGCACATATGTTTGCAAAGGTTAAAAGTTAATAACTCTAGCTATTTAATAAAGTTTTCATTTGTTCAAAATCATTGATGACCATGTCTGCATGGTCATAGATACTAGTGTCATCTGTATACCCATAATCAACAAGAACAACAGGCATATCAGCTGCGTGCCCCGCTTTAAGATCAGTGATACTATCGCCAACCATTATTGAGTCATTTGTATCTACGTTTAATTTTTCACAAATTTGAATAAGTGGATAAGGATCAGGTTTACTTTTTCTAAAAGTATCTCCTCCTACTAAATAATCAAAAAGATTAAGAACACCAAGTTTTTCTAAAAGCATAATACTCAAAGACTCCATCTTATTTGTGCAAACACTTGTTTTGATATTGTTCTTTTTTAAATATCTCAGAAAATTTTCAACATTATTGTAAAGGACGCTATCGTCGTCAATATTATGTGTATAATGGAGTAAAAAAATTCTTAACATTTCATTAATCTTCTTATCATTATGCTTGATATTCTTTGCTTCAACTGTTCGGCGAATTAATTCTCGCGCTCCATACCCAACCCAATTTCTTATATCACTTAATTCAACAGTATCTTCTCCCATTTCGGAAAGCATATAATTTAGAGAATTCTTGAAATCTGGCGCTGTATCTACCAAAGTTCCGTCTAAATCAAAAATAAATAATTTTTTGTTATCTAATTCCATATTTGAGTAAATCTTTGAAATAATTTTTTAAGATACTTTTGATACATATTGATTATTTTTGTGAAAATTCCAATGAAAAATTTAAATATATTTATATTAGCTGCAGGTAAGGGTACGCGAATGAATTCAACTCTTCCAAAAATTTTACACCCCATTGCTGGTAAGCCAATGGTTAATCATGTAATTGATCAAGCAAAAAAGTTAAACCCAAAGAAAATATACTTAATTGCTAACCAAGAATTAAGCAGAAGAAATGATTTTTTATTGCCCAATGTTGAAATTGTTATTCAGAAAAATCAAAATGGAACTGCTGATGCAATTAAAAGTTGTATGTCCCATATAAAGAAGTTATCAGGACAAGCATTAATTTTGTATGCTGATCTTCCACTTATAGAACTCAATTCGATGAGAAAAGCAATTAAGGATATAGGTAAAAAAAATATGAACTTATTGACTTTTATTAGTGATGAAAAGAATTCATATGGCAAAGTTATCTTTGACAACAAAGGTAATGTTTCAGAGATTATAGAGCAGAGCGAACTAAGAAAAGGAGAGCATCATCAAGTTTGCAACTCTGGTATTTTTTGTTGTGATATTGATATTCTTAAAAAATTAATACCAAAAATTAATAATAAAACCAATAAGAAAAAAGAATATTATCTGACAGATATTTTTAAGTTAGCTTGCCAGAACAATGTTATTACAAAGAGTATATTGGTAAACGAAGATGAATTTATGGGCGTGAATAATAAAAAAGAATTAGCAGAAGCTGAATATTTAGCTCAATCAAAATTAAGAGAAAAATTCTTACTTAAGGGTGTCACTTTAATTGACCCTGAAACAGTATATTTTTCTGAAGATACAAAAATAGATAAAGATGTTGTGATATATCCAAATGTATTTATTGGAAAAAATGTAAAGATAGGGAAAGGATCTAAAATCTTGCCGTTTTCTCATTTAGAGGATTGTCTTTTAGGTAAAGATGTCACAATTGGACCTTTTGCAAGGTTAAGACCTGGTGCTGATATAAAAGATAAAGCAAAAGTTGGAAACTTTGTTGAGATCAAAAAATCTAAAATAGATAAGAACTCGAAAGTAAACCACCTTACTTACATTGGCGATACAGAAATTGGTAAAGATGTTAATATTGGAGCAGGGACAATCACATGTAATTATGATGGAAAAAACAAATTCAAAACAATTATTGCAGATGGAGCTTTTATTGGTTCCAACTCATCACTTATAGCTCCAGTAAAAATTGGAAAAAATGCATATGTTGGATCTGGGTCTGCAATTTCCAAAAATATTAGAGAAAATGCTTTAGGGATAGAAAGAACTAGTCAGATTGAAATTAAGAATTGGCATCGAAAGATGAAAAAGAGATAATCATGTGTGGTATTATTGGTATTTCTAGCAACCAACCAGTCTCCTCAGATATTATAAATAGTTTATCTAAATTGGAATATCGTGGATACGATTCAGCGGGTTTAGCAGTTTTTATTAATGGTCACATTGTTGAAAGAAAAACTCAGGGCAAACTTAATAATTTAATACAAAGGCTTAAAGATGATCCCATTGATGGTCACGTTGGTATAGGACACACGCGTTGGGCTACTCATGGGGCACCCTCAGAAAAAAATGCTCACCCTCATTCGTCATCTTTAGTCTCAGTTGTTCATAATGGAATAATTGAGAATGCAGATGAGATAAAAAAAGAGATTGATTTAGATTATAATTTTATTTCTGACACTGATTCTGAAGTAATTACAGCTCTTCTTACTCAAAATCTAAACAAAGAAAATGATTATTATAAAGCCGTTAGCTTGACAGTTCAAAGATTGGAAGGGTCATATGCGTTAGCAATTATTTTTAAAGACCTAGAAGATACTATTATTGGCGCTAAAAAAGGAAGCCCACTTGTTGTAGGACGTGGTGAAAAAGGTAGCTTTATTGGATCTGACACAATTGCATTAAGTTCAGTTGCGAATGAGGTTTGTTATCTTGAAGATGGCGATATAGTCATAGTAGATAATCGCAATATTCAAATATTTGACCAGCAAGAGAAAAAAGTAAATAGAGAGTATGTGAATATTTCTATTTCTGATGATGATACATCAAAGGGAACCTTTAATCACTTCATGGAAAAAGAAATACATGAACAGCCAAGATCAGTTGGAGATACACTTAGACAATTTATTGACTACGATAATTCAATTATATCAAACCCCGATTTAAAAATTAACTGGCAAAAGGTAAATAAGGTCCATCTTATTGCTTGTGGTACGGCTTATTACTCTTGCATGATTGCGAAATATTTTTTTGAGCAACAATCAAAAGTTCCCTCAGAATGTGACATGGCATCTGAGTTTCGCTATAGAGATCCGATTATCAGTAAAGACACCTTATACATATTTGTATCTCAATCAGGTGAAACAGCTGATACATTAGCGGCACTAAATTATTGTAATTCTCATAATGCTGAAACATTGAGTATTGTTAATGTCATTAACAGTTCAATTGCTAGAGAAAGCAAGCATATTATATACACTAAAGCTGGACCTGAGATAGGTGTTGCATCAACAAAAGCATTTACAGCTCAAGTAATTACATTACTTTCGCTATCAATTATTTGTGGCTCATCTAAGAATTTAATTTCTAATAGTCAAAATCAAATAATGTGTAAAGCAATGCTTTCTTCTCCAAAGATAATAGAAGAAGCTATTCAAAGATCTTATGCACTTAAAGATACAGCAAAAGAATTGATTGGATCAAAGGGCGTAATGTATTTAGGTCGAGGAACAGCTTTTCCTCTTGCACTTGAGGGAGCATTAAAATTTAAAGAAATTTCATATATTCATGCAGAAGGTTATCCAGCTGGTGAAATGAAGCATGGTCCATTAGCCTTAATTGAAAAAGGACTTCCTGTTGTTTGTATAGTTCCATCAGGACCATTATTTCATAAAACAATTTCAAACATACAAGAAGTCATTGCAAGAGGTGGTAAAATCTTGATGATTACAGACGATAGCTCATTGCAGTCAGATTCTGAAAATATCTGGAAAATATTTCGTTTACCAGACATGGATCCAATTTTAGAAACTTTAATTTATACCATTCCAATCCAAATGCTCGCATATTACACAGCTGTTGAGCTTGGTAACGATGTTGATCAGCCTCGTAATCTTGCAAAATCAGTCACTGTAGAATAGTCTTAAATATAATTTAAATATTTGGAGAAAATTATGAGTGAAACTAAATGGGAATATAAAATTGTGAACCATAGCAATTCAACATCTATGGGTTATTCTAATCCTGAAACAGAAGACTTTAAAGAAAAGCATAAGGATAAAGACTGGAAACTCGAGATGATGAATGTTGAATTAAATAAATTTGGTCAAGAAGGTTGGGAAATGATTGACTCAAATGGTAGCAATGAAATCTATCTAAAGCGAAAAATCAAAGATTAGTAATGCATTTTATTGTCTGAAGATTAATTTATAAATTCAATTTCTTTTATAGTTAGTTCAGCTTCATGATCTCTTCCATAAGCAACTAGTCCTATAGAAGTAATTTTCTTAGGATTTACTTTTTTGAGCATTAATGATCCAGATTTTTTAAAATCTTCGATAGGTAAAATGAATTCTTTGAAATTTTCTTCTACAATAAATTCAGCTTGATAATATTGCCATGGCAATAATGTTCCTGTTGTTCTTAAATGAACAAAATATTTTTGATTATTTCCTTTTGCAATCAGTTTTATTGATTTTGCTTTATCAAGTTTAATTTTGTCTAAACTCATTCTTATTTGAATAAAGCCACCGTTATTTTCTGTAGAAACATTGCCACTTAGAATTGCAGTATCACTTTGGTATTGAACTTTACCAATTGAAATACCGCCCATAACATTGTCAGAAATAAATTTCCATTTATTGGGATCTTGAAAATTATCTTTAAACATAGTTTCAGCAAAGTTATTAATTATTGAAGAAGAGAAAATAATAATAACTAAAAATGGCAATAAATTTGTTTTTTTCATATTTTTGATAAAAATATAGGGTTTAATGAATGATAAAATCCTTTAAAAACTATTAATTTTCATATACTTCAACTTGTTTTCTAGTAATTTACATTATTTGGTACTATAAATCGATCAACATTAATAAATTATTTAAATATGACTAAATGGTCTGCAAATAGCTGGAGAAAATATAAGGCACTTCATATACCTGAATATCCAGATCAAGAAAAACTTAGCCAAGTTGAGAAACAGCTAGCTAGTTATCCACCACTTGTGTTTGCTGGTGAAGCGAGAGAATTAAAGAGAAATTTAGCAAAAGTTTCAGATAGAAAAGCTTTTCTTCTTCAAGGTGGAGATTGTGCTGAAAGTTTTGATGACTTCAATGCAGATTACATAAGGGACTCATTTAAAGTTTTATTGCAAATGTCAGTTACTTTAATTGCTGCTGGAAATTGTCCAGTCGTGAAAGTTGGAAGAATGGCTGGCCAATTTGCAAAACCTAGAAGTGCTCCAAAAGAAGAAATTGATGGTGTTGAGCTCGATAGTTACAAAGGAGATATTATAAATGGTATGGATTTTGATGAATCGAGTAGAGTTCCAGATCCAAATAGAATGATCCAAGCATATACTCAAGCTGCCGCTACACTTAATCTACTCCGTGCATTTGCTAAAGGAGGTTTTTCAGATCTTTCTAAAGTTCATCAATGGAATATGGGATTTGTTGATGATAGTTCTCAAGGTCAAAAATATAGAGATATTGCAAATCGCATCTCTGACACTATTGAGTTCATGGAAGCTATTGGAATTTCATCAAAGAATACGAAGAGATTAAGAAGTGTAGATTTTTATACTAGTCATGAAGCCTTACTATTACCTTATGAAGAAGCAATGACGAGACTGGATAGTACTTCAGGAGAAATGTATGATACGTCAGCACATATGGTTTGGATTGGAGATCGAACTCGACAACCAGATGGAGCGCATGTTGAGTTTTGTCGAGGAATTAAAAATCCAATTGGTATTAAATGTGGACCTTCCCTAGATCCTGACGAATTAAAAAAACTTATAGATATTATAAATCCTGAAAATGAGGCAGGAAAAATTACTTTAATATGTAGATTTGGTCATGATAAAATTAGAGACGCGCTTCCAAAACTTGTTAAACCATTTATAAACTCTGAACATAATTTGATATGGTCATGTGATCCAATGCATGGAAATACGATTAAATCAAACTCTGGATTTAAGACGAGACCTTTTGAAAGAGTTCTAAGTGAGGTTGAGTCATTTTTTGATATTCATCATGAATTAGGAACATATCCTGGAGGAGTTCATCTAGAAATGACAGGACAAAATGTTACAGAGTGCATGGGTGGCGCCCAAGCCATAAAAGATGAAGACTTGTCTGCAAGATATCATACTCATTGTGACCCAAGACTTAATGCAAGTCAGGCTATAGAATTGGCATTTCTGATATCAGATAAGCTGAGACAATCTCAGGAAAGTAACAATCCTAAAATTACGATTGCCAACTAATTACAACTGAATTATCAGTTGTATTATCAATTCAATGTCAGAAAATTTATCTATATTAATCGCACAAACAAACCCAAAGGTTGGAGATATTCAGGCTAACAAAAACCATATTTTGAAGGCTATTTCTGAATTTAATGATTGTGATTTAATTGTTTTTTCAGAGTTAATGTTGACTGGATATCCTCCAGAAGATCTCGTGCTAAAATCTGCATTTCAAAAAGAAGTTAATAGAGCAGCTAATGAGATTACTAGCGCAACGAAATCAAAAAATTGTGAGGTTTTATTTGGAATGCCTTGGTGGGAAGATGGGCAACTATTTAATGCTGCCATCATAGCATCTGATGGAGAAATAACATTTAAGCATTTTAAAAATGCTTTACCCAATTATGGGGTATTTGATGAGAAAAGAGTTTTCAAAAGTGGATCAGATTTTAATGTTTACAATATAAAAGACAAAACATTGGGAGTGTTCATTTGCGAAGACGTATGGGTTGATGAAACTCAGCATCGATTGCCAAAAGATAAAATTGATATAGCTATATCTCTTAATGCCTCTCCTTATGAAATTGATAAGCCAAAACAAAGAAGGCAGTTGGCATCGAATTTTTCTAAATTAATTCAAGCCCCACTTGTTTATGTAAATCAAGTTGGAGGACAGGATGAGTTAGTTTTTGATGGCAATTCATTTGTAATTGATCGAGAAGAAGTATTATTTCAAGCAAAACATTTTAATGAAGAGTATAAAAAAATAGAAATTTCGCCGTCTAATGAAATCATTATTGATGAGAGTGAGCTTAAAGAGACTGATAATTCTGATGAAGTTTATTCTGCATTAATCTTAGGTCTTAGAGATTACGTAAGCAAAAATAAATTTCCAGGTGTTGTCGTTGGCATATCTGGTGGAATTGATAGTGCATTCAGTATATGCGTTGCAGTTGACGCCTTAGGGCCTGACAAAGTGAAAGGCATCTTAATGCCTTCAAAGTTCACAAGTGATGATAGCAATAACGATGCAACTCAGTTGGGTAAGAATCTGGATGTTGAAACAAGTAGTATTGCAATTGAAGATATTGTTAATTCTTATGAAAGTACTCTTGAACCTCTTTTTGCAAATAGAGAAAAAGATATTACTGAAGAGAATATTCAATCGAGAGCGAGAGGAATGCTTTTAATGGCATATTCAAATAAATTTGGTCATATGGTTGTGACAAATGGAAATAAATCTGAAGTTTCTGTTGGTTACTCTACTCTTTATGGTGATATGTGTGGAGGTTTTTCTGTTGTTAAAGATTTATATAAAAGTGATCTGTATGAGTTAGCTAAATGGAGAAATAAAAATATTCCATCTATTTCATTGTATCAAAAAATTGATTTAATTCCTCAGAATATAATCACAAAAGAACCAACTGCAGAATTAAAGCCTGATCAAATGGATAAGGATACTCTACCCCCATATGATATATTGGATAAAATATTGTATTTATTGGTTGAAAAAGAAAGTTCTGTTAATGAAGTTGTAAGTGCAGGGTACAATGAAGATATCGTTATTAGAGTTCAAAATATGTTATACAATTCTGAATACAAGCGTCGTCAAGGTGCCCCAGGTGTGAAAATTTCAGAAAGAAATTTTGGATATGATAGAAGATATCCAATTACTAATGGCTTTAGGGACGCTAAGGGAGATTAATCATGTCAACTATCACAAGATTTGCACCAAGTCCTACAGGTCTATTGCATCTAGGTAATATCAGAACCGCTCTAATTAATTGGCTTTATGCAAGAACGAATAATGGAAAATTTATACTGCGAATTGATGATACAGATCTGGAACGGTCAAAAGAAGAATTTACATCAAAGATTAAGTATGATCTTGAGTGGCTTGGAATAGATTATGATGAAACTTTCAATCAATCTTCAAGATTTGATGTGTACAAGGAAAGATTTAATCAGCTAGTTGAACTAGGAAGGGTTTATCCTTGTTATGAAACCCCAGAAGAACTAGATAGAAAAAGAAAGCTTCAAATGGCAGCTGGAGGAAAGCCTGTCTATGATAGATCATCATTAAAGTTAACCGAAAAACAAAAAACTGATTTTGAGAATGAAGGCCGGAAGCCTCATTGGAGATTTTTAATGAATTCTGAAAGAGTACAATGGGATGATATTCTTAAAGATAAAGTTGATATTGATCTACTTAGTTTATCAGATCCAGTTGTATATCGAGAGGATGGAGTTCCATTATATACATTTAGTTCTGTGGTGGACGATATTGATTTTAATGTAACAAATGTAATTAGAGGTGATGATCATACAAGCAATACAGCTGTGCAAATTGAGTTAATTAATTCACTTGATCAAAACAAGATAACATTTGCTCATCATGCACTACTCACAGCATCATCTGGTGACAAGCTTTCAAAAAGAGATAATGTAATTTCAATCGAAAGTTTTCGTGACAAGCATATTGAACCGCTTGCGATCCTGAGTTTGTTAGCAACTATAGGAACGTCAAATTCAATAGAGTTAAAAGATAGTTTGCAGCAAATTATTGATGAATTTCGTATCAAGACGATATCAACCTCGCCTGGAAGAATTGAAATTGATTTATTAAATTCACTAAACAAAAAGTTAATACAAAAATTTGATTATAGTGAAATTGAAGATCGATTAAAAAAAATTGATGACAGAATCGATCGTAATTTTTGGGAAACAACTAGAGGAAACCTTGATATTGTTGAAGATATCAAAGGATGGGGTGATATTGTTTTTAATTCAAATCCAATAGAGCCTGTAGATAAAGAATTTATCAAAATTGCTTTAGATTTAATGCCAGATGAACCTTGGAATGATGAAACATGGAGCAATTGGACATCAAAAATAAAAGATAAAACTGGAAAAAAAGGAAAAGATCTTTTTTTGCCCCTCAGAGAAGCTTTTACTGGAATGAGTCATGGTCCTGAAATGAAAAAATTAATCCAACTTTTAGGACGAGATAAGATATTAGAAAGAGTAAAAATTTAATAATGACGCTTCATCTTTATGATACATTTTCAAAATCTAAGAGAGAATTCAGGCCCATAGATCCAAATAATATACGGATGTATGTTTGTGGACCTACAGTATATGATTATGCTCATGTAGGAAATGCAAGACCTGTTATAGTTTTTGACACGCTCTTTAGAATTATGCGGCATACATACGGCGTTGATCACGTTACATACGTTAGAAATATAACTGATGTTGATGATAAGATTATTGAGGCGGCAAATTCAAATGAAGAAGATATTTCTTCATTAACTTCTCGAACAATACAATATTTTCATGAGGATGCATCTTACATTGGAGCATTAGTTCCTACAATTGAACCAAAGGCTACAGACCATATTAATGAAATGGTTGAAATGATTGAGACCTTGATTGTTAAAGGTTTTGCTTATGAAATTGATGGAAACGTTTTATTTTCTTCATCAAAGTATGATCAATATGGAAAATTATCTGGAAAAAATATTGATGAATTGATCGCTGGAGCAAGAGTAGATATTGAAGATTTTAAAAAAGAGGCATCTGACTTTATATTATGGAAACCTTCAAAAGATAATGAGCCTGGTTGGGAAAGTCCCTGGGGCAAAGGTAGACCTGGTTGGCATATAGAATGTTCAGCTATGAGTAAAAAATATTTAGGGGATACATTTGACATCCATGGAGGGGGTCAAGATTTAATCTTTCCTCATCATGAAAATGAAATTGCTCAAAGTGAATGTTGCCATGAAAAAAAATTCGCAAATTATTGGCTTCATAATGGCTTTTTGACTGTTGAAGGCAATAAAATGTCAAAATCGGAGGGTAATTTCATTACTGTCAATGAACTTAAAGATAGATATCATGGTGAAGTTATTAGACTAGCGATGTTGATGACGCATTATCGGCAGCCGCTAAACTGGACTGAAAATAGTTTATTGGAGTCAAAGAAAATACTGAATAAATGGTTTTCATTTTTCTTAGATATTGAAATTTCTAAAGTTGATGAAGATTTCGTTGATGAAAGTATTTTGTCAGCTTTAAAAGATGATATAAATACTCCAAAGGCAATCAGTGAGCTTCACCAATTGTTCAAGAATTGTACAAAAGAAGATGTACTAAGTATCAAGAAATTTATAAATTCAGCCCGACTACTTGGTTTAATGTTATCTTCACCAAAGGAATGGATGGAGTGGAATGTTCGTGAAAATAATTTGGATGAGATTAAGATAAACGAATTAATTGGGAAAAGAAATTTATTAAGAGATCAAGGAAATTATAGTGATGCCGATAAGATTAGAGATCAATTAGATGAACTAGGAATTATCCTTGAAGATAAAGATGGCAAAACTACGTGGAAACAAAAGAATTAAATGAAAGAAAAAATATACATATTTGATACTACATTGAGGGATGGGGCGCAGACGCACGGTGTTGATTTTAATGTTGATGAAAAGAAACAACTAGCTCATAAATTAGATGAGATTGGCGTGGATTATATTGAGGGTGGCTGGCCTGGTGCAAATAGTACTGATACTCAGTTTTTTAATGAAGATTTAAAATTCAAGTCCTCAAAATTTACTGCCTTTGGAATGACAAAGCGATCAGGGCGTAGCGCTGAAAATGATCCTGGGTTAGCCGGTCTGATAAATACGAGTGCAGATTCTATTTGTATTGTTGGTAAATCTTGGGACTTTCATGTTGATGTAGCTCTTGAAATATCGAATGAAGAAAACCTAGATAACATAAAGCAGTCAGTTGAATTTTTGGCATCACAAAGAAATGAAGTTCACTTTGATGCAGAGCATTTTTTTGACGGATTCAAGTCTAATCCAGACTATGCGTTGTCGTGCCTAAAATCTGCTTATGATGCTGGAGCAAGATGGATTGTTTTATGTGATACAAACGGTGGAACACTTCCACACGAAATTGAAAATATAGTTAATAAAGTTAGGGATGTAATACCTTCTAATAATTTAGGTATTCATGCTCATAATGATACAGGTAACGCTGTTGCGAATACTTTATCTGCAATCCGATCAGGTGTTAGACAAATTCAGGGTACTATAAACGGTCTTGGAGAAAGGTGTGGTAACGCAAATTTAATTTCAATTCTTCCAACTTTGATGCTTAAGGATGAGTATGCAGAGTTTTATGAAGTGAGTATTGATAAATCCAAACTTGTTCATCTTACTGAATTATCTAGGTTGCTTGATGAAATTTTAAATAAGGTTCCTAATAGAACTGCGCCATATGTGGGTTCATCAGCTTTTGCTCATAAAGGTGGGCTGCATGTCTCAGCTGTCAATAAAGATCCGAAAACATATGAACATATTAATCCTGAGTTAATTGGAAATTCACGGCAGATAATTATTTCTGAGCAGGCCGGTAAATCGAATATTATATCAAGACTTAAGTCTGCTGGTATTAAATTTAATGAAGATGACAAGACCGTTCAAAAGATATTAGATCGTGTAAAGGAAAGAGAGTTTAATGGCTATTCTTATGATGGCGCTGATGCTTCATTTGAACTTTTGGTAAAAAAAGTTCTTCTTGAAATACCTGAGTTTTTTTCTGTACAAAATTTTAGCGTAAAAGTTGAAAATTCTGGTAGTGAAGGCGAAACAATGTCTAGTGCTGAAGTGAAATTAAAAATAGGGTCAGAAGAAATTATTGGGACTGGATCAGGAGTGGGACCAGTGAATGCTTTAGATAAGGCTTTAAGAAACAATTTTGAATCTAGTGGATATTCAGATGTTATTAAAGATTTATCATTAATCGATTATAAAGTTAGAATTTTAAATACTGGAACAGATGCTATCACAAGAGTGTCGATTGAATGTGCAGATAAGAATCAAAAAAGTTGGTATACTATTGGGGTTTCAGAAAATATTATTGAGGCATCTTTTAGAGCATTATTAGATAGCTTTGAATACAAACTGATGAAAGAAAATACAGCTCCATTAAAGTAATTCATGAGTCAGTCAAATATATCGATTATCCTCGTTGATACACAACTTCCTGAAAATGTTGGTCTTTCATCAAGAGCAATGTTTAATTTTGGTATAGAGGATTTGAAAATAGTAAGTCCCAAATTAGAATGGCCTTCTGAAAAAGCACATGCAGTCGCAGTTGACTCACATAGTATTATTGACAATGCTAAAGTTTATGAGGATTTAAAAGAAGCGTTATCTGATATTGATTACTCGGTTGCTTTTACAGCAAGGCGAAGAGACATGAACAAAGAAATAGTTTCTAATGAAAAACTCATTGATGAAATAATTCTCAAACCAAAAAATCAGAAAATAGGTATTGTTTTTGGTGGCGAAGCATCTGGATTAACAAATGAACATATTTCTCTTGTATCAAAATGCGTAACAATAAATACAGATGATAATTTTTCTTCTTTAAATTTATCTCACGCTGTGACAGTTTTTTGTTATTCTCTATTCAGGTCAATAAATAAAAATACTGATATATCTATAAATAATCTAGACAATGAAGTTAATAACAGTGAACTTTTAAATTTTTTTAGTCATTTAGAGCTAGAACTAGAAGAGAGAGGTTTTTTTGAACCAACAGAAAAAATGGATAAAATGAAGCAAAATATAAGAAATTTATTCCATAGGGCCAATTTAAGTGGTCGAGAAGTGCAGACTTTAAGGGGTATTATTACTGCTTTAACTAAGTATGAGAAAACGGGAAAAATATAGCTTTCTCATTTGACAATCATGCTAAAAACACTATAAATCCTCGAATTATCTATGTCGAAACGTATAACACAAAAACACAAAATTGATCGAAGATTAAGCGTTAACCTATGGGGTCGACCAAAAAGCCCATTCAATCTTAGAAAATATAGACCTGGTCAACATGGTCAAAAGCATGCTGGAAAATTATCTGACTACGGGGTTCAACTTCATGCAAAACAAATGCTCAAGGGTTATTATGGAAATCTAAATGAAAGACAGTTTCGGAATTGTTATCATGAAGCCTTAAGACAAAAAGGAGACTCTGGTGAAAATTTAATTGGTCTTTTAGAAAGACGATTGGATACAGTGGTATATAGATCTAAGTTTGTTCAAACAGTTTTTGCAGCGAGACAATTTATTAATCATGGTCACGTTAAAGTAAATGGTAAAAGAGTTAATATAGCTAGCTACCTTTTAAATGAAGGTGATGTAGTTGAAGTAAAAGATAAATCTAAAGCTATGGCCGTTGTTATTGAAGCTCAAAAAAACCAAGAGAGAGATATCCCTGGATACATAACGCTTGATGAAAAGAAACTATCTTCGACATTTATTCGAGTTCCACAATTTGCTGAAGTCCCTTATGCTGCTGAGATGCAACCCAATTTAGTAATCGAGTATTACTCAAGGTAATTACAGCAACCAATGAGTCCATCGCATTGGTTTTCAAAAAATTATAATGAAGCTTCCTCTCGTTTTAGAGAGCAAATATCTAATCTAAAAATACTTGGTCATAATGTTGTACACGAACAATTAAATTTAGATCATTGTGGACCATTTTCTGAAGAACTTATTATTGATATTGCTATTGTTGGATCAATTCAATCTGAAAAAATGTTTTTATATACCTCTGGAATTCATGGAGTAGAGGGATTTGCAGGATCAGCAATACAGTTATCAGTTTTAGATCTTATCAGTAATGAAGCACCATTTGATACACATTGTATAATATTCATTCATATAATTAATCCATATGGTATGGCATGGCTTCGAAGAGTGAATGAAAATAATGTTGACCTCAACCGTAATTTTCTAAATGAAAAATCTGAGTTTCACGGTGAACCAGATGGTTATGAAAGGATTAATAATTTTTTAAATCCATCGAAAATTCCAAATAAATATGACTTTTCTTTCTATCTCAAAGGAGCTCTTTATCTTGTAAAATATGGATTTAGAAACCTAAAACAATGGATTGCTCAAGGCCAATACCAAAGATCTGACAGTATTCAATTTGGAGGAAAAGAGATGCAGAAAGGACCTGCATTAATAATGAATTGGTTAAAAAATAATATCACTCAAGTAAAAGAAGCAGTCGCAGTTGACCTTCATACGGGGCTAGGACCTTCTGGATATGATACAATTTTAATTCCAGATACAATAAATAAAGAAGACTACGATGTTTTGAAGAATATTTATCAAGATCATGTTGCTCCTTTAGATCCAGATAAAGGAATTGGGTACAAAATCAAAGGTGATCTCCACAGCGGAATAACAAATTACTTTTCAGATATAAAATGGATATATGTAACACAGGAGTTTGGTACCTTTCCTCCAACAACAGTATTCAAAAATTTGAGAGCTGAAAATATGTGGACACAAAATAGCTCACTCAAAGGAGATGAAGACTTACTAAAGCATTGGTCAAGAATGAAATTGATGCGCACTTTTAATCCTGATGATCAAGTATGGCAGTCTAAAATTATTGATCGAGGTCTAAAAGTTTTTAATGATACGAGAGCGTATTTAATAAAATCTTAATCTTTTTTCGTGTGAGCAATTTCTTTTTCAGTGAATAATTGAGACAATTCTCCAGTCTCAAACATTTCTTTTACAATGTCACAGCCTCCAATAAATTCACCTTTTACATATAGCTGAGGTATTGTTGGCCAATCACTAAATACTTTAATACCTTCACGAATTTCTTCATTTTGAAGTACGTCAACATCTTCAAATTTCACATCTAAATACGATAGTGCATTTACTACTGCATTTGAAAAGCCACATTGTGGCATCTCTTTACTCCCTTTCATAAATAAAACAACATCATTGCTGTCTATTGTAGATTGTATACTTTCAGATACATGATCATTCATAATTTAATCCTTTTTTACTGTAGTTTTAAGAGAGAGCGCGTGAAGAATACCACCCATTCTTCCTTCTAAAGCATCATACACCATTTTATGTTGTTGAATTCTTGTTTTTCCATCAAATAAAGAAGAAGTAATGTGAGCAGAAAAATGATTGTTATCTCCTGCAAGGTCAGTAATTGTTACCTCGGCATCTGGTATTGAAACCTTGATTAAACTTTCAATTTCTTTCTGTTCCATTGGCATAATAGAAGTAACAATTAATCATTCTACAAAAGATTTCAACATTATAAGTTATAAAAATTAAGGTTTTATGGAATTAATCTGTATTGCATAGAAAATTATCTCTTATAATATAAGGGCAGTGATTCAAAATATTAAATATCTTGAAAAAGTAATGGTTGTAGCAATTCTTATAGCAACTGTTTTTTCAATTGGTAAAGAATTCCACGCTATGTATTTGGCAATGACAATTACTTTGGCGGATCTTTTACTTTTATTTATCTATCTTGAGGTTATTCAGATGGCTCGAGAATATTGGACCTTGGATCGCATTAGAATAAGTATTCCATTATTTATTGCAATCACTGCTCTTGCTCGTTTTATTATTTTGCAAGGTAAGTCTGGTGATCCAAGCTATCTTCTCTATGAAGGTGGAGCAATTTTGCTAATTGCAATATCTATCTTTGTATTAAGATTGAGGAAACTAAAGATATTTTCTGACGGCTTAGACGATTAATTAATTTTTAATACTATATTTACCTGGATGTGCTGCAGATAAAATTAGTAGGCCAGCAATAATCCCAGTATTTTTTATAAAGTTTTGTAGTTCATGTTCTTGTTGCAACCCAGCAGACATATCCCAAAAATCATGCATATAATAATTTATAATAATCGTTAATACTGCAAGAATAAATGCTGAAACTTTAGAGTGCCATCCTAAGATAATTGAAATTGAGCAAATAAACTGAATTACTATAGTCAGAATAAGTGCAACGTTCGTCATGGGAACGTCATGATCAAGCATATAATTAAATATAAACTCATAATTAAATATTTTTGCAATGGCTCCAGGAAGTAAGAAATATAAGCCTATTATAATTCGACCAATAAGTAAGTTGATATCAGTGATTTTACTCACCCGTATATTTCTCAAAAAATTCCGAATTTTTTTCTACTAATTGAGCAATTGATACTTTATTTAAATGATTGATTTTTAAATCAGTTCCTCCTACAAAACCAAGCTTTTCAATATGAACTGAGTTATCTTTTGCAAGAGCAATTACTTTTTCATAATTTTTCTCACTCACTTCGATTAAATAACGGCCTTGATCTTCACCAAATAAATATGCATGAAGAAATTCTTTTTTTACTTCAATCTGTACACCAAGGTTACCCGCCATACACATTTCAGACATTGCTATTAATAACCCACCTTCACCTATATCATGAACAGATAGAGTTAAATGCCCTTCAATACAATCTAGAACAAACATTCCATTTTTCTTTTCAGTTTCTAAGTTAATTTCAGGAACACTGCCTTCTTCTTTATTTTTTATGATTGATAAATATTGAGACATATTTAAATGTCCACTCGTTTCACCAATGACACAAATAATATTGCCTTCATTCTTCAAGCCAATTGTCATTGTCTTAGATAAATCTTTTATGAGCCCAACACCTCCAATTGCAGGCGTTGGATAAATCCCAACACCATTTGTTTCATTGTAAAGTGAAACATTGCCTGAAATTACAGGGTAATTTAAGTAGCTACACGACTCTGCCATTCCTCTTATGCACTCTACAAATTCTCCCATTATTTCTGGCTTTTCAGGATTTCCAAAATTCATACAGTCCGTTACGGCAATAGGCAAAGCACC
The DNA here is from genome assembly GCA_045567365.1 of Candidatus Pelagibacterales bacterium. Lineage (GTDB taxonomy): Bacteria > Pseudomonadota > Alphaproteobacteria > Pelagibacterales > AG-422-B15 > CABYIR01. The sequence continues at coordinate 16,894 of JBJLDC010000015.1, read as the reverse complement.
AGATGCAATGATATTTCTCCATGTTTCAACTATCGCATGCTTTCCACCTTCAAACGAATTGTGTTTACAATAGATAGGAGAACAATCAGTGCTAATTGCAATTCCTTTATTAGTTCCATGAACTCTCACAACCGCTGCATCAGATCCAGGCCTTACAATAGTATCCGCCATAACCATATGGTCATACTGTTCCCATATCCATTTACGGCTACATAAATTTGGATGACTAATCATTTCGATTAAATCAGGTATGATTGTTTTTTGATCAAATTGATCTTGAATAATTTTAATTCTTTTTGATGGCTCTCTAATAATATAATCTCTTTGGTATTCAGGAGCATCCTCAACTAAAATATTTATTGGAATACAAGCCTCTTCTTTACCATTCATATTGAGCACTAAATTTTTAGTATCTGTAACTTTTCCAATAACTTCAAACTCTAGATCCCATTTTCTAAATATATTTCGTGCTAGACTCTCTTTAGTCGGATCAATAACCATTAACATTCGTTCCTGACTTTCTGAAAGCATTAACTCATAGGCTGTCATATTTTGTGCTCGCATGGGAACTTTTGTTAAGTCAATTTCGAGTCCGACATTACCTTTTGAAGCCATCTCAATTGATGATGATGTTAATCCAGCAGCACCCATATCCTGAATTGCAATAATTGCTTCTTCCTTCATTAGCTCAAGACATGCTTCCAATAGTAATTTTTCAGTAAATGGATCCCCAACTTGTACAGTTGGTTTTTTATCTTCAGAGTCATCGTCAAATTCAGCAGATGCCATTGTTGCTCCGTGGATTCCATCTCTTCCTGTTTTTGAGCCAACGTAAACAACTGGATTACCAATGCCTGCTGCAGCTGAATAAAAAATTTTATCTTTTTTGGCTATTCCAACAGTCATAGCATTGACTAAAATATTCCCATTATAAGAAGGGTGGAAATTAACTTCTCCACCAACAGTTGGAATACCAATACAATTTCCATAGCCTCCAATACCTTCAACGACTCCCGATAAAAGATGTTTTGTTTTAGGGTGATCTATTTCACCAAATCTCAATGCATTTAAATTAGCTACAGGTCTTGCTCCCATTGTGAATACATCTCTCAGTATTCCACCAACACCAGTTGCAGCGCCTTGATAGGGTTCAATAAAAGAGGGGTGGTTATGACTTTCCATTTTAAATACTGCAACGTCTCCATCATCAATATCAATAACACCCGCATTTTCTCCAGGACCTTGAACCACTCTATCACCAGAAGTTGGAAGTTTTTTTAGCCAATATTTTGACGATTTATAAGAACAATGCTCATTCCACATTGCTGAGAAGATTCCTAGCTCAGTTAAATTTGGTTCACGTCCAAGACCTTCTACAATGCTTTCAAATTCATCATGTTTCAGGCCATGATTTTCAACTAGTGACTGCTCGGTATTATATTTCCAATTAGAAATGCTCATTATGAAAGTATACTTTCAAAGATATACTTACCATCTTCACAGCCTAAGGCTGACTCAGCGGCTCTTTCAGGATGTGGCATCAATCCAAGTACATTTTTTCTATCATTAAGTATTCCAGCGATATTTTCTAATGATCCGTTTGGATTTGACTGAGAAGTAACCTCTCCTTCTTGGTTGCAATATTTAAAAGCAACTTGATCATTGCCGACAATTTTTTTCAGAGTTTCATCAGAGGCAAAGTAGTTTCCTTCATTATGAGCAATAGGCATTTTTGCAATATTCGTTTTTTTTGTAAATATCGATGTTTGATTTTCAGATTTTATATAGACGTCTCTACATATGAAGCTTAGAGAATTATTTCTGATTAATGCTCCATCAAGTAAAGACGTTTCTATCAGAATTTGAAAACCATTACATATACCAATGACTGGAACCCCTTCGTTTGCTTTTTTTACGACTTCATTAATAATTGGAGAAGTTGAGGCAATTGCGCCACATCTTAAATAATCTCCATATGAGAATCCGCCAGGCACAATAATTAGGTCTGAATTGCTAAGAGAGGTCTCCTTGTGCCAAACCATTTGAGGTTCTGATCCAGAAATCTGTTTAATTGCTACGGCGACATCTCTGTCACAATTTGATCCTGGAAAAACAATAACTTTTGATTTCATTTATTGTTATTCAATCTCAACTGAATAGTCTTCGATCACTAAATTTGCTAGAAGTTTTTCACACATCTGATTTAGCTTTTGCTTTGCAATATCTGTATCTTCTTCGTCAATTGTTACTTCTATATATTTTCCTTGACGAACATCTTGAACAGTTTCAAATCCTAGAGTATTCAACGAGTTAGCAACAACTTTTCCCTGAGGATCTAAAACATCTTTTTTTAAGGTAATATGTATTTTTGCGAGCATATCCTTTAATGCACGATTCCTAACCGTGAGGCAACTTCTTCATATGCATCGATTAAATTTCCAAGACCTTTTCTAAATACATCTTTATCAAGTTTGGTCTTAGATTTGCTGTCCCAAAGTCTGCATGAATCAGGGCTTATCTCATCAGCCAATACAATTTTTTTCTTATTTGAAGATAGTCTTCCAAATTCAATTTTAAAATCTACCAGAGTTATTCCCTTTTTCTTAAAGTGGTTAATTAGGCAATGATTAATTTTAAGACTCATCCGATCAATTTTTTCGATCTCCTTTTTAGTTGCCCAGCCAAATAATTCCAAATGATCTCTTGAAACTATTGGGTCATCCAAAGAGTCTTCTTTTAAGTAATACTCTAAAAGTGGCTTCTTGAGTTTCAAGCCATCTTTAATCCCAAGTCTGCTGCATATAGATCCAGAAGCAACATTTCTTACAACAAACTCTATTGGAATAATCTCACATTTTTTTATCAACTGTTCTCGGTCATTTATTCTCTTAACAAAATGAGTAGGGATTTTTTTTGTAGCCAAAAGGAGCATGATATGTTCCGAAATTTTATTATTAAGAACCCCTTTACTTTCAAAGATTTTGTGTTTTTTCTTATTGTAAGCAGTTGCATCATCTTTAAAAATCTGAATTAACGTATCCTTATTGGGGCCTTTGATTAATTGTTTGGCCTTTCCTTCATAAAGAACTTTTTTAGTCGGCATATTTTATTTAATGACTTTTTTAAATGTTGAGATAGAGTTAATATATCAAAATTAAACAATATTTAATAACTATTATTATGAAAAAACTCGACGAACGCAAAAAAGGATACGAAGGCAAATTTGCCAGAGATCAAGAACTTGAATTTAAAATTCTCGCTCGTAGAAATAAATATTTAGGTGTATGGGCTGCTGAAAAGCTTGGCTTATCAGGTCCAGCTGTTCAAGATTATTGCAATGAAGTTGTGAAGTCTGATCTAGAGGAAGCAGGGGATATGGATGTGTTTCGTAAGGTAAGAAAAGATCTTGATGAGAAGAGTATTCAGATTTCGGACGACGAACTACGCCAATATATGGATCAATTTTTACTTCAGGCAAAGGAAGAAATTATTGGGAAAGACAGTATATAAATACTAAGTATCAATGTCTAAAAAAAAGAGTAAATCTTCAAAAACAAAAAAAGCTTCTATTATAAAAAAAACTACTGGGCAGAAAAAAAAACTATCGAGAAAGAAAGTAGTAAAAAAGAAAGGCGTTAAAAAGAATTTAAAAGTTACTTCTCAAAGCAGAAAAAAGAAAGACACACCAAGAGCATTCATGACGATGACTGACGCTAATGAGATTATCGTAATGCTCGTTGGATTAAGTTTAGTTGCCTTATTAATGATTTCTATTTCTTAAAAATCTTTTTAAAAATTTGATTAGTTTTTTTTATTGAATGATTGATATCTAGGATCTGATTAATTTCTTTTTTACTCAAATGTTGACTTACTTCTTTATCTTTTGTTAAGAGAGTTGAAAAATCTTCTCCAGTTTTCCAAACTTTCATAGCATTTCTTTGTATCATTTTATAAGCTTTTTCTCTTGGCATGCCCTTTTGAGTCAAAGCTAACATTAAACCTTCAGACATTGGAAGTTTATTTAGTTTGTTTAGGTTAGAGAGCATGTTTTTTGGGTATACTATTAGGTTTGAGATAATATTTGTCATTCGCGCAAGACTAAAATCAGTAAGTACATTTGCATCTGGTGCCATCATACGCTCAACACTTGAATGAGATATATCTCTCTCATGCCATAAAGTAATATTTTCCATAGAAGGAATTACATAACTTCTAATTAACCTTGAAATTCCAGTTAAGTTTTCTGAAAGGACTGGATTTCTTTTATGAGGCATTGCAGAAGATCCCTTCTGTCCTTTTGAAAAGAACTCTTCCACTTCAAGAACTTCAGTTCTTTGAAGGTGTCTAATTTCAGTAGCAAGTCTCTCTATTGAACTTGCAATAATTCCGAGTGTTGAAAAATAAACAGCATGGCGGTCACGAGGTATTATTTGTGTTGAGATAGGTTCACAACTCATTCCAAGTTTCTTAGCAACAAATTGCTCTACGCGTGGATCTATATTAGCATAGTTTCCAACGGCACCTGAAATTGCACAAAAAGAAATTTCTTTTGTAGCTAATTCAAAACGCTTTTGATTGCGCTCAAATTCTTTGTAAAAAGAAGCCATTTTTACTCCAAATGTGGTTGGCTCAGCATGAATTCCATGACTTCTGCCGATGCAAGGAGTATTTTTATGTTTAAGGGATATTTTTTTAAGAGACTTTATTAGATTAGTAAGTTCGGTATTAATGATTTTAGCAGATTTCATTAATTGTACATTAAATGCCGTATCTAGAATGTCAGATGATGTTAATCCTTGATGAAGAAATCGGGCAGGTTTACCTGCATATTCAGCAATAGATGTTAAAAAAGCAATGACGTCATGCTTTACTTCACGTTCAATCTTATCTATTCGTTTTTCATTTATTTTTGCTTTAGCTCTTATTTTTCTAGATGTTCCCTTCGGGACCGTTCCCAACTTTTCCATAGCCTCACAGGCATATAGTTCTATATCGAGCCAAATTTGAAATTTAGTTTTAGAGCTCCATACTTCTTTCATGGGAGCTCTTGAATAACGCGGGATCATAATGAACTTTTAAGCTTTTATTTATGGTTTATCAAGGCCTGCAGGTGATTTTGTAAAAATCTCATGTCCATCTTGTGTGACACCGATGCTATGCTCAAATTGAGCAGATAAGGTCTTGTCTTTTGTTACTGCGGTCCATCCATCATTTAACATTCTTACATCGTACTTTCCTATGTTAATCATTGGCTCTACAGTAAAAAACATTCCTTGTTCAATTTTATCGCCTTCTCCTATTTCTCCATAATGAAGAATATTTGGATATTCATGAAATACTTTTCCTAAGCCATGCCCACAAAAGTCTCGAACAACGCTATAATTTTGATTTTCTGCTATTGACTGAATTTTAGCCCCTATGTCACCCAAGTGAGCATTAGGAGACACTGCTTCAATTCCATTCATCATCGCTTCGTAAGTGCAATCAATTAATTTTTGAGCTTTATTATTAATCTTGCCAACAGGGAACATTCTACTTGTATCACCGTGCCATCCATCAACGATGACTGTTACATCAATATTAACAATATCTCCACTTTCCAAAACCCTGTTAGATGGAATCCCATGGCAAATGACGTGATTTAATGATGTACAGATTGATTTTGGAAAGCCTTTATAAAAAAGTGGAGCAATAAAACCATTATTTGAGTCTATAAAATTAAATGCAATACGATCTAGCTCTTGTGAAGAAACTCCTGGCTTCACATGATCAACTAACAAGTCTAGAGTTCTCGCTGCAAGGTTGCCAGCTTTTCTCATTCCCTCAAAATCTTCAGATTTATGAATTGTCTTCATTCTTTACTTATCTATAAATTTTATTTTTTTATCAAGTTCAATTTTATTTCTTATAAATGAGCAGCTATAACAGAGTATTTCAACACCTGCTTTCTTAGCTTTTACAATATTTTTTTTATAAATAGAGTCTATTTCTTCTGCAATCCTAAATTTTTTACAATCATTTCTTTGTATAAGAAAAAGCATGATTGCTCTTTTATTTTTTTTAACAACATCTATTAACTCAAGAAGATGTTTGCTACCTCGCTCGGTTATAGCATCAGGAAATTCAGCGACACCTTTTCTCTTTGAAAGTGTGACATTTTTTACTTCTACAAATATTTCCTCACCTTTTTTGTTAGTTATTAAAAAATCAATTCTACTATTTGTTCCATACTTAACTTCTCTCCTAAAATCATATTTTTTTCCTAATGAGGAAATTTTTTTTTCTACAATTCCTTCTTCAACAATTCTATTTGCTCTATGTGTATTAACGCCAACACTTGCTCCTAGAACTTTAACTACTTCAAGTGTGTATTTGAGCTTCCTTTTTTCATTATCCGTTTTTGATAAGTAAACAATATTTCCTTCTGTTAAAAGACCCATCATAGATCCAGTATTTGGACAATGAGCTGTAACAACTTCTCCACTATCTAGTTTGACATCAGCAAAAAATCTCTTATATCTTTTTATCAATCTGCCTGATATAAAATTTACTGGATTACTCACTTATGAAAGCCTCACTTATTATTATTGGTAACGAGATATTATCTGGTCGCACCCAGGATAAGAACTTATCATATCTTGCTACATGGTTGAATGAAATAGGTATTCAATTATCTGAAGTTAGAGTTATTCGTGATGAAGAAGATGAGATTATCGATACTGTTAATCTATTGAGAAAAAAATATAATTATGTTTTTACGACTGGAGGAATTGGTCCGACACATGATGATATTACTTCTGAAAGTATAGCAAAGGCGTTCAAAGTTGACCTAGAGACTAACCCTCAAGCATTGGCTATTTTAAAAGAGTATTATAAAGACTCTGAGCTAACAGAAGCTCGGCTTAAAATGACAAAAATTCCAAAGGGAGCAGAATTAGTTGAAAACCCTGTCAGTAAAGCTCCTGGATTTAAAATTGAAAATGTTTTTGTAATGGCTGGAATTCCTAAAATTATGCAGGGAATGCTTGAAGGTGCAAAAATACATCTCTCTGGGGGCGAACCAATGAAATCAGAGTCAGTTGATGTGTTTATGCCTGAAAGTTTTATTGCTGAAGAGCTATCTAATCTTCAAAATAAATTTAAGGATGTTGAAATTGGAAGCTACCCATTTGTTAAGGATGGTAAGTATGGGACAAGCCTTGTGATGAGGTCATCAGACAAGGCAAAACTATCTGATTGTAGGTCGCAAATGGAACTCATGATCAGTAAATTAGTATAGAATTTATATATATATTTATTCACAAAAAATATAAATAATTGATTTTATTGATCTTTTTTATTATTTCATTTTTTTTTTAGCTTTACTTGTTTTCAAAAAAAACTAATCTTTTTCGTAATTTTTAAAAATTAAGGGGAGTATTAAATTAATGCTACTAAAAATAAAAAACTTAGTAATGACTACGATCGGGATGTTCCTAGTTGTAGGCACTACAAAAGCTTTTGCAGCTCCATTGATGCTTAGCACGAGTGATAACGTTGGTATATCATTCTGGTTGATTTCAATGGCTATGGTCGCTTCGACTGCATTCTTTTTTCTAGAAAGAGATAATGTAGCTGCAAAGTGGAAAACTTCTATGACAATCGCTGGGTTGGTTACTGGTGTAGCTGCTTGGCATTATTTCTATATGAGAGGTGTTTGGATTGCTACTGGTGATTCACCAACTGTATTAAGATATATTGACTGGCTGATTACAGTGCCACTTCAAATTATTGAATTTTATGTAATTCTTGCTGCTGTTACTACTGTTGCAGCTGCTTTATTCTGGAGACTATTAGTTGCTTCATTAGTAATGTTAGTTTTCGGTTATTTAGGTGAAGCTGGAATTATGAACGCAATGCCTGCATTTATAATCGGAATGGCGGGCTGGTTGTACATCCTTTATGAGATCTTTGCTGGAGAAGCTAGCCAAGCGAATGCTGGCAGTGGAAACGCAGCAGGTCAACAAGCTTTTAGAGCACTATGTCTGATAGTGACTATTGGTTGGGCGATCTATCCATTAGGATATGCAATTGGTTATTTTGGAGGAGGAGTTGATGCTGCATCACTTAACCTTATCTATAACCTTGCTGACTTTGTTAACAAAATTGCTTTCGGTATGGCTATTTATGTAGCTGCAAAATCTGATAGCTAAACAAAGTTAAATAACTAAATTAAAAGGGGCCTTCGGGCCCCTTTTTTTATTAAAATACTCATATGATTTTTATCTTACGAATTGCAAAATTATTTTTTATAATTCTATTTAGTTTGATTTTTTTAATCATCGGAAACTATTTTTCAAATGTTTTTGCAGGTTACTATCGATTGAATGTTGAGCAGGTATATTCATCAGAGCATTTCAATTTTTTAAAACCTCATTTTGAAATTGTTAAACCTTCATCAGGCAAAAAATTTCCAACAGTAATCATGTTCCATGCTTGTGGAGGTCCTTATCCTTACTTAGATAGTTGGCAAAAGTTTTTTAGTGATAGTGGAATTGCTTCAATACAAGTCGATAGCACTGGACCTAGAGGTATGAATAGGCGAACCGCTATAAGAACCGTATGTTCTGGCTTTGACCTGCAAGGGCAAGAAAGGGCAGGTGATGTTTATAGTGTTTTGGCGAACCTTGATCAATTTTCTTGGATAGATAATGACAATCTTTTTATAGCTGGTTGGTCTCATGGCGCTTACACTTTAATGGATTTTATGACGATGAATGATGATCTTGTTCCCTCAAATATTCTAGATTTTAATCAAAATGCTATCCCGAGGATTAAAGGCAAGATTACGTTCTATCCTCATTGTGGAATTCTGAACTTATCTCAAAAATATAAGTGGCGAACGAGAACACCTTCTTTAGTATTTCTTGCTGATCAAGATGGATTTGGTCTTGCAACGCAGCCAAGCGATTGCATTGAACTATTTCAGTCAATGAATAAAAATGAAAAATATATCGATTATTATCTTATGGAAAACAGTACTCATGTATTTGATAGTGAGCAGTATATAAGAAGAGGAATAGTTTATAATAAAGAGGCCACAGATTTTGCAAAAAATAAAATCATATCATTCATCAAAAGTTCTGGTAGCCAAGATGATTAATCGGTATAAACTCTGACGTAATGGCCTCATGTTGGAATTGGTAGACAACCGAGACTTAAAATCTCGTGCTCCTTGTGGGCGTCCCGGTTCGAGTCCGGGTGAGGCCACCAAATAAATCTTATAATTTTTATATATTAAAATTCCTAGAATTCTCATAGAGAAAAGTATAAAATTAAGTCATTATTTAATAGGACACAATAATGAAAAAATATATTTATATAATTTTGGTATCAGTTTCACTCGCATTCGCTGGATGTAATGGTGGTGGTGGAGGTAGTAGTGGTATTTCAGGAATGGAAATGGGTGACGGTCTCAAATAGTTAAATCAACACATTTAAATCAAAATCAATAAGGAACATTAATAATGATAGACATCGCAACAAGTAAAATTTCAAAGTTTTTCTTCTTCATCTTTATCACAACTTCGATATTTTCGTATTCAAATTCATATGCAGCATTTGATGATGCTGGGACTCAGTATTCAATTGATCTAGCTGATCAAATAAAAAGATTTGAGCATAACTCATTAGATAACCTAAAGATGATTGACTTCTTTTTATGTGTTATGAAAGTAAGGGCCGACTTATTTCCAAATTCAAATTATAAAGCTCAAGTTAATGAAGCGGCCTGTGAAAAGCTTGCAGGTGATGCAGATGAGGATGGAGCTAAAGTTAAGATGGCTGATATAACACTAAGTTGTACTCGAGCCAGCAACAGTTCACCTCAAATTTGTAAAAGTTGGTATAGCTTGGCTGGGCAAAATATAACCTATCTCGTAAAAGTTCAGATGAACGCTGAACCAACAACTCTAAAACCGAATGGATTATTTGAATTTTCATGGTGTATGGCAAATGCTGGTGGAGAGTGTAAAGCAGATTTCCTTTCTTATGGACAAATGAGCCTTACTGAGGATGCAAGTGGTAATACTGTTGTATCAATGTATGACGAGTATGGTTTAAATATTTATAATGATATTGTTACTAGTGGGGGGGAGACGTTACAAGACTCTAGTGGAAATGTATTATCTGCTCCAGTATCTGTTGTCGATAATATTAAGCTAACATTAAGCAATCATATTATGAATTCTGCAACTGGTACCACTCGACAAACAGGTGAAACAGCTGTCAGTGATACAGTTTTTAAGTTAAACGCAAATCCAACTGTCTATAATCTATCATTTGACTCAGATCATGGACTTGTAAATGAAGATGGCAGTGGTGATAAGTGTTATACATTATCAAGCCCAAAAGAATATGTTCATCAATATGATTTATACGATATTTCGACTGGAGTAATGAAAGCAATGGGCGGTGGTATTCCGATAACGGTGGCAACTGCTGCAGCTGGTTCATCAAATGTTACTGATGGAGTCAGCAGAGGATACTGGGATTATTGGGGACTTCACTTAGATGGGTCTAATGATAGCACTATTAAAAAACTTGCTTCAACAAGTACAGTAACTGCTAATGGAGCTCAAAGTACACTTGGGATCGCAATAGGTGATACACTTACGGTAAATACATCTATGGGGTCCTTAAGAGAGGAAACAAGTTACACAGGCACTATTCCTGCAGTTGATCGAGATGCAACGACTACAACAATGTATTTTTGGACAAATTCTGGAAAAGAATTCATCTATTGGGACGGTACTGCAATAAAAGCTCTCCCATCAGCGCAAGGTGGTGACGGCGGAACATTGTGGGACGGATCATCATTCGCTGAGGATGAAGATATTTCTGAGGCTCTAGAGTGGTGTGGTAATGCTACTATTGAGGATTATTGTGTTGGTGCTCATTCAACTGCAATTGGTGGATGGTTTAATGTAAGTGATATTGCAGCAATGGAATTTAAAGCTTACGTTCAGAAAAGAGTGACGCCTAACATGACTGGTTATACATCTGATGTTTACTTTAAATGTTATGGTGATCGTTGTCCAAAACCTATGGATGGCCCAACTCCTACTTTAAGTACAACTGGATATGGAGCAACCGACTTTATAGCATCGAATAGTTCAACATATAGATATGCATATATCGATCCTGACCAAACTGGCGGTGGTAAGAATGCCCCTCAGTATTATAAGTTTGATGTAGGCGCTATGTCATTAAGCAATTGTCAAACATGGAACTCTACTTCTAATGAATGTGAGGGTGAGCTTTATCCTGTGATTTGTGCAACCGATGAAGACTCTAATAAATGTGATAACTCTGATTGGGGTAATACTACCTGGTTGGATGTAAGTATGGTTGCGCATGATGCGATTATTAATAATTGGGCGGACTTAGATTCTGTAACAAGATATATTTGGGCGACATCTAATAACATCCGTGGAGACAGACTTGCTTGGCCTACTAAAGGCTCAACAGTAATTTCATTTTCTCCTCCATTGAACATTACATATGATCATTCAAATGCAAATGATAGAAATCATGATAATGCTTCTCCTTCGCCATATAACGGTAAAAAATTTGGATTAGAATATGGTGGTAGTGGAAACCTATGGGGAATAGATTGGGCTAAAGAAGATCCTAATTGTTCAGGCAATTGTGATTATCTTCCTCAGATAAGTATTAATGATGGTGTTGCAGTTGACACAACTGGAAATGGTACAAATGACCATGTTCTTCTTGCAAGAAGAATTGATTTAAGGCCTGACGCTCAAGTTGGCAGTGTTTCAAATTGTACTAGTAAAGGATTGAGTGTGGCAACGAGTGAAACCGCTCCCGAGAGACCTTTAATTGAGACAATCATTGATTTTACAGTCAGTGACAAACCAACTGGTGCATCGTTAGTGAGTACAGAAGTTTGTGTTGTAGATAATGTTCTAACTGGAGCCGCTGGCTGTCCAACTGAATAGTTTTTTTTCTGAGAGAAAGATTTCTTCTCTCAGAGATTAATACTTAAATTGTTCATTTAGAATTCGTTCTTCAAATGAATGATTTGAATCGTATAAAAGTACTATCTTTGATGAAGTGTCTTGTCGGATTGTAATTGATTTAACATTTCTAACTTCTAAACTGTCAGCTGTAGCACTTACGGGCCTTTTCTCACTTTCAAGAATATCTAACTTAACTTCAGATTTATTATTTAAAATTGCACCCTTCCATCTCCTTGGTCGGAATGCACTAATTGGTGTGAGAGCAAGATCATTTGACTCAATCGATAGAATTGGACCATGAGCTGATAGATTATAAGCAGTACTTCCAGAAGGAGTTGCTAAAAGAATTCCATCACATATTAGTTCTTCCAGTCTGATTTGATTATCAATAGAAACCTGAATCTTTGCAGCTTGATGAGTTTGTCTTAATAAAGCAACTTCATTAATTGCTTTTGCAGTGTGAAAGGAATCATCTTTATCATAAGCAGTCATAACTAAAGGGGACAATTGAACGGATTGAGCTTGATCTAACCTATTAATTAAGTCACCATCGGCAACCGAATTCATCAGGAAACCAATACTCCCATAATTAATTCCAAAAAATGGAATTTTTTTATCCATATAATCCTTGATTGCTTGAAGCATAAATCCATCACCTCCAAAAACAATCAAAACATCAGACTCATTAACGTCAAAATCACCATATTTTGAAATTAGAAGTTGTTTTTTGTTCTTGAGCGTCAATATTTGTAGATGCAATAAAATGTGGTTTTTTAAATTTCATATTTAAATACCTATAAAAAAATATTGTTTACCCTAAAATAGATCTGAATTGAAACAATAAATCACATAATACAATTATATGACTAAAAACGGCTATATTTTATCAATTGACCAGGGAACTACAAGTTCAAGGGCGGCATTAGTATCACAAAATGGCAATATTATTTGTCAAAAAAATATAGAATTTAAACAATATTTTCCTAAGAGTGGATGGGTCGAACATAACCCTCAAGAAATCATTACATCTACAGTGAACTGTATTAAATATGTAATTGAAAAAAGTGGTATTGGACAGAATGATATCATTACAGCTGGCATTACTAACCAACGAGAAACTATTGTAGCTTGGAATAAGAAAACTGGAGACCCTGTTTATAATGCCATTGTTTGGCAAGATCGACGAACAGAATATATATGCCAATCACTCAGAGATAAGAATTATCAGGATTTGATCCAACTTAAAACTGGCTTGATCATTGATCCATATTTTTCAGCATCTAAAGTACAATGGATCTTAGAACATGTAGATGAAGCAAAATCATTGGCATCAAATAACAACTTACTTATTGGAACAATTGATACATGGCTAATCTGGAATTTAACAAATAAACAGTATCATGTCACAGATGCTACAAACGCATCACGAACAATGATCTACAATATTAATGATGATCAATGGGATGAAGAATTATTAAAAATTTTCTGTATTCCAAAAGGTATTTTACCAGATGTAAAAAATTCAATGGATGAGTTTGGCAGTATAAATAAAGATTTTTTTGGATATGAAATTCCAATTCATGGCGTTGCTGGAGATCAACAAGCCGCAGCCTTTGGCCAGCTTTGTTTTGAAAAGGGGATGGTTAAATCGACTTATGGGACTGGATGCTTTATGTTGATGAATACTGGCCAAGAAGTTAATCGGTCACAAAATAAATTGTTGTCTACGACTGCATTTAAATCAAAGGATAAAAAAATGTTTGCATTAGAGGGCAGTATTTTTAATGCTGGAACAGTTGTTCAATGGATGAGAGATGAATTATCTTTTTACAATGAGGCTAAGGATGTTGAAGACCTTGCCTCTCAATCCAAAAATATCTTAACTTTTGTTCCTGCTTTTACTGGACTAGGAGCTCCATATTGGCGGTCAGATATCAGAGGATCAATTCATGGCATTACTCGAGATACTTCAAAGAGTGATATCGCTCTAGCCGCCTTGAAATCAATTTGTTTTCAGTCCAAAGATTTATTCATTTGTTTACAAAAAGATATGAATAACACTGCTAGCAATTATATCATGCGAGTTGATGGAGGCATGTCACAAAATAATTTAATGATGCAATATCTTACTGATCTATTACAGGTTCCTGTTGAGAGACCAGTTATCCAAGAAACAACTGTCATGGGGGCAGCATTCCTTGCTGGATTACAATATGGACTTTATAAAAGTATTGATGAACTGAAAAATTTATGGAAAACTGATCATTTATTTGAGCCAAGATCTAAAAAAGAACAATTAGATGAAGAGTATAATCATTGGTTGCAAATTATAGAGAAGGAAACAATGTAATTATGGTCGATGTAAAAGCAACAGTATCAAAAGAAGAGTGGGAAACCAGAGTTGATTTAGCTGCATTCTATAGAACAGTGCCATACTTTGGATGGGATGATTTAATTTTTACTCATATTTCAGCAAAGGTTCCAGGAGCCGATGATCACTTTTTAATTAATCCATATGGTTTTTTATTTGAAGAAATTACTGCCTCTAATTTAGTTAAAGTTGACCTAAAGGGAAAAATAATTAGTGAGACAAATAACTTTATTAATCCAGCAGGATTTACAATACATAGTGCTATTCATGAAGCACGCGAAGACGCACACTGCATTGTTCATTTGCATTCAAACGATGGTGTAGCTGTTGCGTCTCTTAAAGATGGTTTGCTTCCATTGTCACAAACTGGAATGTTAGTTAGAAGTCAAATTGCTTACCATGATTATGAAGGAGTTGCTTTATTTGATGAAGAGAAAGAACGATTGGTAAATGATTTAGGTGAAAACAAATTAATGATTTTAAGAAATCATGGCACTTTAGCGATGGGTACAAATGTTGCAGAAGCGTTTACAAATATTTATTTTCTTGAGAAAGCATGTACGTATCAAGTAAGAGCAATGGCAGGAAGTCTCGAGTTTAATCAGCCATCAGATGAAGCTATTGAGACGACTCGTCAGCAGGGACAAGCTAGAGAAATGGCTGCAGCCTTATTATGGCCTGCAGTTCGTCGTAAAATGGAGAGTTTAGACCCATCTTTTATGAATTAATTCTCATTGAACTATGTATGTAAAATGTATAGTTTTGACACGTTATTATTTTATTCATTAAAAAAATCATAAAGTAATTAAATATAAATAGGAGAAACTAAATGAAAATATTATGCATTTTGTATGATGATCCAAAAAATGGAATGCCATCATCATACGCAAGAAATGATTTACCAACAATTGAGAAATATCCAGACGGAATGACATTGCCATCTCCAAAGGCAAGAGATTTCACTCCAGGTGAACTCTTAGGGTGTGTATCAGGTGAGTTAGGTTTAAGAAAATTTTTAGAAGATGCTGGACATACGCTTGTTGTAACATCTGATAAAGATGGCGATGGATGTCAAGCCGATAAAGAATTAGTTGATGCTGATATTGTAATCTCTCAACCATTCTTCCCATATTACTTAACAAGAGAAAAGATGGAAACAGCTCCAAACTTAAAGATGGCAATTACTGCTGGAATTGGATCTGACCATGTTGATTTACAAGCCGCAATGGACAGAAAAGTTGATGTTGTCGAAGTAACTTTCTGTAATTCAAGATCGGTTGCTGAGCACATTGTAATGATGGTTTTATCTCTAGTGAGAGATTACCATAATCAATATAAAATTATTAAGGATGGTGGATGGAATATTGCCGATGCAGTTCATAGATCATATGACCTTGAAGGTATGCATGTTGGTACAGTTGCTGCAGGTAGAATTGGTCTAGATGCACTTAGAAAACTAAAGCACTTTGATGTTCATATGCATTATTTTGATAGACACAGACTACCAGAAGAAGTTGAGAAGGAACTTAACTTAACGTTTCATGAGTCAGTTGAGTCTATGGTCGCAGTTTGTGATGTAGTGACTATTAATTGCCCTCTTCACCCTGAAACAGAACATATGTTTAATGATGACTTGATAGGAAAAATGAAACGAGGAGCATACATTGTAAATACTGCACGTGGTAAAATTTGCGATAAAGATGCAATTGCCCGTGCTTTAGAATCTGGACAGTTAAGTGGATATGCTGGTGATGTATGGTTCCCACAGCCTGCTCCAAATGATCATGTATGGAGATCAATGCCAAACCATGGAATGACTCCTCATACTTCTGGAACATCACTTTCAGCTCAGACAAGGTACGCTGATGGTGTTCGAGAAATTTTAGAATGCTTTTTTGATGGAACTCCAATTAGAGATCCATATCTGATCGTTCAGAATGGCGAACTTGCTGGTATGGGCGCACACTCTTACAGTAAAGGAACGGCCACCGGTGGCTCCGAAGAAGCCGCAGAATACAAGAAAAAATAATTTTTTTTATATTTGCTATAGGACGGATGAAAATCCGTCCTATATAATATGATTATGTTAAGCGTATTCAGAAATTACTTTTCTCATTCTACAATTATAGGATTTATAATAATGGCTATATTTGGCCTGTATTATATTTTAGTAAATGATTTACTCTTGAGCCATTTAGTATGGTTTTTTATCCCTATCATTCTTGCCCCATTCTATGAATGGTATGTGCATAAATACCAATTACATGCTGAATTGACTAAAAAAGAGGGTTGGTATCGACGATATCAAATCGTTCTTCACCATGGTCATCATAGAGATCCTGATAATATTAAGCTTCAGTTCGCTCCATGGAGGTATTTAATTTATGCCTATGGACAAGTTTATTTGCTATACGCGCTTATCTTTTGGGATTTTTCATCTGCAATGGTGCCTTTTACTGGTCATTTACTATATCACTTGTGGTATGAATGGATCCATTTAGCT
>JBJLDC010000014.1:0-31489 GCA_045567365.1 Candidatus Pelagibacterales bacterium | reverse complement strand
CTGATGGCTCTAAGATTCTAAATAGTTCCCCTTGTGGAGAAACAGGCGTAAATTGTCTTGCTCAGGATGGATATAATATAACAGCTGGTGCCGTAAGATTCCCCACAGCTCCTTTCGATGGTTCATGGTACACATCAATGAATGGAACATCTATGGCGACCCCTCAAGTTTCAGGAGCAGTTGCTTTATTGTGGGAGGCGTTTCCTGATAATTCACCAGAAGTAATCACAAAAAGATTACTGCTCACAGCGGACAATTCCTGGTTCAGCACGAATGTTTGTCTTGAGGACTCAAATTCTGATAATATATTTAGTAGTGGCGACAGCTTTACAGCCTCATGTGGTGGAACAACAGGAACTTTAACATTTAATGGTATTTCTCATGAATACAGCTCACTTTATGGGCATGGTACACCAGATATATACGCGGCTCTGCAACCAATTGGAACTAAGAGTGTATCTTTTGGAAATCAAGCTTACGCATTAATAGGAACTGGCTTGTTACTTGCAAACAATTATGGTGACTCTCTGTCTATGATTGGAGAAACAGGACTATATCGTGACCAATTAATGGGAGGATTTAAATTTAATTTAAGTGAACTTGTTAGTCGAAATACAAGAAATGAAGTCCAACGAAAACTTCAAAATGGTAATCATTCAGTATGGTCTCCAGTCTCTAATGATCAGGGTTTGAATTTCTCATACTCTCATGAGGCTGATATTAATAATAATGGATTAGTTGATGACAGTGGCTTCTATTCATCATTTGTAAGTGGAAAGAATACTATTTACGTCGGTCAAAAGTATTCAATTGATCAGGCTTTGGGTTTAAGAGATGGCAACAACGCAATGTCAGTTTTAACTGCCCATAATTCTAATGAAAGCTTCTTGAGTTTCACTGAGTCAGCTTCTTCTGGTAATTTAATAGGATCAAAAATTGATCTTGATAACTCATTATCATTTAATGTGATGGCTTATAATGGCACGCATAGTGACTATGATCTTAAGGAAAAGGGGTTTTTGGCTTCTCTGAAACACAAGCCCACAAGTAACTCAGATTTTTCTATTTTTATTGGTCAAAACAATGAAATGGAAGGCCTATTGAGGACAAGCGGTCAAGGTGCCTTTGGTAATTTTGCTGGTGAAACTTATCATTTAGGTACAACATTTAATAAGCAAATAGCTAACAATGTTCATATTGCTGGATTGTTCAACTATGGCTTAGTAACTTCTAGTTCAGATGATGCTGGTTTTTTATCAGATGTTTCAGATTTAAAAACATCTCAGTTTAATCTTGGTATGGTAGTATCTGGTCTTGGAAGAAGTAACAATTTAATGTCATTAAACCTAAGCCAACCCTTGAGAGTTGAAAGTGGATTTACTAATCTTAATATTCCTGGCCGTTTAGATCAAAATGGGAATGTAACTCATACGACTAAGAGATTGTCACTTGAGCCATCAGGACGAGAGCTTAATATAGACTTGGGCTATGAGATGAAACTATTCAATGGAGCATTAAAAGTTGGAAGTCAATTGATGTTTGATGCTGTCCATATGGAAAGCAACAACTCAGAAACCGTTTATGGAATATTTAAAACAAGCTTTTAATTAAGCTTGTTTTAAATTACTTAATCTGCTTGAAATAATTTGCTCTGCTTCTGCTACGATTCCTTCAATTAGCTCTTTGCATGTTGGAATATCATGAATAAGCCCCGCGACCATTCCACAACTCCATGCGCCAGCCTCCATTGTACCTTCTTGCATAATTTTTGGATAAACGCCGGCAACTTCACCAAATATATCTTGTATTTGAATTTTATCTCCAAGAGATTTTTCTTTTTCTAAGATTCTATTTACCGCATCATTTTTTAAGACTCTTTCAGTGTTTCTCAAAGGACGCATAATTAGAGTCGTATCTAGTTCACTAGCGTTAACTAGGGCATCTTTTACATTTTGATGAACAGGAGCCTCTTTTGTTGCAATAAATCTTGTTCCCATATTAATTCCTTCAGCTCCCATAGCTAACGCCGCTACAAGTTGTTGAGCATTACCCATTCCTCCAGAAGCAATGAATGGAATCTTAAGTTCTTCAGCAGCTCTAGGAAGTAAAATCATATTTGGAATATCATCTTCACCTGGATGGCCACCACACTCAAAGCCGTCAACACTTGCCGCATCACATCCAATTTTTTCAGCTTTAAGAGCGTGACGAACAGAAGTACATTTATGAATTACTTTAATGTCAGCTTCTTTAAGAGGAGGCATAAACGCCTCTGGGCTACGCCCAGCAGTTTCTACAATTTTTATTCCACCTTCAATAATTGCTTTAATATACCCTGGATAATCAGGAGCAGCAAAACCAGGTAAAAATGTTAAATTAACGCCAAATGGTTTATCTGTCATTTCATGACATCGTGCAATTTCTTTAGCTAAATCATCTGGAGTTGGTTGAGTTAGTCCGGTTATGATTCCAAGGCCACCAGCATTGGACACCGCAGCTGCCATTTCTGCAAAACCTACATAATGCATACCCCCTTGAACAATTGGGTGGTCAATATTGAACATTTCAGTGATCTTGGTCTTTATCATCTCAACTCCTTTTTAAAATAAACGTCGACTATAGATCCATAATAAAAATTAATCAATAACCTCAGACATTTATTAAAATTAGTGTTAAATTTTACTAGTGAGAATTAGTCTCAATAAAGATAAGTTTTTCTAATTGAGATTTCTCTCATTCATTTAAAGGGCTAAAAATTTGGAAAAAAAAATTATCAATTAAGAAAACTGTTTCAAGGTTTATTGAAAATTGGGTCGATGAAATGGCAGACCCTTTTACTAGTTGGTTGTTTCAATCAGTTCTTCATTGGAATGTAATTATACTAGTCGCGGACGGTACATTCAATGAATATGAAATTAGTTTTGAAGATATTTGTTTAAAAATTAATACTCGCGTTGGTTCAAGAACATCAATTCAAAATATTATTAAAGTAGGTATAGCGAAGGGTTATATTATTAAAACTGCATCAAAAAATGACAATCGAAGAAAAGTATTGTCTCTTTCCGAAGGTGGAAAAAATTCTTTTCAAGAATTTCTATTAAAAGATGAAACGACTTATGTTTATGAATAAGTATATTAAGCTGTTTTTTTATTTCTCTTACGCTCGATAGCTGAAAGGTACCTTTTTCTTAGTCTGAGACTTTTGGGTGTAACCTCAAGTAATTCATCTTCATTAATATAGGCCATCATTTCTTCTAATGACATTTTTCGTGGAGTAGTTAACTTTACCGCCTCATCAGTTCCAGAGGCACGAACATTTGTAAGTTGCTTACCTTTCAAAACATTTATCTCTAAATCATTATCTCGGCTATGTTCTCCAACAATCATTCCTCCATATACTGGAGTTTGATGACCAATAAACATTGTACCGCGATCCTGTAGGTTAAATATAGCATATGCTACAGCTGTACCAGTATCAGTTGATATTAACGCTCCATATTTTCGACCAGGGATATTTCCCTTAAAACTATCATATTTACTAAATATTCTATTAATTACTCCTGTGCCTTTTGTATCTGTTAAAAATTTATTTTGATATCCGATTAATCCTCGTGAAGGAGCCAAGAAGATCAATCTTGTTTTACCGGCACCCGCTGCTCTCATATCTTGCATTTCAGCTTTTCTTTGATTCATTCCATCTACAACTGAACTTGTATATTCTTCATCGACATCAATTGTCACTTCTTCGATAGGCTCAAGTTTTGATCCATTATCAGACTCTTTATATAAAACTCTTGGTCTTGATACGATCAGTTCAAAGCCCTCTCTGCGCATCTGTTCAATTAAAACGCCGATTTGTAACTCACCTCGACCACCAATTTCAAATGAGTCTTTTTGATCATTCTCTTTAAATGTAATCGCGACGTTTGTTTCAGCTTCGGCTAATAATCGTTCACGAATAACTGTTGACGTTACTTTTTTCCCCTCAGTTCCTGCAAATGGAGAGTCATTTACTGTAATCGTTACCGACATAGTAGGGGGGTCAATTGGAGTAGATTGCAAAGGTTCTGTAACATCAATATTGCAAATAGTATCGGCAACTGATGCTTCGGTTAAGCCTGCAATACAAATGATATCTCCAGCAGTTACTGTATCCACAGGTATTCTATCTGCTCCACGAAATGTAAATAATTTTGTCAGACGGCCAGTTTCAATTTGATCACCATTAAGATTAATTGATTTTACTTGATCATTCACGTTTGCGGATCCATGAACAACACGTCCAATTAAACACCTACCTAGATAGGGATCAGAATCCAATAAAGTAGCCAACATTGCAAAAGGTCTATTAATGTCAACATCAGGTTCTTTTACGTGTTCAAGAATTAGATCTAATAGGGGGTAAAGGTTTTCTCGTTTATCATTCAAATCTTTTACGCACCATCCATCACGACCGGCCGCATACATAATTGGAAAATCTAATTGCTCCTCATTTGCATCCAAGGCAACAAACAGATCAAAAACTTCATCTACAACTTCTTCAGCACGTGAGTCATGCCTATCAATTTTATTGATTACAACAATTGGCTTTAAGCCCTGAGCAAGTGCTTTGCCCAATACAAACTTTGTCTGTGGCATGGGTCCTTCAGCGGCATCAGTTAGAATAATCACACCATCTGCCATTCCCAAGACACGTTCAACTTCACCACCAAAATCAGCGTGACCAGGTGTATCAATAATATTAATCCTTACATCTTTCCAGGTAATTGATGTTGGCTTAGCTAAAATTGTAATTCCACGTTCTTTTTCTAGATCTCCAGAATCCATTAGTCGTTCATCAACTTGTTGATTATCACGAAACATTCCAGTTTGTTTCATAATGGAATCAATAAGAGTAGTCTTTCCATGGTCGACGTGTGCAATAATTGCAATATTACGTAATTTTGAACTCATAAATTATTGAAAGGGTTATTTTCAAAGGCTTCTAAACGCTTTGACAGATAAAATAAACCTTTATTTAAAAATAAATTTACTGAGTGCCAATTGTATAAGTTCCACCAATTTCAATGGCTTTTTTGTAAGCATCTCTATCTTGGTATCTTTTTAAGATTTCTTTTAAATTGGAAAAAGGTTCTAACGATCTTGACATCATTGCTCCCTCTAAAACAAATGAAAGCATTATATCTACAGGGGAGAATTGATTTCTAAAGAAGAATTCATTATCATTAAGCACCGATGATAAATACCCTAAATGATTTTTGATTTCTGAATATATTCTTGGTTCTAATGGCTTCGCTCCATCTCCAAGAAATCGACTATATAGCAACAATAGAAATGGAAGAATCGCTGATCCTTCTGCATAATGCAATAATTCCAAATAATGAAAATAATCATCATCCTCTTTTCTTGGGTAAAAAGAATTGTCAGCATATTTTTCAACAATGAATGTTGTGATTGCCGCGGACTCAATCAATGTCTTGTCTTTATATGTAATAACAGGTGATTTACCGAGAGGATGAATTTTTTTAAGCTCATCTGGAGCTAGATTGGTACTTTTATCACGTTTATAATAGATTATATCATACTCAACCTGTAGCTCTTCGAGTAACCACAGTATTCGTTGAGATCTGGAATTATTTAAGTGATGAAGAGTAAGCATAAAAATTAAACTTTTTATTATTTATAAATATCTGTAGAATAATTATAACTTTATTTATCTATGTTAGCGACTTTAAAAACAGAAGAAAACGTATCGATCATTACACTTGATGATGGAAAAGTGAATGCCTTTTCTCCATCTATGATTGCTGAAGTTGATTCATTATTGGATCAAGTTCCAACAGATAAAGGGGCATTAATGTTTACCGGTAGGGAAGGAATGTTTACTGCTGGATTTGATCTTAAAGTTATGGCAACGGATCCAGATGCTGCTGTTGGCATGATTAAATCAGGATTTAAAATGCTTCAAAGAATTTTTTCTTTTCCAAGACCAGTTGTATCAGCATGTTCAGGTCATGCAATTGCAATGGGTGCCTTCTTATTATGTAGCAGTGATTACCGTATAGCCGCTAAAGGAGATTTTAAAGTTGGCGCAAATGAACTTAGAAATAATATGATTATTCCAACGCCAATCTTGGAAATTGCTAAATTTAAACTAGCTAAGTCTCATAAACAAAGAGCGTTACTGAATGCAGAAATGTATTCAATGGAAGATGCAATTGAGCCAGGTTATATAGACGAGTTGATAGAGCCAGAAAAATTGTATGATGTAGCGCTTGCTAAAGCTAAAGATTTGGGAACTTTAGCGCATCCACAGTATGACCAAACAAAAAAGATTGATCAAGAAGATGTTATTAAAAAGATAAGTTCAGGTATTGATCAAATAGAAGGTGTTCTTCCAAGACAATCACTTTAATTTAAGCTTTTTGCTTTGATGATTTAAATCGATCTGACAGTGGTAAAATTTTAGTTTTTCGTCCTCTCACTCTTTGTCGCCACATCAGAAACGATGATCTTTTCAAATTTTTTTTCATAATGGCGATGACATCTTTTTCATAAATGCCAAATTGATTTTTAATATCAGTAAATGTAGTACGGTCTTCCCAGGCCATTTCAATAATTCGATCGATTTCTGATACTTCGAGAGTTGAAATTGATTTTTTACTCATATGAATTAATTAATTTATGTTAATCGTTAATCAAGTACTAAATTTATGAGATTAGAACCAGATTTAGAATTTGCTCAAGATAGGCTGCATGATTTTATTGAACATAATCTTCATGAATATGCTTACAAGAGAAATTATGATTATGGACCTGAAAACAGATCAAACATTTCTCATTTATCTCCATTTATTTCACATCGACTACTATATGAATTTGATATTGCCAAAAAAGTATTATCTAAATTTCCGTACTTAAGAGTTGAAAAATTTATTCAGGAAATATTCTGGAGAACCTATTGGAAGGGCTGGCTCGAACTGAGACCGGATGTGTGGGATGATTTTAAATTCTCTCTTAATGATTTGAATAAAGATGATCTGTATTACGATGCAATTAACGGCAAAACAAATATTGAATGTTTCAATGACTGGGTTAACGAATTAAAAGAGCATAATTATCTTCATAACCATGCCCGTATGTGGTTTGCGAGTATTTGGATCTTCACTCTTAATCTTCCATGGCAATTAGGTGCGGAGTTTTTTTTAGAACATTTATATGATGGGGATGCTGCTTCTAATACATTAAGTTGGAAATGGGTTGCTGGACTTCAAACTAAAGGAAAGCATTATATCGCACGCCCAGATAACATTCACAAATTTACTGATGGTCGTTATTCTAATATTAAATTGAATACATCAATGCCAGCATTAGCTGATCAAAAAGACTATTTAATAAAAAATCAAGATTTTAATAATTTTCAAAATAAAAATGATCAACTTCTTATGTTCGATACAGATCTTTATTTAAGCAATGAGTTAATTGATAACTATAGTAAAATTTATTTAGTTGAAAATAAGAATGATACGAGAAGTATCAAGCTATGTGAAAACGTACTATTATTTAAAACCAATCTGTTGAATAATATTAAAAGTTCAAGTGATAAAATTTCAATCATTACAAACGATCAAACTGAAAACCTATTTAAGAGTAATCATAAATTTGATGTAATTTACCCTACAGTTGGAGAAAATTTAGACTATCTTAATACACTGAAAGACATATTTGATCTGGATCTAAATATTATTTTTAGAAGGGAAGATGCTTTTTGTTGGGAGTTTTCTAATAAAGGATATTTTAATTTTAAAAAAAATATTCCAAAAATTATTAGTAAGTTTCTAGTCTAGTTGATAACCTCTAAGCATGTTTATTCAAAAAGAAATTGAAATCACGATAGAAGATAGAGGGTTTTATAATATAACGTCAATTATTAATGAAGCTGTCTCTAAACATAGAATTCAAAAGGGACTTTGCAGTCTGTTTATCAAACACACCTCTGCTTCACTAACAATACAGGAAAATGCTGATCCCAGAGTGCTAGATGATTTAACAGCATTTTTGGATAAAATTGCCCCAGAGGGAGATGATTACACACATGATGACGAGGGGTTAGATGATATGCCAGCTCATATTAAATCTATGATCACAAGTACTGAAGTGAGTATTCCCATTAAACAAGCAAAGCTGGACCTTGGAACGTGGCAGGGTATTTTTTTAATAGAGCATAGAAGAAGTCAAGGCGGATCAAATTTTAGAAGACTAATCACTTTATCTCTCATTGCTTAAATATGAGAAAGATATTCAAATTCTCGTATATCTATCTATTTTGCTTGCTAACCTTTCCATTTTTTTCATATTCTGAAGATAATAATAAAACTTTCATCAATTTTGATTATCCAGAAGAATTAGAAGAATATTCGGGAGGAAATGGAACTGTTAAAGTAAACAATAAAAATTCTTATTCTCTTCCAATGAAAAACCTTCGTTCAGATCAAAAAATTGATTTTCTTATTGGGAATGGACTTTTTAAAAGAGAATGGCTTCCAGCACCATCAATTAAAGCATCCTCAGATGGCTTAGGACCGTTCTTTAATGCCACATCATGCCAAGGGTGTCACATCAAAGATGGAAGAGGGCATCCTCCAAACTTAACGTTAGAATTTGATGACTCAATTTCAATGGTGTTTCATTTATCAATTCCACCACAGAGTGAAAGTGATGAATATTTAGTAGATGCATATCGAGTAAAATCGGTCGATGATCCTATGTATGGAGGTCAATTAAGTGATTTTGCAATAGAAGGCTTATTGTCCGAAGGGCAAATTAATATTAGTTATGAATATATACCAATCGCTTTTGATAATGGAACAGTCGTAACATTAAGCAAGCCTATTTATTCAATAGAGAATCTAAACTACGGAGATCTTCATTCTGATATTCAAATTTCTGCTAGAGTAGCACAACCCATGATTGGACTTGGTCTGATTCAAACAATCAATCAAAACGATATTCTTGCAAATGAAGATCCAGATGATCAAAACAATGATACGGTTAGTGGTGTGGCCAATATTGTTTGGGATTATGATTTAAATAATACTAATGTTGGATTATTTGGTTGGAAAGCAGCTCAACCATCGATAAGGCAACAGTCTGCAGATGCATTTCATAATGATATGGGTCTTTCATCAAAACATTATCCAAATGGATCAAATTGCTCTGAAAAACAAATTGAATGTAATGGATATGAGCATGGAAATAGTCCAAATGTTGATGATTTTGAAATATCTAGCAATCAACTTGATTTGATAGAATTTTATTCAAGCCATTTAGCAGTACCTGCAAGAAGAAACCATGATAATGAAAAAGTCCTTGCAGGAAAAAAAATTTTTTACGAGTCAGGATGCACTTCTTGTCACGCTCCCAAATTTATAACAGCTAAATCAGATTATAGTAGTGCATTATCAGAGCAATTGATTTGGCCTTATTCTGACTTTTTACTTCATGACATGGGTGATGAATTGGCTGATGATAGTCGGGCTTTTAAAGCGAGTGGAAGAGAGTGGAGGACTCAGCCATTATGGGGAATAGGTCTCACACAAGTAGTAAATGGCCATACTCAATTTTTACATGACGGACGTGCAAATAGCTTGATAGAAGCTATTTTATGGCATGGAGGAGAAGCAGAAAAATCTAAACAAGAGATATTAAAGCTATCTGTAGAAGAAGTTGAAAATTTGATAAAATTTATTGAGTCTTTATAGGAATTTAAACGAGTTAATAACTATGAATTACATATATCCAATTATCATATCCATAATTGTAGGATCTTTGTTCAGTTGGGCATACCTCAGTACATATGGCTTTGGAATTAACTATCTAATTTTTGTATCTATGATGGTAGGAGTGGTATTTGTTGCATTTGACGCCTGGAAAAATAGAGATAAGTAATAAGGTATGGCAAAAAATATTTTTCAAAAAATGGGTCCTACAGGTGAGCAATTATCTAAAAATAATGCCAAAGACTCCAACCCAAATAAAGCAAGAAATTGGGTCATTACATGGTACTCTTTAGTAGCAATAGTTGTCATAATCTATTTGCTTGTTAAGTGAAGCATTTACTAAATCAAATTAAAGAGACTATAGTATGCGTTAAATGCTCAGATGAATTTATGGGTGGATCAACTGACGCTAAATCACTTCAAGATTATTCAAAAATAGATGCAGGATTCACTGATCGTGGCATTCAATTATGGTGCCAAAGACACCAAGTTAACATATGCCATATTGATTTTGAGGGTAAAAAGCTAGACATTGATTTTAGATGTCTTGAAAAGAAGGCCAACTCATAATAATATTTAAAAATATGATTTTAAAAAATTTCTTCATAGCCATTAATCTTGGCGCTATTACATTTACTGTAATGATTATGATAAATTATGAATCGCAAAATTTAATTCATATTTTGTGCGGTTAACAATTAATGTTTGGTCTCATCCCACCAATACAAGATAAAAGAGAGTTTAAAGAAGATCCCAATAAGAAAAAAAATATTAATTTTCCAAAACCATTAAAGATCATTAATATTATTTTTTACTTAGTTGCCCTTGTAATTTTCGTATTTTTTTTAGTATCAAATTAGATTTAATGAATATGCCTTACTTTATAAAATGGATACTATCTTTGTTGTTAGCTGGTCTTTATTGGTATGTAGGATTATTTTTTCTTAGTATTGTTCTAGCTCGATTTGGTATTATTGACGAAAGCCTTATAGAGACAGATAACATAATCATCTATGTGATTGCTTGGGTTATTGCTGTTCCTCTGGCATTTAAATCAACAAATACACAATTCTTCTTTGGTGCAAAAAAAGGTAATTAAAAATAGATTTAATCAGCCTATATTTGACTATCTTTGTATTCAGTTAAAAAAAATTATATCTGTCAAAGAATTGACATATTTAAAACAAAATAAGTTCAAATTTCATATCTAAATTAAATAAATAAATCACTTTAGAAAGGAAAGAAATGAACTCCAAAAACTATATTAGCTCAAGATATTATGGCAACGAAGCAACGTTATTTATGAACCCCATAAAGCATAAAGAGTTAAACAAAAAACAAAAGGAACCCAATATTTTATCAAGTTTTATGGTTGTTGGAGCTATATTCTTTATTTCTCTTTTTGCGGCATCTACGACGTTATTCGCCCATATAAGCTTTTTTAACTTCTGAATTTGATTGAATTTCTTCAGGTAGTCCTTCAGCTAGAACTTGACCATAGTTTAATGCAAGTATTCGATCAGAAACTTTATTCACAAAGCTCATATCATGTTCAATCATGACAACAGTGATTTTGAGTAGATTCTTAATATCTTTGATCCAAAATCCTAAATCTATCGTTTCTTCATTTGTTAAACCTGAAGATGGTTCGTCTAGTAGTAATAATTTTGGATCTGTTGAAAGTGCTCTAGCTAATTCAACATTTTTTCTTACACCGTATGGAAGACCATGAATAGGAGTGTCTCTGTAATGTTGTAAATCTAAAAAATCAATTATTTCTTCTACTTTTAATCGTTGCTCTCTTTCAGATTTTTTAACATGATTAAGAAAGAACATATCAGATAAAAAATTTGATTTTTTATAAATGTGTCTCCCAAGTAATAAATTTTGAAGTACTGTTGCATTTTCAAAAAGCTCTAAGTTTTGAAACGTTCTTGCAATGCCAATTTGAGATATTTGATGAGCCTTTAAGTTAAGTACGTCCTTACCATCAAATACAACATTTCCATTGTTTGGTTGATAAATACGACTTATGACATTGAATAGTGTAGATTTACCTGCACCATTTGGACCGATTATGGTAAATATTTCATTTTGTTTTACAGAAAATGAAACATCATTTAAAGCCCTTACTCCTCCAAAGGCTACTGTGATATTATTAACATCAAAATAACTCATTATACTCGATCACTTTTTGTAAACGTTTTTTGTTTTTTAAATGTTTGTTTTTTATATGTTGGAAACATTTCAAAAAATAATTTTATTTTTAGCCATCTTCCATAAATTCCAAGTGGTTCATAAAGAATAAAAAGAACTAAAATTAAACCAAATAGTAATGGCTCAAGTCCCGGCTGTGATCCTATTGATGAAGGCAGATAGTCTCGTCCGATAGCAATCATCTGTGGTAAAGAGCCAACGAATATTGCTCCATAAATGGTTCCATGAAGACTACCCATGCCACCGACAACAATAAGAAGTAATAAGGTCAAAGATAAGAAAATATTAAAAATATCAGGCGCTAAATAACCAATGTAATGAGCAAGTAGTGCGCCAGCTAAACCAGTAAAGCCTGCGGAAATAGCAAATGAAAGTGCTTTATATCTTGCAATATTTACTCCAAGAGATTGAGCCGCTATTTCACTATCTCTTATTGCAACAAACGCTCTTCCTGTGGGCGATCTGAGAATATTAATAGCAGCAAACATTGATACAATGAGCGAAATAAGACAAACATAATAAAAGGTCGAGCTATCATAGAAGCTAATACCAGCAAACTCAGGAGTAGGAACGACCATACCTCTGTTTCCACCAGTAAAATGTTCCCATCTTATAAAAACATGTTCAGCAATAAATCCAAATGCAAGTGTTGCGATAGCAAGATACATTCCAGTGAGTCTTAAGATTGGAAATCCAATCGCAGCTCCAACAAAAAAAGAAACGACTACTGCTATAATTATTGAATAGTAGAAAGGGATTCCATTAGTAAGCAAGAATGCATGAGTATAGGCACCAACCCCGAGGAATGCAGCATGTCCAAGTGAGGCTAATCCAGTATAACCTGAGAGGATCATTAAGCCTATTCCAGCAATAGCTAAAATGAATACGTATGAAAGCTCACCTAAGTAAAAATCATCAATAAAGAAAGGCATGATGATCATGGCGGCAACTAATAATCCATAAGAAATACGATCACCGTTATGACGAACGATATTTATATCTTGGTCGTAATTAGTTTTAAAAATAAATCTCATTATTATACTTTCTTAACTTCTGCCTTATCTGAAAATAATCCTCGAGGATAAATGATTAAGACTAGCAACAAGACAAGATATGCTGAAATTTCTCGAATACCTTCAAATAGATAATTTTCATATGTTCCACATAGCTGTTCAACAACACCGATAATAATTCCTCCAACAATCGCACCTGGAATTGATCCAAAGCCTCCAAGAACAGCAGCTGCAAATGCTTTCAGTCCAATAAGTGAAATAGATGTATCAACAAGTGTGATAGGAGCGAGCAATACACCTGCTACTGCTGCCACACCTGCAGAGATAGCCCATATAAAAGAAAAAATTAACTTAACGGGAATTCCCATATAGTAAGCTGCAAGTTGATTTTCAGATGATGCTCTCATAGCAACCCCAATTTTTGATAATGAGAAAAATAGATAAAGACCTGTCATGAGAACCATCGTTCCAACAATGATTGATAAATTGACATAAGATATAATCAATCCGTTGAACTCAGTTATTTTGCCTGAAAATGGAGTAGCAAATGAATAAATATCAGTTCCCCAAAAAATAGATGCAAAACCCCTAAATACAAAACCTAAGCCAATGGTTAGCATGACTGTTGCAAATGGTGGTTGGCCAATGACTTGTCTGATAACCACTGCATCAAGTGCAAAACCAAAAGAACCGATAATAATAACGGTTAATAGAAATCCTAATATGTAGGGTAGTTCAAAAACACCGATAAGAGAAAACGCAACAAACGCCCCAAGCATTAGGATGTCACCTTGTGCAAAATTGATTGTTTCCGTCGCTTTGTAAATTAAAACAAATCCGAGGGCTACTAAGCCGTATATGCAACCAGATGCAATTCCATCAATTAGTAGCTGAATCAATGACATAAAATAATAAGTTAATCCTTTATGTGAATTTTAGAATAATTATTCAATCGCGACTTTATAATGAAATCTAGTTTTCGGGTATAAAAATTTAGCTTTTATTCATGTATGAATCACGCATAAATATCGCATAAATTAAGGGGAGAACTATATGTTTAAAACTGACGATAAAGTCGTACAGATTTGCTTAGCGATTTCTTACACGATCCTTGCAATGTACGCATTTATAAACTTTTTCAACCCAGCATACATAATTGATCAATATCCATCACTAGAGTCGAATGATACGACTATATTTTTCTTAATCTGGTATGGAATGATGAATTTTGGTGCTGTAGCTGGTCTTGTCTATATGGGCTATAAAGGTTTAGACCGCGCATACTTTGCCTATGCAATTCCTTTGTCACTACTATTTCTTTGGTGGACATATTCAGGACAAGCATCATTAGAGGCAGATGAGCAAAGATGGACAGCAACAATATTATTTGCGGTTAACTTTCTTGCACTAGTTATTGCTAGAGTAAAAGGAATGGGCGCATTTAATATTGATAAAGCTGACTCTGCTTGGGGAACTGATGATAAAATTGTTCAGGTTGTTTTATACCTGGCTATCATTGGTCAAGTTGTGTTCATCATCCAGTATTTTGTCAATCCAGCTGGTTTCATCGAGCAAACACCTGGCCTTGAAATGTCAGATACTGCTCAAAGATTTGCAGATGGCTTAATGTACTTTGCAGTCGCATGGACTATTACATTACTTTATCAATTCAGATGTGGTTATAGCATGACTATGATTGTAACTGGGCTTGTTATATCAGTGATGTTCTTTGCAATGATGCTTAATTTCCAGGTCAGTGGTGCTGTAGAAGATGGTGGCAACGCTCAACTAACAGCCATTATAATTGGTAACTTTGTCGGAAGTCTAATCTTATTCTTTAGACTTCAAAGTCAACATTAATTAGGGGAGGTATATATGATAAAATTAGAAGATAATGTATCAGTCGTCATAATTTGTGTTATTACATTTATGGCTATCTTTTATTCATTTATGTTTTTAGGCGATAATTTCGCTGCAGCATTTATGGAAAGATCAGGAAGTCCAGCTCCAAATGAAGCTACTTTATTTTGGATGGGATCATGGGGATATATTTATTTATCTCTAGCGGTTGGAAACATAATGGCTTTATTGGTCCCAGCAAGTGAAAGTAGGGTCTACTTTAGAGCTATGGCGTTTTTAGCCTTTGTTTCTTTTTTAAGAGCGTTAGGCAATACGATTATTGCTGAGGGAGATGTGTTTCTTCCACCAGTGATTGCATCTTTTATAGTTGCAGTTGCTTTCTCAGTTGTTCTTTCTAGAACAAAATCTAGAGCAGGCGCACACTTCGGCTGGCTCTAAGCCTTTAATTTAAAACCCTCTGCTTAATTCATAGCAGGGGGTTTTTTATATAATTTTTTACCTTTTTTTATTGATCTCAGTCAGTTATCATTTTCTTATGAAAATATTAAGAACGCCAAGTGAATGCTTTGATAATCTCAAGGATTACTCATTCAAAGAGAATTATATAACTATTCCAATTGCAGATGATGTGACTGCACGAATGCACTATGTAGATGAAAACTCTGAAAGCTCAGACGTGGTTTTATTGCTTCATGGTGAACCTACTTGGTCTTACTTATACCGCCATATGATACCTATATTGGCTAAAGCTGGGAAAAGAGTGATAGCGCCAGATCTCATTGGTTTTGGTAAGTCTGATAAGCTTTCTGAGCGAACTGATTATACATATGAACGTCATGTGGCCTGGACCAGAAACATTATTGAACAATTAAATTTATCTAATATTACCTTCTTTGGTCAAGATTGGGGTGGCTTAATTGGCCTGAGACTAGTTGCTGATATGCCTGATGCATTCAATGGAATGGTTCTATCAAATACGGCATTACCAATTGGAAAAGGCTCATCTGAAGGATTTGAGTCATGGAAAAATTTTTGTCAGACAGTAGAAAAATTTAATAGTGGTAGAGTTGTATTTGGTGGTTGTGTCAGTAAGATTGATGAGGACGAAACAGCTGCTTACAATGCTCCTTTTCCAGATGACAGCTATACAGCGTGTGCGAGACATTTTCCAACATTAGTACCTGTCAATCCTGATAACGTTGCCGTTCAAGATAATATTGATGCATGGGAAAAATTAAAAACATTCAACAAACCTACGCTGACATTATTTGGTTCTGAAGATAAGATCTTTCTTGGTGGTGAGAAAATTCTTCAAAAACTTATTCCTGGTGCTCAGAACATGGATCACAAACTAATCAATGCAGGTCACTTTTCGCAAGAAGATCAACCAGAAGAGCTCTCACAAGGGATTATCAGTATAAATAGTTGAGCCCCTCTTTACTAGAAAGATGGAGGATTATAGAGAAGCTCAACATGTATTTTTAAAAAGAAGGGCTTAATAAAAAGATATTAAAAATACACTTTAATGATGTTTATTTTATATTTAAACATCATGACACATTTATTAAACATTTGTTAAGATAAATAAGTTAAGTAACTCAATACCTAAAATTTTCATTTCTTACAAATAATTCTTTTTTAATAATTTCTACTTGGACAATATTCAATATTATTTTTTGACTAATTGCATATATAAAATTTATGCATTTGTTGTAACAATTGATTAATATTTTTTCTGTAAAACAGACATAATTGATTCTTTTTTTATATCTATGTCTACTAACAACATAATTCCTTTACTAAAATATAGAACAATTTTTATTTCTGATTTGCATTTAGGCTCTAAAGGATGTCAGTCCTCAATGCTTTTAGATTTTTTAAGAAATACAAGATCAGATTATCTATATCTCGTTGGAGACATTATTGATGGCTGGAGATTAAAAAATAAATGGTTCTGGCCACAAGAACATAATGATGTTGTTCAGAAAATTCTTAGAAAAGCAAGGCATGGTACAAAAGTATACTACGTTTCTGGAAATCATGATGAGTTAGTCAGAAAATTCGTACCCATAAACCTGGGTGAAGTAAATATTGTAAATGAAACTATACATATTACAGCAGATAATAAAAAATTATTAATACTTCATGGTGATAAATTTGATGCAATCATAAGAGTTGCTCCATGGTTAGCTCATTTGGGTGACTATGCTTATGACTTTGCACTTTGGACAAATGTTACACTCAATAAAATAAGAAAAAGGCTTGGTTATAAATATTGGTCATTATCAAAATTCTTAAAATTAAAAGTCAAAAAAGCTGTGTCATATATTAATAGGTATGAAGAAGTTGTAGCAAATTATGCATATAAAAAAAATATGGATGGTGTGGTTTGTGGGCACATTCATCACGCATCAGATAAGATAATTGGTGATGTCCATTATTATAATGATGGTGATTGGGTGGAAAATTGCTCTGCTTTAGTTGAACATTTTGATGGCAAGCTAGAACTGATATATTGGAAAGATATTATAGAGACATATGAGGGCTCTCAATTATCATCTCCAACTTATTCAACCAATAGTACTAATTCATTTTGAAAATATTAATAGCAACTGACGCTTGGGCCCCTCAGACTAACGGAGTAGTCAGAACATATGAAACTCTTGGTAAATACCTAATATTAGAAGATCATGATCTATTTTTCATTACGCCCAATATGTTTTTTACAATTCCATTGATTACATATCCTGAAATTAAATTAGCGATTAATGCCTGGTTCAGTGTTGGAAAAAAAATCAGAAATTTCAATCCCGATATAATTCATATAGCTACAGAAGGGCCAATAGGTCTAGCAACGCGAAATTATTGCACAAGACATAAACTCCCGTTTACAACTGCTTATTGTACTAAATTTCCTGAGTACATTTATGAGCGATTCAGAGTCCCACTTTCTTTTACTTATAAAATCATCAAATGGTTTCATAAAAACTCTTATAATATTCTTGTAACTACGGAAACAATAAGAAATGAGTTAAAAGTTCGTGGAATAACTAATACTTCCGAGTGGACGAGAGGCGTTGATCTTAGACAATTTAATCATGAATCTAAGATAGACCTTAAATTTAAGAAGCCTATTTATCTCTACGTTGGACGAGTTTCTGTTGAAAAATCAATTGATGATTTTTTAGATCTCGAACTTGATGGAACAAAGTTAGTTGTAGGTGATGGACCTTATAGAAAAAAACTTGAAAAAAAATACAAAAAAAATTCTGTATTTGTTGGTGCAAAATTTGGTAAAGAATTAGCATCTTATTATGCATCATCTGACGTTTTCGTTTTTCCATCTAAATCTGATACATTTGGCATGGTTATGATAGAGGCATTAGCATGTGGAATACCAGTTGCAGCATATCCAGTACCAGGACCATTAGATATTTTTAATAATTCAGATATTAATGTACTTGATAAAAATCTTGAAATATCAATTTCTAGAGCTCTTCAAATAGACTCTAAAAAATGTATAGATCATGCTAAGAAATTCACTTGGGAAAATTGTGCAAAGCAGTTTATGACATCACAAAAAAAAATTGAGTATCAACAGTAAGCTGCTACAAGTCTTTAGGTTTTATAAAGTTAATAAGTTCGCAGTCATCTTTTTTTGAATCGTGCCAATTTTCTGAATTTAATTTTAATATTGCAAGTGAACACGTTGGATACTTGAGTGAGACTTCATTTTTAAATCTCATCTTCTTAGAATTTTCAGATAATTCTAATGTTAATTTTCTGATCGTAGGCTCATGATTTACAATTAGTAGATGATTAAACTTATTATCTGTGTTTATTATTCTTTCCTTAAGTAACTTTGAGTCACACAAATAGATAGTTTTATCAATAGAAATTAAAACGTTTGGGTATAGTTTTCTTTTAAAAATTAGTTCGTATGTGCTTATTGTTCTTTGTGAAGAAGAAACATAAGCAATTTCTGGAATTATTTTGTTTTGTGAAATAAATGTTTCAATTTTATGACAAGCTTTAATTCCTCGATCAGACAATGGTCTATCATGGTCTTTTAGTAATGGGTTGGTCCAACTTGATTTAGCATGACGCAACAGGTATATATATTTCATTCTTAATAAGATCATGAATATAAAAAAAGCGTCAAGAAAATTACCACAAAATAAATTCATTAATCGTGAATTGTCATGGTTACTTTTTAATAAGAGAGTTTTATTTGAAGCTAATAACGAAAAAAATCCATTATTGGAACGTTTGAGATTCTTATCTATCTCGGCAAGTAACTTAGATGAGTTCTATATGGTTCGAATTGCAAGTTTATTAGATCAGAAAACTGCAAATCCTAATAAATTAAGTCCAGATGGCCTAAACGCAGATGGTCAGATGAAGAGTGCTTACAACTTATGTTTATCTATTTTTAAGGAGCAAGAGAAAATCACCAATATTTTACTATCTAATCTTGAAAAAGAAAAAATAATATTCTCATCTCCCTGGAAATTAAATTCTATCAATAAGAAAAAACTTAAAAAGATCTTCTTAGAAAATATTCTACCTCTACTAACTCCAATATCGATAGATCCTGTGCATCCATTTCCATTTATCCCAAATGAATGTACTTGCCTGCACATGACATTACAGCTGTTAAAATCAAAAAAACAAATGAGTTCAGTTATTATTTTGCCCAAAAGTGTAGATCGTTTTGTTAAATTTAAAATTAGATCAAAAACATATATTCTACTTATTGAGGATGTTATTAAGTTCTTTTATAAAAATCTTTTTTCTGATTACAGACTTATAGATTTTTCTTCATTTAGAATAATACGTGACAGTGATATCGATTATGATGATGATTTAGAGGATGTAGTTGCATATTTTAAAGAAGCTTTTAACAAAAGAAAAAGAGGAGAAGTTGTTCGACTTGAATTATTAAAATCAATTTCTCCTAATCATTTTAATTTTATTAAAAAAAATATCCCCTTGAATGATGCACACATAATATATTTCAAGAAAATATTAGGTATTCAAAGCTTCTCTGAAATTGTTGATTTAGATTTCAGTAAACTCAAATTTAAAAAATTTAATTCACGACCTGTTGAACGACTAAGACAATTTAATAATAATTGTTTTGAAGCTGTAAGATCTAAGGATTTTGTTGTTCATCATCCATATGAAACATTTGATGTTGTTGTTGATTTTCTAAATCAAGCTGCGAATGACACAAAGGTTGTCGCTATAAAGCAAACGATATATCGAACGACTATGGATAGCCCTATTATTAAAGCTTTAATAAAAGCTGCAGAAAAAGGCAAAAGTGTAACTGCAGTGGTTGAGATCAAGGCACGATTCGATGAAGAAGCGAATCTAGCCTTTGCATCTCAGATGGAAAAGTCAGGTGTTCAAATTGTATATGGATTCGCAAACTTAAAGACACATTCCAAAGCAAGTCTTATTATTAGAAAAGAATTTGGCAAACTAAGATCATATGCTCACGTAGGTACCGGTAATTATCACCCTATAAATGCAAAAATTTATGAGGATTTATCTTTATTTACAGCAAATGAAAAGATCTGCAGGGATATAGAGAAAGTGTTTAATTATGTTACTGGTTATGCCAAACCAGATTCTCTAAATTATTTAATTTTATCTCCAATAAATTTAAGAAGTCACCTTAATAACTTAATTGATCGTGAAATTAAGGCGGCAAAAAAAGGTAAACCTGCAAGCATGTGGATGAAAATGAACTCACTTGTTGATCCACAAATGATCTATAAATTATACGAAGCTTCAAATGCCGGGGTATCAATTAAATTGTTTATAAGGGGGATATGTTGCTTAATACCTGGGACTCCTAATTTATCTGAGAATATTGAGGTTAGAAGTATTGTCGGTCGGTACCTTGAACATGCGAGAATCTTCTGTTTTGCTAACGAATCGAATATACCTAGTCGTAATAATATTGTTTATATCGGATCCGCTGATCTTATGCCTCGAAATCTTGACAGAAGAGTCGAAACATTGACGCCAATTATTAATCAAACTGTTCATGAGCAAATTCTATCTCAAATTATGGTTGCAAATTATCTTGATAATCAGCATTCGTGGGTAATGAATAGTGATGGTTCTTATGCAAAAATTTCATGCAATAAAAAATCGAGAGTTTTTAGTGCGCATGATTATTTTATGATGAATCCAAGCCTTTCAGGGAGAGGTAAAATTAAGGGTGCAAAAAAACCAAAAAAGCTCTTGGCATTATTAGATAATGTATAACCTTTCTATTCCAAAGAAAAAATTATTTGAAAAAGACACTCGTGTAGGCATTGTTGACATTGGCTCTGATACAATTCGTTTTCAAATTTTTGAAAATTTTAAAAATAATCAAATTCCTATTTTCAATAAAAAGATATCATGTGGCCTTGGAAAAGACCTAGCTTCAACTAATGAATTAAATAAAAACTCAATCAAAAAAGCAATCAATGCTCTAAAATATATTTCTGACATTTTAAAAGCCTCTGCTATCAATAATGTTCATGTTCTTGCAACAGAAGCTGTTCGAGTTGCTAATAATAGTTCTGTTTTTAAACTAAAAGCTGAAAGCATATTAAATACTAGGTTAAACGTCTTAAGTGGAAAAGATGAGGCCAAATACTCTGGGCTAGGCGCTATAGTTGGGATTAAAAAATCTAAAGGCATCGTAGCTGATCTTGGTGGAGGAAGCTTAGAACTTGCTGAAGTAAAAAAAAAGCGAATTTTAAACACGACTTCAATGTCTTTTGGTGTTCACAGGGCAATAAGTAAAAATAAAAATATTTATAGAGATTTTGATAAAGAATTAGAATCAATCGATTGGTTTTCAGAGAACAATTTCAAAAGACTTATATTAACAGGGGGAACATGGAGATCTCTAATTAAGATTTATTTTGTCAAATATGATTATCCATTGAATGTCATTCATCATTTTAAGCCAAACTTTAAATTATTTATAGAGATGCTAGAGGAAGTATCTAACTACAAACAAAAGGAACTTAAGCAGATTTCATATATTACTAAGGATAAAA
Source organism: Candidatus Pelagibacterales bacterium (assembly GCA_045567365.1). Classification (GTDB taxonomy): domain Bacteria; phylum Pseudomonadota; class Alphaproteobacteria; order Pelagibacterales; family AG-422-B15; genus CABYIR01. The sequence goes on along the minus strand of JBJLDC010000014.1, from coordinate 9,550 downwards.
CTCCCTATATTAAATATGCTTCTTATGTTGCTTTAAAAATTATCCAAAAAAGCAAATCTAGAGAAATCGTGATATCTTACACTGCTTTAAGAGAAGGATATTTATCAAATATATATAATATAAATAATAAATTTGATCCGCTAATCCATGAGTCAAATAAGCTATCAAAGTTACATAATGATCTTGAATTTAACTATATTAATCATGCAGCAGTTTATGATTTCTGCTTTTCATTTTTTAAAAATCATCCTTATGTTTCTCGCAGACTGCTAAAATCTTCAATTAACTTAACTTCGATTGGGGCCAGTATAGATAAAGATGAAAAAGCACAATTTGCATTTAATCAGATATTAAAAATGGAATTACTTAAATTTAGTCATTCAGATAGAATAAAACTTGCAACTGCTATTTATTTTTTTCATGATAATTATAAGCGGGATGGAATAAAAAAATATAAACATCTAATTAATAAAAACTCTTTTTATTCAATGATTGCTTTAGGTATATTTAACAAAATCTCAATTGATATTGGGCTTTTAACAAATTTTAATTATCAGAACTTTGAAATATATATAAAAGATCATAATATCATATTTAAAATTCCAAAACTGTACTCAGATCTGTTAAAGTCAAAAACAAAGAAATCATTCGATACTTTGTCTAAAGTTTTAAAAATGCAGCAGAAAATAGTTTTAATTTAATTAATGGATCTAGATCAACAACTTAATTTATTTTTCAATTTCATTGACGATTCAATAATAGTAATTGACCAATCTCAAAAAATTAAATTTCAAAATAAACAATCAATAGCTTTATTTAAAAATGATTTTACAAATCAGCATATTACAAATCTTATAAGAGCTCCTCAATTTTTAGATACACTTGAAAAATCAATTAATGAAAAAATTCCATATACTTTGGAGTTATTAATAGATCCTGCTAGTCAAGATATTTCTCAAACTAATATTTTCTTAAGTGTTTCGATATATCCAAGTAAAGATATGTATCTAATTGTTATGAAAAATATAACTGATGTAAAAAATTTAGAGATTGTTCGCTCTTCATTTATTGCAAATGTTAGCCATGAGATGAGAACACCTCTCGCTTCAATTATTGGTTTCCTTGAAACTATTTCTTCGTCTGCAAAAGATGACATTGAGGCAACTAAAAAATTTTTGTCAATTATTGAAAAAGAAGCACTCAGAATGAAGCGGTTATTGGATGATCTTTTAATAATTACTAAAATTGAGTCTGACGAGCACGTTCACCCAACTAAAAAAGTTGATCTACTGCACACCCTTGAAATAGTTGAGAATAACTTTGAACAATCACTCAAAAAAAACAATATCTCTATTGAAAAAGTCTATGATGATGAAAATCTTTATGTATTAGGTAATCAGGATGAATTAATTCAAGTTTTCTCAAATATTATTGAAAACTCTATAAAGTATGCAAATGAAAATTCAAAAATTAGAATTCAATTAAGAATACTTGAAGATAAAGATATTGATAATTCAGTAAATAGACTTTTTTCATACAAGTATGCAATTATTCAACTTATAGATGAAAGTCAGGGAATACCTAAAAAACATTTACATCGATTAACAGAGCGATTCTATAGAGTTGATGAAGCGCGATCGAAAGCTAAAGGTGGAACTGGACTTGGTTTAACAATAGTGAAACATATTTTAAACAAGCATCGTGGGAGTCTCAATATTGAAAGTGAAATTAATAAAGGTAGCATATTCACAATTAAAATACCTGTAGCACCAATTACATAAATAAGGTATTTAGCCATTTTTTATTTGATTTAATAATATTCAAATAATTTTTTTAATGAAATAATTGTTTAATATTTATTGAGTATATTTCTATTTTATAAATAGAAATTATTTTTTTATTTTACAAATGATGAGTAACTTTGTTTTATTTGGTGCTACACATATTCAAACCTTATTGGTTATTTTTATAATCTCAATTATTATTCCATTAATTACTTATGTGGCAAATAATGAAAATATTAATAAAAATTTATCATTAATTCTAGCTATCATTATGATCAGCCACGAACTTATAAAGCCATTTTATAGAATTTATTTATACGGACATGACCCTTCAGTTGTACTTCCAATTCATATTTGTCATTTAGCTTCGATTTCCCTTGGAATATTTTTATTAACTAGGATAAATGTTTTTTTTGAGATTGGTTATTTTTGGGGTTTAACAGGAAACTTTTTAGCAATGGTGACGCCTGATCTGGAATACAGTTACCCAGATATGGAATATATTACTTATTATTTTGGGCACGGCTTACTATTTCTATCTATTATTTTTACTTCATTTTGTATTAGTACAAAATTGAGATGGATATCTATTCTAAGAATATCAATTATCTCACTATTATTGTTGCCTATAATTTATTTAGTAAATATTTTTTTAGGAAAAAATAATTTAGATATAAACTATTGGTATTTAATGAAAATGCCAGAAGGTGAAACATTATTATCCCTATTTCCATCTCCACCAATGCATATTCCATATTTAATTATTTTTGCTGTATTACTTTTTATAATTTCTTTTTTGCCATATTATATTTTTAAAAAATTGGGAAAAAGGCGATATTCAAGCCATTATAAGTTCTGATTGTCATAAAATTGTAATATTTCTGTTATAAATTATTAACATCACAAATGTATTTTGAAGACGTTTTAATTTTAACTAGGAGAAACTAATGAGATTAATTAAAGTTTTAATTCTCACAGCTTTTGTATCATCAATTTTTTCAGTAAATTCTTTCGCTAGAGATACTATTAAAATTGTTGGTTCATCAACTGTATACCCATACGCAACAGTTGTTGCTGAGCGTTTTGGTAAATCAGGCTTTAACACACCTGTAATCGAAAGTACTGGAACTGGTGGAGGAATGAAATTATTCTGCGCTGGTGTTGGCACCGATCATCCTGATGTTACGAATGCTTCTCGTAAAATCAAAAGTAAAGAAGTTGCATTATGTAAAAGTAATGGTGTTACAGACATCATTGAAATCGTAATCGGAAATGATGGATTAACTCTTGCTCATAGTTTAGATGCAAATGATGCAGACTTTACGCAAGAACAATTATACCTTGCTATTGCTGCTATGGTACCAACGGGATCTGCTAAGGATGGTGATGGAAATTGGATTAATGGTAAATTAATTGAAAATCCATATGAAAAATGGAGTGACATTGACTCATCTCTTCCTGATCATAAGATCGAAATCTTAGTAGCACCGCCAACATCTGGCACACGTGACGCTTGGAATTCGCTTATTATGAAAAAAGGCTGTAAAGCTGCAGGCGCCTATAAGTTATGGGAAGATGCAGGAGAAAAAGCTAAAAAGAAATGTGCCGTTGTAAGAGAAGATGGTAGAGTTATTGAAGCTGGTGAAAATGATACTTTAATTGTTCAGAAACTAGCTGAAGATCCAGAAAGATTTGGATACTTTGGTTACAGTTATCTGCTAGCAAATGAAGATAAGATTAAATCAGCTGCAATAACTGGAATCCTTCCAACACTTGCAGGAATACAAGATTACTCTTATCCAATCGCTAGACCTCTACAATTTTATGTAAAAAAAGCTCATATTGGAGTTGTTCCAGGAATTGAAGAGTTCTTAGCCGCTTTCACAAGCGAAAATGCAATGGGAGAAGACGGATATTTAACTGATATTGGTCTTGTTGCTTTATCTGATGGTGATGCATCAGAAATACGAACTCGTGTTGCTAACTTGGAAGTAATACAATAGTTAATTAATAATTAATTTTATTAATTAATCCTTGTCAAGGTGGGTCAGATGCCCACCTTGATAAACTGTTTTTTGAGATAATGTTTTTTTATGGGCCTTTTTTTAATTTTATTGGTATTAACAATTGGCGCATTTGGATTTCTTATTGGTCGACTAAAAGCAATTAAATTAAGATCAGCTTCACAAAAAAAAATTACTTCTTTAAATCATTATTATGGATATTACATAGCTATATTTGCCATTGTTCCTTCTTTATTAGTTTTTTTGGCTATCACGGCATTCCAAGGTTATATAATTGAAGTTTATGTCTTAAGTGACTTCATAGATCTTAATCCTAATCTTCTAGCATCGGATAAAAACTTATTACTGGCTCAAATTATCAACACTTCAAAAGGAATTAAGCTTTTTGATGAAATAAGTCCTTTAGTAACAGATGCAGTTGATAAATATATCTATATTGAAGAATTAATTGACACTTTGACATATGTTATCGTGTTATCTGTTGCAGGTTTACTCTCATTAGTTGCTTACGTAAAAATAAAATCAAACTTAGATTCAAGAAAATTTGTTGAGTCTTTTTTATTAATCCTATTTTTTACATGTTCGTTAGTAGCAATCATGACAACTGTAGGGATTATATTTTCATTACTTTTTCAAACTTTAAAATTCTTTTCACAAGTTCCAATTACCGACTTCTTATTTGGTCTTAATTGGTCTCCTCAAAGAGTGTTTGTTAGAGATAGTGGAGATCTTGATACAAGAGATTTACAAAATGCATTTGGAGCAATACCATTATTTGCAGGAACATTTTTAATTGCATTTATTGCCATGTGTGTTGCAATCCCAGTTGGCCTTATGACAGCAATATATCTTGCTGAATATGCTTCACCAAACTTGAGAGATTGGGCTAAGCCTATTATAGAAATTCTTGCAGGGATACCAACTGTTGTTTATGGTTTTTTTGCAGCTTTGACTGTTGCTCCCATAGTTCGTGATCTTGGTCAAAATGCTGGATTCACTGTTTCTTCAGAAAGTGCTTTAGCCGCGGGATTTGTAATGGGTATCATGATAATACCATTTGTCTCCTCATTATCAGATGATGTTATTAATTCTGTTCCTCAGAGCTTAAGAGAAGGTTCTTATGCTATGGGAGCAACTAAAAGTGAGACTATACGAAAAGTTTTATTGCCCGCTGCGTTGCCTGGAATTATCGGTTCTTTCCTATTAGCGGTATCAAGAGCAATTGGAGAGACCATGATAGTTGTAATGGCAGCAGGACTAGCAGCTAAATTAACAGCCAATCCATTTGATGCAGCCACAACAATTACAACTCAAATTGTTGTTATATTAATTGGTGACCAAGAATTTGATAGTCCTAAAACTCAAGCTGCTTTTGCCCTAGGATTAACATTGTTTATTGTAACACTACTTCTCAATTTCATTGCTCTTCAAGTAGTCAAAAAATACACAGAAAGATATGATTGATTATGTTTGATGTTAGTGCAAATTTAAAGAAACGATTGAAATCAGAACGCCGGTTTCAGATATTTTGCATTACCGCTATTTCATTTGCATTGATTTTTGTATTAATTTTATTCTTAAATATTTTTTCATCTGGTTATTCCGCTTTTTATAAAACGACAATAGCTATTGATGTAGATTATTCACAAGTTATAGAAGATACTACGCAATTTGCCGCCATGTCAGATGACGAGATTAATAAGTTGGATCTATTTAGATTCTCAAAAAAATCAATTTACAGTCTGTTCCCAGACATTGAAGATAGAAAAGAGAAGAAGTTATTAATAAGAATATTCAGTATTGAATATGAAGATGAAATTAAACAATTCTTAATAAAGAATAAGGAAAATATAAAAAAAATTGAAACTGTTTATCTGACCGCATCAGACGATGTTGATCAAGTTAGAAAAGGTAATTATCCTCGTGATTTACCAGAAGAGAGAAGAAGAATAAAAGATATACAATTAGAATATTATGATATTTTAGAAAATAATGGCCGTGTTAAATATGTGTTTAACATTCCTTTTTTAACCAGAGGAGACTCAAGAGAACCTGAATTAGCTGGCGTTGGTGGATCAATAGTAGGATCATTTTTAACAATTATCACAGTTCTAATCTTATCTTTCCCAATTGGAATATTAGCAGCAGTCTATTTACAAGAATTTGCTAAAAGTAATCGTTTTACAGATTTTATCGAAATTAATATTAATAATTTAGCAGCTGTGCCTTCGATTGTATTTGGATTATTGGGTCTAGGCATAATTTTAAATGTATTTGGCCTACCAAGATCTACGCCATTAGTCGGTGGAATTGTTTTATCACTCATGACATTGCCAACAATAATTATTGCAACAAGGGCATCACTAAGAGCAGTTCCTCCTTCAATACGTGAAGGTGCTTTAGCTGTAGGAGCTACCAAAATGCAGGCGGTTATGCATCATGTAGTTCCACTAGCAATGCCGGGTGCTTTAACAGGAACAATAATCGGACTTGCTCAGGCTTTGGGCGAAACAGCTCCTCTTTTGTTAATTGGAATGGTTGCATTTGTAGTTGATGTTCCTTCCAGTCCATTAGATGCATCAGCTTCATTGCCTGTTCAAGTCTATTTATGGGCTGAAAGCGCTGAAAGAGGCTACGTTGAAAAGACATCAGCAACTATTATGTTGCTTCTTGGTTTCTTGATATTATTAAATCTAGCTGCGGTCCTTATTCGTCGAAAATTTGAAACAAAATGGTAATATAAGCATATGAATAAAGTAAAAATTAGTGCAAAAAATATAGACGTTTTCTATGGTGATAAACAAGCTCTTTTTGATGTCTCAATGGATATGTATGAGAAAGAAGTTACAGCATTAATTGGACCTTCTGGCTGTGGTAAATCCACATTCCTTAGATGTATCAATAGAATGAATGATGTCATTGATATTTGTTCAGTGAAAGGAAATGTTTCTATTGATGGACATGATATATATGACAAATCTATCAGAGTAGAAAGTTTAAGGGAAAGTGTTGGAATGGTATTTCAAAAACCAAACCCATTTCCAAAGTCTATTTATGAAAATATTGCATATGGACCAAGAATTCATGGAATAGCAAATTCCAAAACAGATCTAGATGAAATAGTAGAAACTAGTTTACAAAAAGCAGCATTATTCGATGAAGTAAAAGATCGATTGCATCAACCAGGCACCGGATTATCCGGAGGTCAACAACAAAGACTGTGTATCGCAAGAGCTATCTCTGTTAATCCTGAAATTATTCTAATGGATGAACCGTGTTCTGCCCTTGATCCCATTGCAACTGCAAAAATTGAAGATTTAATGTCTGAATTAAAAAAAGAATTTACAATTATTATCGTTACACATTCTATGCAACAAGCCGCTCGAGTTTCAACAAATACTGGGTTTTTTCATCTAGGAAAACTAATTGAAGTAGATTCAACTGATACTATTTTCTCAAACCCAGGAAATCAAAAAACACAAGATTACATAACAGGAAGGTTTGGATGATGAAAGATCACATTGTTTCAGCGTATGATGCGCAATTAGAATTAGTTAACTCTAATTTAATTAAAATGGGTGGGTTAGTTGAAGATCAATTAAGAAATTCCCTTCAATCTTTAAGTAATAAGGACACATCCTTTGCTGAACAAATCATTTTTGATGATCATAAAATTAATGCACTTGAGAAAGAAATTGATGCACTTACATATAAAATTATAGCTATGAGGCAGCCATTAGCTAATGATTTAAGAGTTGTATTATCAGCTTTAAGTATTTCAAATGATCTTGAGAGAATGGGTGATCATGCAACAAATATTGCAAAAAGAGTGGCTAATGTAAAAATAAATTTACCTGATGCGCCAACGATTGAAATTGTAAAAATGGGCGAAGATGTCCAATTTATGATTAAGCAGGTGCTTGATTCATTCGTAAAAAAATCAGATAAGCTTGCAATAAAAGCATGGGATAGCGATGTAAATATTGATGACTCATATTTAAATATTTACCGAGAGTTGCTTGAAACAATGGCTGGAAACCCTGAAACAATAACTGGATGCTCCCATTTATTATCAATTGCTAAAAATATTGAGAGAATAGGAGATTATGTACAAAATATTGCTGAAGATATTCATTTTATTGTTACTGGACAAGCACTTGAACGTAAGTCAGAAAAACGAATTAATTGGGAGGACATAAATCAATAATGCGTCCTAAAATCTTGATCATTGAAGATGAATTATCTTTAGTTGAATTAATATCGTATAATTTAAAAAAAAATGGATACGATGTTGATGTTGCTAATGACGGTGAGGCTGCATTGGATAAGATATTTGGAGATGTGAAGTATGATTTAGTGCTCCTAGATTGGATGTTGCCACATATTTCTGGCCTTGAATTGTGCAGAAGAATTCGAAAGGATAAATCAACAAAAAATATCCCCCTTATAATGATTACCGCAAAAGGTGAAGAAGAAGATAAGCTCAGAGCATTTGAAAATGAAATAGATGATTATATCACTAAGCCATTTTCGATTAATGAGTTAGTTGCTAGAGTAAAGGCTGTTCTGAAAAGATTAAGACCTATTTTTTACAATGAAGTATTAACCTATCAAGGTATTACACTAGATGCTGCTACCCATAGAGTATCAAGAGATGGAGAAGATATTAGACTTGGTCCAACAGAATTTAATTTATTAAGATTTTTGATGGAAAATCAAGGCAGAGTCTTTTCAAGACAACAATTATTAGATCATGTTTGGACCACGAGTCCCTATGTTGAGCCAAGAACGGTTGATGTTCACATTAGAAGATTGAGAAAATCTCTAAATGATGGTTTTAATGCTGATCCAATCAGAACAATTCGTTCAGCAGGCTATTCACTTGGTGCGTAAATATGAAAAATGTTCTTTATTTATGCACTCAAAATTCTGCAAGAAGCATCATAGCGGAAGCAATAACTAATTATAAATACTCAAATTATTTAAGAGGCTTTAGTGCAGGAAGTAATCCATCTGGAATAATTAATCCGATGACAATTCAGATATTGGATGAATTAAAAATACCAGTTGATAACCTTTACAGCAAAAGTTGGGAAAGATTTTCTGAAAACAGTACACCAATAATGGATTATGTAGTAACTGTTTGTCATCAAGCATCAAAGGAAGTGTGTCCTGTCTGGCCAGGAGCTCCTAAAACATTTCATTTTAATATTGAAGATCCTGCCAATAAAGAAGATCCATCTCAACAAGACATAAATAAATTTCATAGCACTTATCACTACATTGATAAATTAATACAAGAAAATTTAATAAAATAAATAATGCCTTATTCTCTTAATCAAAAACTTTTAGCTGAGTACATTGGCACCCTTATGCTTGTATTCAGTGTTGTTGGATCAGGTATAATGGCCAATAATTTATCTCCTAACAATGAGGGGGTTGTTCTTTTAGCAAATGCAATAGCAACAGGAGCAATGCTTTACGTGATAATATCAATATTTGGTCCTATATCTGGAGCTCATTTTAATCCAGTTGTTACACTTTATTTTAGATTTAAATCAGATATTAATAACGTAACGATGATATTATTTATCATTTTTCAACTAGTGGGTGGCACTTCTGGAGTCATTTTAGCAAATTATATTTTTGATGATTTATTTATTGAATTTTCAACTAAAGAAAGAACAGGAATTAATATTCATGTCTCTGAAGTGGTTGCAACAATAGGCTTATTAATTACAA
>JBJLDC010000013.1:0-33681 GCA_045567365.1 Candidatus Pelagibacterales bacterium | reverse complement strand
CAGAAAAGAAATGGAAAACATTTTTGAAAATAAATTTAGATATAAAAAGTTTAAAGCTGTTATTCATTGTTTTACAGGTACAAATAAATTTGCTCAAAAAATGTTAGAAATGGGTTTCTATATTTCAGCAAGTGGTATCATAACATTTAAAAATTCTAGTGATTTAAGGTCTACTTTTAAGAAAATACCTTTAAATAGACTTCTAGTTGAAACAGACTCTCCTTTTCTTGCGCCGGAGCCTAAAAGAGGCAAAACTAACAATCCTTCATTTATTGTTCATACAATTGAGAAGTTATCTGAAATATTTGAAGTTAGTTATGATGAAATATGCTATCATTCAACAAATAATTTCTCAAAATTATTCAATAAAGCTAAAATTGATAAATAAAATATATGAAAATTAATATCCCAGTCTCAGTAGGTGAGTTAATTGACAAAATAACTATATTAGAGATTAAATCTATCAAAATTAAGGAAAAGAATAAATTAAGTGCTATTAAAAAAGAACTAGATCTTCTTAATATAATTTTTAAGAAAAAAAAGATAAGAAGGAAAATAGTAAGTCGTGATTATAAAAGACTAAAAGCAGTTAATTTGAAACTATGGAATATAGAAGATTTAAAAAGAAAATATGAAAAACAAAAGAAATTTGATGATAAATTTATTAAATTAGCTAGAAATGTATATTTGCTTAACGATAAACGAGCCAAATATAAATCAAATATTAATATATTAACTCATTCAGAAATTATTGAAGTTAAATCATATTAACACATATTTTCAATGGTTTACCTAACTTTCTTAATTCTTTATATTTATTAAGTTTTTAATTTATATATCATGTATAAATAATTGATAATAAATCATTACTATGTATTTTACATAATATATATTATACGAATAATATAACTAAACAAAAGAATATCTATTATAAGATAATTTTAGATTAATAATTAATACCCCACCCGAGGAATTATTTATAAATATTTATTGATTACATAATATATTAAAAAAGTTAAATACTTATTTTTTAGCTAAATTTAGAATAAATTAATTTTTAAATAATAAGTTATATTATACTAAATTAATTAGTGAAAAAAAAAAGCTCATATACTTTAATTATCTTATTTGTTTTACTTCAAAACACACACACATATTCGGATGTGTTTACTCTTACAGCTAAATTTGGACCAATAAAACAAATTATTTATAAACTTTCATATAATATGAATATTGAAAATAATGACTATTATCTAAAGTTTAATTTATCTTCGGAAAAAAATATTTTAAGATTTATTACAGATGAAATTATTGGAACAGGATTTTCAAAAGGCAAAATTAATAAAAATACATTCATTGAAAAAAACTACGAATATACAGAGAAAAAAGAAGATTCATTAAAAAAGTATTTTATTGATTTTAGTGATCAGAATAATATCACAGGTTCTCGTACCCCATCTTATGATAAATCTAAATTAACTCCTATCGACAATGAAATGCTTGTTAATGTATCTGATCCTGCTCTAACATTTTACAAATTAGCAAATTTCTTAGAGTTAGAAAACTGCAGTAAGAATTTTAAAGTTTATGATGGCAAAAGAAGACTTGATTTATTAGTTACAAAAATAAGTGAAGATCTAGCCGGATTTAAGTGTCTAATTACATCAAAAAAAATTGGTGGATACAAAATAAAAAATAAGGTAAATCCACTAGATATACCCTACGAGATGATTATTGAATTTAAATATATTAATGGCAATTTAAAAATGACTTCTATTGAGGGTAAAAATAGTGTACTAAATATAATCTTGAAAAGAATTTGAATTAGATACTTTTAATCATTTGTTCCTTTAATTCATCCAATCCCTTTCCAGTTAATGCGCTAACATAGCTTTTATTAATATTTGAATTATTAAAATTTTTTTTCTTTTGATCAATCTTATTAAAGACGGTGATCATACTTTTTATTTTATGATTAGATACACCGGTATCTTGAAGAATTTTTTTTGTAGTATTTATTTTTGACTGAAAATTTATATCATTAATATCAACAACATTAATAATATAATCTGAATCGTTTATTTCTTCTAACGTTGCTTTAAAAGACTCTATTAATTGAGTCGGTATATTATTTATAAACCCTACTGTATCAATCAATCCAACATAGAAATTATCTTTAAGGAAAACACGACTTATTTTTGTATCTAATGTTGCAAATAGTTTATTTGCACTTTCTTTCTTTTGTTTTGTAAGTTGATTGAATAACAGAGTTTTGCCTGCATTTGTATAGCCAACAATAGCAAAAATTTTGAAGTTATTTCTACTTCTTAATTTTCTTTGAATACTTCTTCTTTTTGATACATTTTTTAATTTTTTTTTAATTTTGATTATTTTTTCTTGAATTAATCTTCTATCAAGTTCTATTTGCAGCTCTCCAGGACCACCAACAAAAGATGTACCTCCTCTTTGCCTTTCCAGGTGGGTCCATGCCCGAACCAATCTAGATTTTCTATAAACCATCTCTGCTAACTGAACTTGTAATTTTCCTTCATTCGATAAAGCTCTTTTAGCAAAGATTTCAATAATTATTCCACTTCTATCGACTACTTTTACCTTTAAAATATTTTCTAAATTCCTCTGTTGATTTGGCGTTAATGAAGAATTGCAAATTAGTAAATTAAGTTTTTTTAGGTTAATTTTATCTAATAAATCAGCAAGAGTTCCTTTTCCAATCAAAGTAGAAGCATTTATTTTTTTAATATTAACAGTTTTTTTTCCTAGAATATTAATATTCAAATTAAGGCATAAATTAATCATTTCACTCATCATTTCCTGAGGATCTATACCAGTAGAATTTGGTAAGATTGGGTTTATAATGAATGCCTCAGTATTTTTTTTTAAAGTTCTGTTAATTTTAAACTCTCCATGTATGCGGCTCTGAAGTCTAAAGCTCTCGGTCCTGGCACGCCCTTACCGATTTTAATATTATTAATTCTAACGACGGGCATTACATGTTGAGTAGCACTAGTAATAAAAGCTTCACTTGATTTTTTAACGTCTTCTAAATTAAACTTAGCTTCTTTATATTTGATTTTTCTTTTTTTAAGTCCTCTAATTAATGTTGATCTTGTAATTCCATTCAAAATAGAATTTGAAACTGGTCTCGTTATTAAGGTTCCAGCTTGATAAATCCAAGCGTTACTTGAACTTCCCTCTGTTATAAAATTATTATCATCAATCAACCAAGACTCTTGACAATTTTTTTCATATGCAGCTTGCTTTGCCAAAACGGGTGCTAGAAGATTTAAAGATTTTATATCAACCCTTCTCCACCTTAAATCTCTGGTTGTTGATACTTTTATACCCTTTTGAAAAGTATTAATGTACTCATCTGAAGGCATATTTTTTCCAATAATTACAAGTGAACCTTTTATATTATTAGGAAATTTAAAATCTCTTGAGGCAACACCTCTGGAAATTTGCAAATAAACTAGACCATTTGAAATAAGGTTCTGTTTTACAATATTTGATATATGAAAAAATATTGATTTTCTTGAGTATGGTAGCTTCATCTTAAGCTCAGAAAGTGATCTTAAGAGCCTACTCATATGAGCATCATAATCAGCAAGTTTATTATCAATTACAGCGAAAACTTCATAAACACCATCAGCAAATTGATAGCCTCGGTCTTCAATATGAATTTTCGATTTTTTATATGGAAGATACTCACCATTTACGAAAACAACTCTGCTCATCTTAATATATCTCACTCACTTGAAATAAATCCTCAGCTTTACGAATGGACTTTAATAAAGATATAAAAACTACATCATCATTTTCATGAATAATTGTTTCTTTATCTGGAATAGATATTTTTCCTTCTCTACAAATTATTCCTATTCTTATGCCATCAGGGATAGACATATCTTTTAGTGGTACATTAATTAACTTTGAATTTTTTAATGCTTGAGCATGTATTATTTCACCTTGATTGTTGCTAATGGAATAAACTGACTCAATCTTACCTTTATGAACGTGTTTTAAAATTTGCGATGCAGTTATCATTCTTGGATCTATAATTCGATCGATCCCGAGAACTTCTTTTAGATTTGAATATTCTGAATTATTTATTAATATTAATGACTTACATTTATTTCTTCTTGCAATAGCTGAAGTTATAATATTTGTTTCATCATCATTTGTTAGGGCAAGTATCATATCTGCTTCAGCTATATTTGCCTCATCAAGAATTGATTGATCTAATCCATCGCCTCTTAGAACTAAGGCTTTTTTTAAATGATCCGCTATATAGTTAGATCTTTCTTTTGATGACTCTATTAGAGTTACAGATATATGAGAATTAATTTCTTCTAATTCTCTTGCTAAATTAAAACCAATATTTCCTCCTCCAATAATGATTATCTTATCAATTGGCTTTTCATCTATACCAAAGGCAGATACCGCTCTATCTAAATGTGACCTATCGGTTAACAAATAAACAGTATCTTTATCTAATAGTTTGTCGCTTTTATCTGGTATAAATAATTTTTCATTTCTATTAATACCTACGATGGTTGCTCTTAAATTTTTACTTTCATCAGTATCTTCTTGAAATAACTCATGTATATTTTTTAATTCTGTATCAATTAAGGGACAGTTTTCATTAATAGTGATATTTATTAATTGAATTCTATCATCCATAAAAGGAGCAACATCATATGCCCCTGGAGATTTTATTTGTCTGGAAATTGATTTAGCAACTTCTAGTTCTGGACTTATTATTAAATCAATTGGCATATTATCTGCGTTGTATAAATTTCGCCATATTGGATTTAAAAAATCTTCTGATCTTATCCTTGCTATTTTACGAGGAATTTTAAAAAAGGTGTGAGCCATTTGACAGGCAACCATATTAATTTCATCTTGAAGGGTAACCGCAATAAGCATATCGGCAGAATCAGCTCCTGCATCTTGTAACATTGAGGGGTTTGAGGCTGACCCAATTATAGTTTTTAGGTCAAACTTATCTCTAATATTATCGATTAGATCTTGAGATTGATCTATAACGGTAACATCGTTGTTTTGATCAATAAGATGACGAGCAATACTGGTGCCTACTTTTCCAGCTCCACAAATAATTACTTTCATTCTTTGTTATCTATTGATATGCCTAATTGTTTGAGTTTTCTGTGAAGAGCGGAACGTTCCATTCCAATAAATGTGGCGGTCTTTGATATGTTTCCATCAAATCTTTGAATCTGAGACTCCAAATAATTTTTTTCAAAAATTTTACGCGCATTCTTTAGAGGCATTGATATTACATTTTTAGAATTAAATCCACTATCTAATTCATCTTTATTTTCGGAGATTTTTTCACCAATAATGCAATATCTCTCAATGATATTCCTTAATTCTCTAACATTTCCAGGCCAGTCATAGTTAACATAATTAGTTTTAATATAGTTGCGTAAATCATTAATTTTTAAACTGGAGTTACTTAAATAAATTTTAGAAAAATATTCTATTAATTCATCGATGTCTTGAATTCGATCAGAAAGTTTAGGCAGAGTTATAGAAACAACATTTAGTCTATGAAACAGATCCATTCTAAAATTGCCTTCTTCTACAAGTTTTTCTAAATTTTCAGTTGATGAGCACAAAAGTCTAACATTAATATTCACAGGCATATTTGATCCAACTCTATAAAAAGAACTGTCCGTAAGTACTCTTAAAATTTTTGATTGTGTTTGAATCGGCATATCACCTATTTCATCAATAAACAAACTACCATTATTTGCTTGATCAAAAAAACCCTTTTTTATTAATTTTGAATTTTCTTCTAAACCAAACAATTCTTCTTCAATTCCATCAGGCTCCATTAATGCAGAGTTCACTATTATAAGATTCCCATCAGAAAATTTAGATTTTTTATGAATTTCTTTTGCGACTAAATCTTTACCTGTACCAGAATCACCATAAATAATAACTCTACTTGAAGTTGGGGCAACTTTATCAATCAATTGCTTTACTTTTATTATTGAGTTTGAACTTCCAATAAAATTATAGTCATCGAGATTTTTTTGTTTCAAAGATTTATTTTCGATTTTAACTAGTGATGTTTCAATTGATCTTTTAACTGTAAGTAAAAGTCTTTCGCTTGAAAAAGGTTTTTCTATAAATTCGTATGCACCATTTTTAATAGCATCAACAGCTATTTCAATATTTCCATGACCAGATATGATTATAACAGGTGTATCAAAATCAGCTTTCTTTAATTCTTTTAATAATTGAATTCCATCTAACTCTGAATCGTTTAACCAGACATCTAAAATAATAACATCGTAAATATTATCAGTAATTTTAATAAGAGCCTCTTGAGAATTCTTTACAGTCTCTGAGTAATAACCTTCGTCATTAAGGATACCAGATATAGAGTCTCTAATATCTTTTTCATCGTCTATTATTAAAATACTTTTACCGTTCATTGTATAACCTAAGCGTGAATTCAGAACAAGCTCCGGATTCATCGTCTATATTATATATATGAAAATTACCTTCATGCTCAGAAATAATTTTCTCTACAATACTCAAACCTAACCCTGTTCCAATATTTTTATCTTTAGTAGAAAAATAAGGTTTGAGTAGGTCGGCTTCTTTGTGAATCAGCCCTTGTCCATTATCAAAGATCTTAATCTTTATATGCTTGCCTTCCACATTACCATCTATATAAATTTTTCCACCAAGCTTATTTTTAAATTTTGCCTCGATTGCATGTATTGAATTAATTATCAAATTATTAAATACTCTATTGATTTGAGATTCATCACATTTGACAAAGCAATCTAATGATTTTTTATTATAATCGATTAAAATTTTATTTTTTTTAAGGTCAAATAATGAAATAGCATTCTCAATAATAGTTTTAATATTATATTCATGCATATTTGGCGCTGGCATTCTTGCAAAGTTAGAAAACTCATCTACTAAGTTTTTTATATCATCAACTTGTCTATTTATAGTATCCATAGTCTCTACAACTTCAGATTTACTAATATTTATACCCTTGTTTGTTTTATTTTTTAATCGATCAATTGAAAGCTTAATTGGAGTTAATGGATTTTTAATTTCATGAGCTATCTTTCTTGCCACATCAGACCATGCTTCATGTTTTTCACTAATTGCTAATTGCTTTCTTTGAGAAACTATATCTTCAGACATTTTATTAAATGAGTCAGTGAGTCGGTTTAATTCAACAAAATCATTTGTTTTACTAAGCTTTGAATCGTAATTACCTTTACTAATATTATCAGTTGCGATAATAATTTTTGTAATTGGATCAACTATTTTTCGAGCAAAACCTATACCAACTATGATTGATATAAATATTAATACCATAGTAATAATTAGATAAATTAAAATAAAAATAACTGATAACTTTGACCTGTTCTCCTCAAGACGATTAAAATCATTTTGCGCTGATTTTGTATCTTTTAGGGCTGTAAGAACTCGGTTGTCCATTGGTCTTCCAACATATAAATATAAATCAAGATATTTATCTAATTTTATTATTGCATAAACTTTATTAAACTCTGTGGATGTGAATATTGCAAGCTCACCATTAGCTACTTTATCTAAGGACTCAGGTGTTGGTTGATAATATATTTTTAAAGATCCCCTGCTCTTTAAAATTATATTTCCTTTGCCATCTATTAAAAATGAGTCAGGAAGATTTCTAACCAAAGATTGAGTAAAAAATAATTTTTCAAAATTAAATTTATCTCTTATATATAAATTGGAAGCATCATTAAGATCGGAAGACATTGCGTATATATCGCCCTTAATAGTTTTTTTATGTTCTTCTAAATAACCTTCAGCAACATAAACTGAGTTTTTAATAATATTTTGAATTCGATCATTAAACCAATCATTAACACCAAAATTTATAAGTAGTAATGCTATAGAGCCAACTATAATTGCTGGAGTGATAGCTATTCCAATGAAGTAAAGGCTAAATCTATTATTAAATGTTGTTATATTCTTTTTTCTAACCCTATTAACAAAAGGTAATATCTGTGAAAGAAAAAAATAAAGTAAGAAAATTAAGAAAACTACAGCTACTCCAATAAAATAATTATCATAATTGGTATTTAATGATGTATTAATTCTTTGATTAAGAAGTAAAACAAATGAAAAAATAACAAATATAATTGTTAAAAAAAATAAAATTATATAGCTTTTATTAATTAGATTTTGTTTAAAAAGTCTGTTAATCATTAATTCTCTTAATTACAATTAATTATAATACTCTTTATTATAAAATATTAAATGCAAACATACTGTATAATTCTAGCCGCAGGAAACAGCAAACGATTTAGTAATAGTGAGAATAAGCTTTTTTCAAATATTTATGGCTCCCCTTTAATATTTTTTACCCTTACAAATATTTTAAAGATTTTTAAGAAAAATGAGATATACATCGTAGTTAATAAAAATTTACCAAAAAAACAGCAATCTTTTTTAAAAAAATTTACACAAAATAATTTAATATTTGGTGGTAAAAGTCGTTTTGAAAGTTTTAAAAATGCAATTGAATGTTTTGAAAAAGATGTCAATTTGTTAATTCATGATGCTGCTAGGCCAAATATAAATAAAAATCTTATTAAAAAAATTAAAAATGAAATTGAAAGTGATAAAACGTATTCAGTTGTTCCATTCACCTATATTGCCGACACTCTAAAAAATAAAAAATTTAATAAATATCATTCTGTGAAGCGATCTCAATTTATTAATACACAGACACCGCAGGCATTGAAATTAAATAAAATTAGCAGAAAAATAATTTCATCTACACATCAAAATGTGACAGATGAGTCTGAAATTTTTGATAAAACTA
The DNA here is from genome assembly GCA_045567365.1 of Candidatus Pelagibacterales bacterium. Taxonomy (GTDB): domain Bacteria; phylum Pseudomonadota; class Alphaproteobacteria; order Pelagibacterales; family AG-422-B15; genus CABYIR01. The sequence continues at coordinate 24,788 of JBJLDC010000013.1, read as the reverse complement.
ATTTAAAGACTAAGTATATACTAGGATCAAATACAAATATCAAAGTAACAAATAAAGATGACTTTAGTTTGATTAAAAAATTACTTGGACATTCAATTAGAATTGGAAATGCATTTGATATTCATAAAATATCAAAGGGAAAGATTTTATCACTTGGTGGAATAAAATTTAAATCAAAATATTCTCTAATTGGACATTCTGATGGCGATGTTGTAATTCATTCAATAATTGACGTCCTTCTTGGTGCCCTTGGAAAAAAAGATATTGGCTATTATTTTCCATCATCTAATAAATCATATAAAAATATAGATTCAGTTATTTTACTAAATGAGATCTATAAAAGATTTAATCTAAAAAATGTTCTTATTTTAAATTTAGATATAACTATTATTACTGAGGCTATTAGATTAGAGAAGTATAAAAGCTCAATCAGAAAAAATGTAAGTAAATTATTAAATTGTCCTATATCTAGGGTTAATATAAAAGCAAAATCATCAGATCAAATAGGTATAATTGGAAAATCAAAGGGTATTGCTTGTATGGCAAGTATTCTAATATACAAATAGTAAAATGAAATCACTATCTAAATTTGTTGTAACTATTTCGTATATAGGATTACTCCCATTTGCTTCAGGTACATTCGCATCTATAGCAACTATAATAATTTGGATATTATTTATTAAATCAGATTTACTAATTTATTTTGCCCTTATATCTGTATTTTTATTTATTATTTCTTTTCATTTTATAGATATATATCTTTCGGATAACGCCAACAAAGATCCAAAAGAAGTTGTGATAGACGAATTTGTGGGACAATCAATACCTTTGCTTATTGTCCCCTCTTCAGATGAAATTACTATTATTATTTTAATTTTTATTTTTTTTCGGTTTTTTGATATTTTTAAAATATACCCAATAAATCTATTAGAAAAAATTAGAGGTTCAAAGGGTGTAATGCTTGATGATATAATGGCTGGTATATACACTGCTATAGTAGTGTTATTTATTAATAGTTACATCTTATGACATCTAAAGATCTAAAGAAATTAAAGAAACTATGTGAACGTAAGAAAATAAAAATATCTCTTGCTGAGTCATGTACAGGGGGTCTCGTATCTTCATCAATTACTTCAATGGCTGGATCATCTAATTTTTTTGAATCGGCTATTATTTCATACTCAAATAATGCAAAAATTAAATTACTAGGAATTAATAGGAATTTAATATTGAAACATGGAGCAGTAAGCAAAGAAGTCGCTTTATCGATGGCTAAAAATTTACATCGACTTACAAGATCTCATATATGTGCTTCAATTACGGGCATTGCAGGTCCTGGTGGAGGAAGTAAACAGAAACCTGTAGGAACTGTATATTTCTCAATATATAAAAAAATTGGGAATAAAATAGAAATAAATAATTATAAAAAAATATTTAATTTTAAAAATCGGATTATAATCCAAAAAAAAAGTAACGATTTTTTGTTACGAGAATTAATAGCTATTATTAATTAGAGTATATGCTCTCCGCCCTATCTTGAAATGAGCTTACCATTTGTTTAAATGCAATATCAAAAAATTCATTCATTAACAAATTAAAGATTTTTGAGGATAACTCAAAATCAATAAAAAAAGATATCTTACACTTGTTATTTGGCAATTCTTCAAATCTCCATTCATTAATTAAGTGCTTAAATGGACCTTCAACATGATTTACTTTTATATAATCCTTATTTTTTGATAACTTAACCTCGCTTCTGTAAGTATATGATAAAGATTTATAGCCGATATCCAAATCAGCAATTACCATTGTATCGCCATTGTCTTCCGACTCTGTATTGATGATGTTGGAGTTATCGCACCATGGCAAGAATTGTGAGTACGATTCGATATCGGCAACAAGATCAAACATTTGATCTTTTGAAAAATTCATTATTTGCTCTTCAGTTTGAATCGGCATTTAGTTTATATTTTTTAAAGCTTTAAAATCATCATCTGCATGATAAGAGCTCCTAGTGAATGGAGTTGATGATACTATTTTGAAACCTTTATGAATTGCTATTTCTTTAAGATGATCAAAATAATCTGGATGGTGATATTCAATTACTGGATAATGTTTTTTCGAAGGTCTCAAATATTGACCTATCGTTAAAAAATCGACACCATTCTCAATCAAATCATCCATTAAACTAACAATTTCATCTTCATTCTCACCTAAGCCGATCATTATTCCAGATTTTGTAAATGTATTTAACGAATTAAGTTTAAAAGTATTAAGAAGATTAAGTGAGTTATTATAATCTGCGCCTGGTCTTACTTCACTATATAACCTCTTAACAGTCTCTAAATTGTGATTAAAAACATCAACATTACATTTTATAATTTTACTAATTGCATTTATCTTATTTTTGAAATCAGGTGTAAGTATTTCAATACTAACTTCATTATTGAGATCTCTGATCTTTGATATTGTTTTTACGAAATGGTTTGCCCCACCATCATGTAGGTCGTCTCTGTCAACGGAAGTTATGACGACATGTTTTAAATTAAGAGATTTTACTGCTTTAGCAACTCTTAGTGGCTCAAAAGGATCTACGTCAATAGGCTTGCCAGTTTGTATGTTGCAGAAACTACATGATCGAGTGCATACATCACCTAAAATCATAAAAGTCGCATGTTTTTTATTCCAACATTCCGAAATATTTGGACACAACGCTTCTTCACATACTGTTGTAAGACGTTGATCATTAACGATCGAGGCAGTTAAATTAAGATTTTTAGAAAATGATGTTACCTTTATCCACTCAGGTTTTTTGGGGCTTTCAAGATTGCTAAAATTCTTTCTTATTAAAGATTTTGATATTTGACGATTTGAAGTCACATCATCAAAAATATAATTATTTATAAATTATTCAAGGTAGAGTTATTGAAAATACAGAGTAAATTCATTAGCTTTTCCATAGCCCAAGACTGATCGAACATGTTCATCAATCAGATCGGTGTTTGTATCGCTAGATTTAAGAGAATTAATCTTAATTTCTAGAAGACTATTATCAGATTGAAGACTAGCAATTTGTTGTTCTAATAAATTAATTTCATAATCAAGATATTTATGTGCCAAGAGACCATTATTTCCATCAAATATATTGATAAAAATATATATACTAATTATTGGAATGATAAAAAAAGGATAGTATTTTCCAATTTTATTCTTGAATGAGCCAAAAATCGCCATGCATCTAGAGAATCATAAAAGTGATTCGCAGACAATTTTTAAAGACTAAAAAGACAGAAAAATTTACTAATAATCGAATTTGGACTCTTTTTGTTCTAAAAAAAAGATATTAATAAAAAAAAATTAGAAGAATTTGTTAATTTTCATGGTATTTTTAGAACCAATTAATTCTTCAATTCTTAATAATTGATTGTACTTTGATATACGGTCTGATCGAGACATAGAGCCAGTTTTAATCTGGCCAGCATTAGTGCCAACAGCTAAATCAGCAATAAATGTATCTTCAGTTTCACCTGATCGATGTGAAATAATTACTTCAAAATTACTAGCAACGGCATAATTAATGCACTCAATTGTTTCTGTAAGTGTTCCAATCTGGTTCAACTTTATTAGAATTGCGTTAGCTGAATTATTTTTAACGCCTTTCTTCAATCTTTCTAAATTAGTTGTAAACAAATCATCGCCGACTATTTGCACTTTATCACCAACTAATTCGACAAGCTTAGACCAGGAGTCCCAATCATCTTCATCAAAAGGATCTTCAATAGAAACAATTGGATATTTATTAATTAGATTACATAAATATTTAATAAATTGATCTGTCGAAAAAGGTTTATTCTCCGATATAAGCTTATATTTACCATTTTTATAAAATTCACTAGCGGCAACATCTAAAGCAATACAAAAGTCCTTTTTTAATTTGTAGCCTGACTTTTTAATGGCATCACAAATTAATTTAAGTGCCTCTTCTTCTGATTTTAAATTTGGCGAAAAACCGCCTTCATCACCAACAGATGTGCTCATATTTTTTCCATTTAAAATAGATTTAAGATTGTGAAAAACTTCAGATGATTTTTGAATTGCTTCACTGAAATTAGAATTATTTACTGGAACAATCATAAATTCTTGAAATGAAAGGTTATTATTGGCGTGTGCTCCACCATTGATAACATTAAGCATAGGCGTAGGCATTTTGAATTTTTTAGTGCCTCCTAAATATCTAAAAAGTGGAATTTTTTGTGACTTTGCAGCGGCAACAGCACATGATAAAGAAACACTTAATATCGAATTAGCTCCAATCCTAGATTTATTTTTTTTTCCATCAAGTTTGATTAGAGTTTCGTCAATCTTGATTTGATCAGAAACATTAAAGCCTGTTATTGAGTCAAATATTTCTCCATTAACATTTGATACGGCTTTAAGAACAGATTTACCGTGATATTTTTTACCGTTATCTCTTAACTCATAAGCTTCGTGAGCTCCAGTTGATGCTCCTGACGGCACTGCTGCTCTGCCTAAAACACCATTATTAGTAATTACATCTGTTTCAACAGTTGGATTTCCTCTACTGTCAAAAATCTGTCTAGATATTATATTCTGAATTTTATCCATTTTTTATAATTATAATTCAATAGCTTATTTAATATTCTTTAACTACATTGTCAATTTCCAATAGTTTAGAAACTAGTTTTTCTAGATCGTCGATATGTAACATGTTTGGGCCGTCTGAAGGCGCATTATCAGGATCATCATGAGTTTCAATAAAAACACCGGCTATTCCAGCCGATACAGCGGCTTTTGCTAAAGTCGGAACAAATTTTCTATCACCTCCACTTTTATCTCCTTGTCCACCTGGAGATTGAACAGAGTGAGTAGCATCAAAAATAATTGGATAGCTTAATTCATCTTTCATTATATCAAGTGATCTCATATCTGAAATCAGAGTGTTATAGCCAAAACTAGTACCTCTTTCAGTAATTAGAATATTTGTATTATCTGAACTCTCTACTTTTTTAACAACATTTTTCATATCCCATGGGGCTAAGAATTGCCCTTTCTTAACATTAATAACTTTATTGGTTTTGGCAGCAGAAATTAATAAATCTGTCTGTCGACATAAGAATGCAGGTATCTGAATAATGTCCACATATTCACTTACTAAACTACATTGCTCTTCAGTATGAACATCAGTTAAAAGTTTTATTTTGTATTCATTTTTTAGTTCTGAGAAAATCTTTAGAGATTCATCTAATCCTAATCCTCTTACTCCACTAAGACTTGTTCTATTTGCCTTATCGAAAGATGTTTTGTATGTAAAATTTACGTTAAGCTTTTCATTTATATTAAGTAATTTTTCGACCATTTTTCTTGCGTGAGAATGGGACTCTAATACACAAGGACCTGCAATAAGAGATAGTTTTAAATTATTACCAAAAGTACCAGATCCTAATTTAACATTACTCTGCATTTTTTACTTTCGATTGATCTACTGATGCCTTAATAAATGATTTAAATAATGGATGCGGATCAAATGGTTTCGATTTAAGCTCTGGATGAAATTGAACGCCAATAAACCATGGATGATCTTTAATCTCTACAATTTCAGGTAGAAGTCCATCAGGAGAAAATCCAGAAAAATTTACACCCTTATCATTTAGTTTTTCTTCATAATTTTTGTTTACTTCATATCGATGTCTATGGCGCTCACTTATACTTTCTGACTTGTAAACCTCATATGCCATTGAATTCTTATTAATGGTTGCTTGATATGCGCCTAATCTCATAGAGCCTCCTAAATCACCGTTGGCAGATCTTGACTCCAAAGTATCACCCTTTTTCCATTCAGTCATTAATCCAACAACTGAATTATTGCAATTTCCAAACTCACTTGAACTTGCATCTTTAATACCAATAAGATTTCTAGCCATTTCGATAACAGCTAATTGCATTCCAAAACAGATTCCAAAATAAGGCACTTTATTTTCTCTAGCAAACTTTATTGCTAAAATTTTTCCTTCAGAGCCTCTTTCTCCAAATCCTCCAGGAACTAAAATACCATCACAGCTATTTAATTTATTATTAACATTTGACTCATTGATCTCTTCAGATTCAATCCAGTTAAGATTAACTTTTACCTTGTTAAAAATTCCACCATGACTTAATGCTTCATTTAAAGATTTATATGCATCAGCTAAACCAGTATACTTGCCTACTATGCCAATTGTTACTTCACCTTTAGGCTCCAATATGCATTCTGCAACTTGAGACCACATAGATAAATCAACGTTATTTTTGTATCCAAGCTTAAAATAATCTAAGACTTGTATATCAAGACCCTCATTTTTGAGGTTTAAAGGAACTTTATAGATAGTATCTGCATTCAATGCCTGAATCACATTTTTAGGCTCAACATTACAAAATAATCCAATTTTTTTTCTTTCATCTTCTGGTATTTCTCTATCTGATCTGCATAAAAGAATATTAGGTTGAATGCCAAGGCTTCTTAGCTCTTTAACAGAGTGCTGTGTTGGCTTTGTTTTTAATTCACCAGAACTAGAAATATATGGAACTAATGTAACATGTATAAACATTGAGCTTTCATAGCCATTGTCATTTCTAAATTGTCTAATAGCTTCTATAAATGGTAAGCTTTCTATATCACCTATTGTTCCACCAATTTCACAAATTATGAAGTCTTCATCAGTTATATCGTTTGATATAAATTTCTTAATTTCATTTGTTACATGAGGGATTACTTGAACTGTTGCACCAAGGTACTCACCTTTTCTCTCTTTATTGATTATTTTTTGATATACTCTGCCTGATGTAATATTGTCAGACTGCTTTGATGTTACTCCAGTAAACCGTTCATAATGGCCTAAGTCTAAATCTGTTTCAGCTCCATCATCAGTTACAAATACTTCACCATGCTGATATGGACTCATCGTGCCTGGATCAACATTTAAATAAGGATCCAATTTTCTTATTCTTACTTTATAGCCATGATGTTGCAGAAGCGATGCAAGCGACGCTGATGCTAAACCTTTACCAAGTGATGAAACCACGCCGCCAGTGACAAAAATAAATCGCGCCATGGACCTATTGTATATTCTATTATGATAAAAAGATCAAAGGATATTAATCAAGTTGTGGAAGTTCAGGCAAATCCTCAATATCAAGCTCAATAGATAGGTCTTCGTCATCCATTATAGATATATTATCAGAAGATCTAATACTAACGATAGTAAGAGCAATACTTGTAATAATAAATAATGAAGCAATTAATGCTGTAGAGCGAGTTAATAAATCGGCACTTCCTCTTGGAGACATTCCATCTGATCCACCGCCAATTCCTAAAGCGCCACCTTCAGCACGTTGAATTAAAACAATTCCAATTAAAAGAATTGCTAAAATAGCATGAATTATGAGCAAAATATTTTCCATAGGAACCCTATACAGCAAATAGCTTAAGAATCAATAATTTTACAAAATTCTCTTGCATTTAAAGACGCTCCCCCAACAAGGGCTCCATCCACATTTTTTAAAGACAAAATCTCAGAGGCATTTTTAGAATTAACTGAACCACCATATAAAATAGATATTTTATCGTAATTTTTACCAACATACTTAGTTAGCATATTTCTTATATTTAAGTGAATTTTGTCAATTTCTGAGATTGTTGGAGTCAAACCAGTTCCTATCGCCCAAACAGGTTCATAGGCAACAATAATATTTTTATTAGAAAAATTTTTAGGTAATGATTTTAATTGGCTTTGTAATATTGATTTTCTTTTTTTAATTTGATCATGAGTTTCACCAATACAAAAGATGACTTTTAATTTTTGATTAAGGGCGATTAAAATTTTTTCTCGTAACTCATTTACATCTTCATTTTGATAAGACCTTCTCTCAGAATGTCCTATAATAACATATCTTGCTTTAACGTCCTTAATCATAGAAGAGCTTATTTCACCGGTATAAGCGCCATGATCAAATTTATGTATATTTTGAGCACCAAAAGCTAAATTCATAGATTTTGTGGCAGCAAAAGTACCCAATAATGTAAAAGGTGGACAGATTATTACCTTTGGCGATTTAACTTTATTCTTTCTTAAATGATTATTTATGTGCCTTACAAGGGATAAAGAGGCCAAGTTTCCATTCATTTTCCAGTTAGCAATTACGTATTTTACTCTTTTCATTGAAAATTTATCCTTTATAAAATCTCCTTATTACAGTAATCAACATAAATCAATTATATCAAAATGCTAGATATTATAAGAAATTTAGTCGCCTCAATATTTGGTAAAATTCTTCTTGGAATTATGGTTCTAAGCTTTGCACTATGGGGTGTTGGAGATTTACTAAACTCTGGAAACTCCCAGTTGGCGGCAAAAGTTGGCAAACAAAAAGTTACTCTTGATGATTTTTATTATGAATTTCAAAGATCAATTGATGATTTTAATAACTCCCTAGAAAGAAGAATTACCCTAGCAGAGGCTTATGAAGAAAAAATTCATACTTTAGTGATAAATGAAATGGTTTATGATCAAATGATAAATGTTTACGCAAATAATAATAATATTTTTGTAAATAATGAGATATTAAAAAAAGTAATTAAATCAATGCCTCAATTTCAAAATGAGGACGGATCTTTTAATAAAACAATTTATGAATATTCAATACAAGATGCCTTCCCATCAGAGAAGATTTTTTTAGATGAAGTTAGAAATCTCTACCTAAGAGGTCACTTATTTGACTTGTTTGACTCTAATATCTCTCTGAATAAAAAAATTCATAAGCTCATTTTAGATTTTGAGGGTGAAACAAGAGATTTTGAGTACTTTACAATTAATAACATTCCTTTTGATGAACCGGCATTAACAGACTCAGAGCTAAATGATTATTTTACAGAAAATGAAAAAAATTTTCGTGTACCTAAATCAGTTATCCTTGACCTTATTCAAATAAATTATCAAGACTTTGCAAATGATGTAGATATTGATGAGACAATTTTAAATGAGGAATATGAAAAGAATTTAGCGGCTTATACCACACCAGAAACAAGGGATATAGAGTTTGCAAGATTTGATAATATCTTGGATGCTAATAATTATAGGGAAATAATTTTAAATTTATCAGATACGGAGATTAAAAGTTATAATAAAGAAAATGATGTATCATTTAATAAAATTGAAAATCTGAAATTTGATGATTTCGATATAATTCTTGCTGAAAAAATTTTTAATTTAAGTGAGGGTAAAATTTCTAAACCAATCGATACTAAAGAATTGGGTTTTTATATTGTTAAATTAAATTCTATTAACTTAGAAAAAGTTATATCATTTGAAGAAGCTTCAAATGAGATTAGACAAAATTTAATACAAGATGAAGCTTATGATATTTTTGATGAAACAGTTAATCTAGCAGATGAATTACTTATATCAGGATATGATTTAGATGAAATATCAGATGAAATTAATATTGAGGTTAGTGAAAATATAGATTTTAGAGAAATCTCACAATCAATCGAAAGTACAGAATTTTTAGTAACAATTAACAGTGAAGATATTGGCTATCAATCAGAAATTTATTTGGATGATGATACAGCAACAATTGTCAAAATAGTTAATATAACTGAATCATATGTTCCAAAATTTGAAGATGTTAGGAATGAAGTAGTATCAAAACTAATTGAAATAAAGCAAAATCAATTCTTAGATGATACGCTAACAAATATTGCATTAGAAATTAAGCCTAATGGAGCCGATGGTTTCTATAAATTTGCTTATGCTAATGCTGCAAAACTAAATAAAGTAAACTCGGTTAAAAGAAGCTTACCGAATAACATAATTGATCCAGAAACACAGAAAGAACTATTTAAAATTGATCAAAATAACATCTTAATGTTTAAAAATAATGGAAATTATGGAATCTTACTCTTAACAGATATTAAAACTGAAAGTGAAGATGAGGAATTTATTTCACAGGTAAAAGAAAATATAAATAATAATTTTGAATCTTCACTATTAAAAATACTCGAAAAAGAAATTATTAATAATATTGAATACCAAATCTTTTCACAAAATATAAATAATATATTTTAATAATGATCTCTCACTCTAAGGATCAATTTAAAAAAAATCTTAAAAACAAAAAAAATTTTATTTTATTTTCAGAATTTAAAATTTCAAATAGTGACCCAACACAATTTTTCATTGAATATGCAAAGAATAAAAATTATGGATTTTTATTTGAGTCAGTTGAGAAAGAAGTATTAAGAGGCAGATATACAATATGTGGTCATACACCTCAAATTATTATTAAAGACGATAAACAAAAATTACATATCTTAACTTCTAAATCAAGCAAGAGTTTAAAGAATAAGAATCCTCTTACTGAAATAGAAAATTTAATAAAAAATCTAAAATTTAATAATTCAAATAAAGTCCCTCATATGTCTTCAGCTTTTTTTGGTTATTTTGGATATGAAACAATTCATTACGTTGAAAAAATATCAAGACGAAAAAAGAAAGATGACTTAATGTTACCAAATTCAATTCTATTTCTGCCTAAGTTTATTATTATTTATGACAATAAAAAAAATAAAATAACTATTTCCTCGCCCGTTATTTCAAAAGATACAAAAGATAGCGAATATGATCAGATTACAGATACATTTATAGAAATAGAAGAAAATGTTAAAAAGAGATATCCAAAAGATAAAATTAATCTTAATTTAAGAAAAAAACTCCAACCTCAATCAAACATATCAAAAACAAAATTTGTAAGAAACATCATTAAGGCAAAAAAGTATATTAGAAATGGGGATATTTTTCAGGTAGTTTTAGGTCAGAGATTTAAAGTGCATTTCAAAAAAAATGCAGCCTCACTTTATAAAATATTAAGAATTACAAACCCCTCCCCTTTTATGTTTTTTTTCAACTTTCCATCTTTTAATATTGTTGGATCAAGTCCCGAAATTCTTGTTAGAGTTCAGGATAATAAAATTACAATCAGACCAATCGCAGGAACAAGGCCTAGAGGATCAAATAAAAAAGATGATAAAATATTCGAAAAAGATCTTCTATCAGATCAAAAAGAACTCTCAGAACATTTAATGCTGCTTGATTTAGGTAGAAATGATGTTGGCAAAGTATCAAAAAAATCATCAGTAAAAGTGACATCAAGCTTTTTTATAGAACGTTACTCTCACGTCATGCATATTGTTTCAAATGTTGAGGGGTTTCTTAAAAGTAAAGTATCATCTATTCAGGCTCTAATGTCTGGTTTTCCAGCTGGCACTGTCTCGGGCGCACCAAAGATTAGAGCTATGCAAATAATTGATGAACTTGAAGACTCAAAACGAGGAGTTTATGCTGGGGGAATAGGATATCTATCAGCAAATAATAATATGGATACATGTATAGCTTTAAGAACATGTGTAATTAAAAATAATAAATTATATGTTCAATCAGGAGGTGGAATTGTTTACGATAGTGATCCACAAAAAGAGTATGAAGAGTCAGTTAATAAGGCAAAAGCGATAATAAATGCTGCAGAAATTTCTCTAGGAAATAATATATGATATTAATTATAGATAATTATGACAGTTTTACATTTAACCTTGTTCATTATGTTGAAGAGAATGGATTTAAAACAAATGTATTTAGAAATGACCAAATTTCTCTTAAAAAGATTAAACTCCTAAATCCAAAAAAAATAATAATTTCACCTGGCCCATGCACTCCAAATGAAGCCGGTATTTGCCTCTCTTTAATTAAGAGATTTTATAAAGAAATACCAATATTAGGTGTGTGTTTAGGCCATCAATCAATTGGGCAATCTTTTGGTGGAGAAATAGTAAAAGCAAAAAAAATAATGCATGGCAAAACATCAAAAATTAATAACCTTGGATCAAAAATATTTAAAGGTATTCCAAAAACATTTTTAGCTACAAGGTATCATAGCCTAATCATAAAAAATAACACCCTAAGTAATGATTTTAAAATAACAGCAACAACCAAAGATAATAATAATGAAGTCATAATGGGCATCGAACATAAAAGCTATCCTTGTTTTGGAGTTCAATTTCATCCTGAAAGTATTGCTTCACATCCCTATGGAAAAAAGATTGTTAAAAATTTTCTTATGATTAAATGAGTACTATTAGCAAATATACGGAGCTAGCTAAAGAGAATGACCTCAGCGAACATGATACATCTGCTGCGTTTAATATTATTATGGATGGTAAATCTGAATTAGATGATCTAATACTTTTTTTAGAAACCCTAAATAATAATGGAATAAATCAAAATCATGTTTTAGGTGCTGTAAATATCATGAGACAAAAAATGATTTCCGTTGATATTCCATTAGAGTCAATTGACACCTGCGGCACTGGCGGTGATGGTAAGTTTTCACTAAATATTTCAACGGCTGTTGCGTTTGTGTTGTCTGCCTTAGGTATTCCAGTTGCAAAACACGGAAATAGATCTATTACCTCAAATTGTGGCTCCGCTGATGTTTTGAGAGCGCTGGGCATAAATATTGATATGCATACAGACAAAATTTCTGAATGCATCGAAAAAACAGGTATCTGCTTTATGTTTGCTCCTAATCACCATCCAGCAATGAAACATGTTGCTGAGGCTAGACAGATTCTAGGAAAAAAGGGCGTTAAAACAATATTTAATATGCTGGGGCCCCTATTAAATCCTGGGAATGTAAAAAAACAAATTATTGGTGTTTTCAGTTCTGAAATACAAAAAATATATAAAGAAGTTTTTAATAAATCTTCTGATAGAGAAGCCTTTATAGTATTTGGTGCAGATGGAATGGATGAAATATCTACAGAAGGCAACAACAAGATTGCTCATAAAGATAATTTTTTTGACTTTGACCCATTTGAACTAGAAATCAAAAGACCAAATGTCATTGAATTAACTGGTGAAAACCCTGAGTTCAATGCCTCAAGAATAATTGATATCTTCTCTGGGAAAAAAGATTCTTTTTATGACATTGTTTCTATTAATGCTGCATTTGGACTAGTTTTAAATCGAAACTTGGAACTTAATAATAAAAATATCTCAATATGCTTGAGTGATATAGGCACAGTAATGAATGATGGGACGGCTTTAGATAAAATTGAACAATTAAAAATGTTCACGAATAAAGAATGAATATTTTAGAAAAAATTTACAATTATAAATTAGACTTTGTGAAAAAAGCAAAAACTCTAAGATCTTTAGATGAATTAATTGATCAATCTAATGTAATTAAAAAAAAAGAATTTGAATTCTCTGCTAAACTTAAGACGAATGAAAAGATCAATATTATTGGAGAACTCAAAAAGGCTAGTCCTTCAGCTGGAAATATTATTGATGACAACATTGACTTAATGGAAATCGCAAAAACTTATGATGATATAGGTGTTTCTTGCTTTTCTATTTTAACAGATGAAAAATATTTTAATGGAAGTCTTAATGATTTGATTAATCTTCGAAAAAATACAAAAAGCCCTATCCTAAGAAAAGAATTTATTGTTGATGAATATCAAGTATACGAGGCATTTATTTCAGGTGCAGATTGCATACTTATTATTTTATCAATGATTGATTTAGACTTAGCAAAAAGAATAGAAAACGTAGCCATATCTCTAGGTCTCGATGCAATAATTGAAGTACACAACGAAAAAGAAATAAATGACGCCATAAAATTTAATTCTAATTTGATAGGAATAAATAATAGAAACTTAAAAGATTTCACAGTGGACATTAATAACGCAATTAGACTTGCTAACAGCATTGAGACTGACAAAATTCTTATTTCTGAAAGTGGCATAAACTCAAAGAGTGACATTAATCAGACCATAACTAATTCCAGTATTAGAACCTTTTTGATCGGCGAATCATTAATGAGATCTAAAGATATTAGAGCTAAATTTAATAATTTAATAAATTAAACTATAAATATAATTCCATAATTTATTGATTTCATTACATAAAATTGTATTGAACATTCATGAGAACATTGATAGAACATAAATATTGAGATTATGTTAACAAAAAAACAAAAACAACTTCTAAATTATATTGGAACTTTTCAGAGCAGAAACGGCGTCACTCCATCTTATGAAGAAATGAAAGATGCGTTGGAGCTTAAATCTAAATCAGGTATTCATAGACTGATTTTGGCTCTTGAAGAAAGAGGCTTTGTCAAAAGACTTGCTCACAAAGCGAGGGCACTTGAAATTATAAAAGACGGCATTACTAATTTAGATGTATCTACTCATAGAAAGAATGTTGTTATTGCAGATTTTAAAGAACAATCTCATAATTTATCTGAAAATAAAGTTAGCACTATTCCAATGCTTGGTAAAATAGCTGCTGGAACTCCGATTGAAGCAATTCAGCACAATGATGACATGATTGATGTGCCTAGAGAGCTTATGTCAGTAGGAGAGTCTTATGCTTTAAAAGTCGAGGGCGATTCAATGATAAATGAAGGAATTCATGAAGGAGATACTGTTTTAATCAAAAAAACTAATCTTGCTGAAAATGGAGATATTATTGTTGCACTCATTGATGACCATGAAGCGACTTTAAAAAGATTAAGGAAAAAAGGGCAAAGTATTGCACTTGAAAGTGCGAATCCATTATATGAAACTCGTATTTTGGCTGCACATAGAGTTAAAATTCAAGGTAAACTAACTGGTTTATTAAGAAAATATTAATTATCCCTTTTTTTGCCTATTTATTCTTTTCCATTACTAATAAATAGTTTATTTAATAGTCATGAAATCAAAGAAAAAATCAACAAAATCAAAGAAAAATACTGCAAAACTAATAATAAACTCTAATACATATCAACTCCCTATACACAAAGCTACTGAAGGAAATGATGTAGTTGATGTCACAAAACTTTATTCTGAGTCAGGTTATTTTACATATGATCCCGGCTTTACTTCAACTGCGGCATGTGAATCAAAAGTTACCTATATTGATGGTGAAAAAGGAATACTACGTTATAGAGGAATTGACGTATCTGAATTAGCAGAAAAGAGTGATTTCATAGAAGTTTCTAACTTACTAATTTATGGAGATTTACCAAATCAAATACAATTAAAGAAGTATAGAAAATTAATTGTAAATCATACAATGCTTAATGAACAACTAATAAAGTTCTTCAACGGATTTAGAAGAGATGCTCACCCAATGGCAATGATGGTTGGAGTAATGGGTGCTCTCTCAGCATTCTATCAAGACTCATTAGATATAAATGACCCTCATCAGAGAATGACTGCTGCAAGAAGGATAATAGCTAAAGCAGCTACTATTGGCGCAATGTCATACAAATATTCAATTGGCCAGCCATTCGTTTACCCTGATAATAAATTATCTTATGCTGAAAATTTTCTAAATATGTGTTTTTCAGTGCCCTCTGAAAATTATAAAATTCCTAAAATAATATCAAGGGCAATGGATATAATTTTTATTCTACATGCAGATCATGAACAAAATGCTTCAACATCTACAGTAAGACTAGCTGGTTCATCTGGTGCCAATCCTTTTGCTTGTATTGCAGCTGGCGTTGCATCTCTTTGGGGACCTGCTCATGGCGGTGCCAACCAAGCTGCATTAGAAATGCTTGAAACAATTGGTAATAAAAGCAATATTGATCAATATATTAAAAAAGCAAAAGATAAAAAAGATGAATTCAAACTTATGGGTTTTGGACATAGAGTTTATAAAAACTACGATCCTAGAGCTAAAATACTAAAAAATATTTGTAAGAAAGTATTGGCCCATGTTGGTGTAAAAAATGATCCTATATTAGAATTAGCAATCGAACTTGAAAAGAGAGCCTTAAAAGACCCCTACTTCATTCAAAAGAAATTATATCCTAATGTAGACTTTTATTCTGGAATAATTTTAAAAGCTATTGGCTTTCCACCGGAAATGTTTACGGTAATTTTTGCCGTTGCTCGTACTGCTGGATGGACGGCTCAATGGACGGAAATGATTGACGATCCTATTCAAAAAATTGGGAGACCAAGACAGCTTTATACAGGAAATAAACTTCAAAAATATGGTAAAGTCAGATCAAAAAAGAATACAAGATAAGATAAGTTAAATAAAATATAAATTTAGCTTATTTTCATTTAATATCTTAATTGTCTTTGCCTTATTAAAAACAATTGTGTTTATCTTTTTTATAGCAATGCCATTTAAATTTGCCTTCACAACATTAAGTATTGTTTTAGGCCCAATTACAGGATTGTCGGTAAAATTTGATTGATTAATTTTTGAAATCTTAATCAAAATACCTTCTCTACTAATTAAGTTTAATTTTTTCTTTTCTGATGCAACTCTTTTTAAAAGCTGATCAGTTCCTTCAATTGCTTCTATACCTAATATATATCCATTAGATATAATAGCAGCTTGAGCATTGTCATATTTAGAAATTTTATTTAATAATGAAACGCCTTTTTTAATATCAGATTGATCATTATTTTTATTATTAAAAATATATTCTTTATCAGATTTATTGAAATAAAAACTATCATCTATTGATTTAAGTGCTTTTGCTCTAAAACCCTCATTTTTTAAAATTGATAATATTAAATCGAGCGTTTGACCATCGCCATTTTTATATTCTATCATTATTTGAGAAATATATTTTGCTAATACATGATCTATTTTGATATTTGATAAATTAGGTCTATTAATTTTTCCTATAAGACATACCTCTCTGATATTAAATTTATTTAATAGGCTGATAATTTTTGAGAATTCATAAACTTTTAATGAAAATATATTTTTTTCCTTTAGCGAGATTGAAGAGGATAGATTTATAAAAATTGTATTTGAGTATTTATTTTTTGAATTTTTAAATACCTCTGCTGTTAAAGGTTCATATCCACCTATAAAAGCAATATTACTTTTTTTCATAACGACATAAGCCTCTGCTCGATTTAACTGAAATAAATTTACTTATTTTATCTATCAAAATATTTCCATTGTTTTTGATATTGCTAATTTCAGCTTGAACTGACTCATTGCTTGAAAAAATATTTTTAATAAAGTTATTAACAGATTGAATATCGGATTTTTTATAATCGGCTCTTTTCAATCCAATAATATTAAGACCAAAAATTTTTGCTCTATTTCCAATAGCTAAAGCGAAAGGAAATACGTCGTTTTCAACAGCACTCATCCCACCAATCATTGATAGTTCGCCGATTCTACAAAATTGATGAATTGCTGATAAACCACCTATAACAGCATTATTTTCAATAACTACATGTCCACCCAAAGTTGCCTGGTTAGCCATAATTACATTATTTCCAACTATACAATCATGAGCTATATGTGCTCCAGTCATAAAGAGAGATCCGTTTCCAATAATAGTGTTAAATCCACCTCCTTCAGTTCCCATATTTACTGTACAGTGTTCACGAAAGGTATTTGAGTCTCCAATTTTTAGGTGCGTTTCTTCGCCATAGTATTTTAAATCTTGAGGAATGGACCCTATAGAACAAAAAGGAAAAATTTTATTATTCTCTCCTATTGTTGTATTGCCAGCTATAGAAACAGATGTATGGATTTTAGTATTCTTACCAATTGTGACATTTCCATCAATAAAAGAATAAGGTCCGACTTCTACGCCTGATTCCAATTTTACGTTTTTACCTATAATTGCAGTAGGGTGTATCATTATTGATTTTTATCCATAATTGTAGCACACCATATTGACTCAGCAATTTTATCATTTTTTCCATCTACTAATATACCTTCAAACTTCCAGACTCTTCCCTTTGATCTTAAAGCATTTACATTTGCAAAAATTTTTTCATTTGGGAAAACAGGCTTTCTAAATTTAGTATTATCTATATTCATTAAATATACAATCTTATCAAATGTTTCTTCTTTAATACTGTATGCAATTAAAGCGGCGGCAGTTTGGGCCATCATTTCGACAAGAATTACACCAGGAACAACTGGTTGCTCAGGAAAATGACCTTGGAAAAAATAATCATTTTGAGTAAATGTCTTGACCCCCGTAGCTTTTTTTAATTTTTCAATATCAGTTAATTGATCAATGAATAAAAAAGGCTCTCTGTGAGGAATATATTCTTTAATTTCTTCTTTATTAAGCGTTGCCATCTTTTAACTTATTTTTTTTTAAAGTTTTTTTTAAGTGAGTAAACATGTTAATTGCTGGATCTCCCATAATTTTTTGATTATCAGCTATACTATTTCTTACTCCACTTTTTGCAGCTATTTCAACATTATTGCCGATGCATATGTGCCCAGCTACACCTACCTGTCCACCCATTCTAACATATCTACCTATCGTTGTACTTCCAGCAATGCCACACTGACCTGCTAAAATAGAATTTGACCCTATTGAAACATTATGAGCTATATGCACTTGATTATCCAAATAAACGTTTTCTCCTATATATGTATCTGAGAAACTTCCTCGATCAATAGTAGAATTCGAACCAATATAACAACTATCTTGAATGATTACTCGTCCAATATGAAAAATTTTTAAATTATTATTATCATTGAAGGAAAAACCAAAACCGGGTTGGCCAATTGCACAGTTATGCTCAATCTCACTATTATTACCAATAATTGAATTTTGAATTAAAGTATTTGCACCTATCTTAACATTATTGCCAATGACGCAGCCTTCATTTATAACAGAGCCATCACCAATTGAAAAATTATCACCAATTTTACAGCCATTTTTTATGACAGCGGTTTTAGAAATATTGCTACCACGGCAAATCTTGGTTTTATGAAATTTATTTTTTTCAATATTATTAAACTCCCGATAAAATAAGTTAGATATTCTAGCCACAGAACTTTGTACATCAGATACTTCAAATTTAATAACATCATCTAATTTAGATTTATCTTTCCTTTTATTTGATATAATTATTCCTTTGGCTTTAATCTCTAACTCAGAAATATCATAGTCATCATATAAAAAAGTTAAGTCGTTTTTTGTTGAGTTTTTAAAACCTTCAAATGAGTTAAAGACTACCTTACTATAATTTGAGGAAGCACCATCAATATTCAAAGCAGATAAAATATCAGTATAGGAACAAGGGCCTAATTTTTTATAAAAATTAAACATTTATTGTAAGAAAATTAATCTTTAAGTTTAACTTTGATCTTAGGAAGGCTCTTGTTTAATATCTCAATAACTTGTTCTGTCATATCCATATCGTCAGCGGACATGATAACTGCATTCTTTTCTAAAATTACCGTAATTCCTAATTCATTAGCGTAATCATTTATAATAGGTTTAACTTCATCTAAGATACTTGCTCTAGCCTCTTGAACCATTTGATCTAACTTTCTTAATTTTTCTTGTCTTTCTATTTGATATGTTTGAACTTTCTTTTCGAAATCTGCAACTTTAACCTCAAAAGCCTCGGGCGCCATAACAGATTGTTGTTCAATAAGTTTTTCACGTTCTTGAATAATTAGATCATCCTCTTTTTTTGAATCTTCTTCAGATTTTTTTTGTATTTTTTCAATTTGTTTTGTTGCGTCTTTTGCCGCCTTAGACTCAGTCAAAACTCTATTAATATCTATTATGCCGATGGATGTATTTGGATATTGATCAGCAAGTGAAAAATTAGCAAAAAATAAAATTATAATCAGTATGAGATTGAATTTTTTCATTATTAAAAGTTATATCCTATATCAAAATAAAAAGTATCTGTTTCATCTGTTTCTTGTTTTTGTAAAGGTTGAGCAAAAATGAAATTTATCGGACCAATTGCACTATCCCACATAATGTTAAGGCCAAGAGATGATCTTAATTGATGCTCATCGTCAATTGATCCAAATCTATCATCAAGTCCCCACACACTTCCAACATCAAAAAACAATGTACTTGTAATGTCAAAATTTTCTATAGGTAAATCAATATTTGTTTCAGTTGATAACAAATAAAAGTATTGACCACCTGTATAGGAATTTCCAGTTTTTGGGCCTACTCTTTGACTCTGAAAGCCTCTTAACTTATTTCCACCCAAATTAAAATAAGAGGAAATTGGTGCATATTTATTATTATATCCATTTAAATGTCCAAAATTAAGCTTTAAAGATCCAATAAAAGATTTACTTAATCTTTTATAATATGTGTGGTCATAAGTACTCTTTATGAAAAATGAGTCTCCACCTATTCCAGCAATATCTTGTTGTAAAATATATTTATATCCAGCAGATGGTTTATATGGACTATTTCTTTTATCACTTGAGAATGAATATCCAAATGAAGAGACAGTACTTGTTCCCGCTAACATTTTTTCGTAGCTTGTTGCATCGCTGTCTGCAGTTGTTTTATCGTTAAATATAGAATATTTTGTTAAAATTCTGTTATTATAAGACAATGGGAAACCAAGAGAAAAACCTAGTCCAATTTTCTCTGTTTCATAATTAACCGATTCAGAATCTTGAAGCTCACTATAAAGATCACCTTTCAGATAAAGATCTCTTCCGTATAAATATGGCTCTGCAAAAGAAATATCATATGCTGTAAATTCATCTCCAAAACTTGATTGAAATTTAAGTTGTTGCCCTTTTCCCAAAAAATTTTGTTCAGTTATACCTAATTGTAAATTTGCCTTTGAAACAGATGAATATCCAGCACCTATTGTTGCTTCACCTGTGTTCTTTTCTTCAACATCTATAATTAGATTGATCTTATCATAAGCCTCATCTTTTTCCTCAGTAACGTCAACCTTGCTAAAAAATTGGAGAGATTGAATCTTATTTTTAGAGAGATTAATTAAATATTTACTATAGGAGTCTCCTTCAGAAATTGAGAGTTGTCTTCTAATAACTTTGTCAGTAGTTCTTGTATTTCCATTAATGATTATTTTATTAATATAAACTTTAGGACCTTCATCAAGTAAATAAGCAACATTAACAATCTTATTTTCATTATCAAATTTTTTATCAGTTTTAATTTGAATGAAAGAATAACCATATGTAGAAGCGCTATCTTTAATCTTAGCTACATCATCATTAATAATATCTGCATTGTATAAATCACCAGTTTTTACAGACAAAGATTGCATTAAAAATGAATCATTTAATTTTTTAAATTTACTCTCAATATTTACTTCACCAAACTCATATAAATCACCTTCATCAACGGTCATTATTATTTCAAATTGATTTTTATTAGGAATTAACTGTGCAATAGATGATTTAAATGTAAAGTTCGGATAACCGCTGCTCTTATATAAATTAGAAATCAGGATTTTATCATATTCAAGCTTATCGGGGTCATAGTTGTTTGAAGAAGAAAAAAATCTAAATAATGATGAAGATTTGGTTTTCATTACGTCCCTTAATTCTCTAGATGTAAAAATCTTATTTCCAATAAAAGTAATCCTTGATACCGAAACAATATCAGACTCATTTATTTCAAAAATTAAGTTAACACGATTGTCTTTTAATGTTTCAACTTTTGGAATAACTTCAGTAGATAATCTTCCAGATCTTTGATAAAGAGATAATAATTTTTTAACATCTTTTTTAACTTTGGATCTTGAGTATATAGACCTATCTCTCAAGACTATTTCACTTAACAAATCGGAATCTTTCTTTTTATCATTTCCAATAAATTTTATTAAATTAATAGTAGGATTTTCTCTAACTGTTATATTTAGTAACCCGTCTGTGAATTCAATCTTAACATCAGAAAATAAATCAGTTTCATATAACTTCTTTAATGCAATATTTCCGATTTCATTTGAATAAGGATCACCATTACTTAATTTAGAGTATGAAATAACAGTCTCACGGTCTATTCTTTCTATACCTTTAATATAAATCTCATCAATAAAAAATTCATTTGCATAAATGGAGTTGCTAGAGAATATAAGTATTAGAATTAAAAATATCTTATGCATTATACGTTCATTATAAATTAACTATTTATTAATAATAGTTTTAATATTTTCATCTACCCAAATACTAGATTCA
Source organism: Candidatus Pelagibacterales bacterium (assembly GCA_045567365.1). Taxonomy (GTDB): domain Bacteria; phylum Pseudomonadota; class Alphaproteobacteria; order Pelagibacterales; family AG-422-B15; genus CABYIR01. The sequence goes on along the minus strand of JBJLDC010000013.1, from coordinate 2,751 downwards.
TTTAAATCTTCTATACTTGGTTCATTTATATTTTGATGTGATTTAAAATAAAGCTCAATGATTCTCTCATTAAAATTAACAATATTTGTATATTTAATCTCCCCACCAAGAAATAAATTCACTAATTTATCATTAATATAATTGAATAAATGTGGAGCTATACCATCTATTTGCATTATATGTTTTCCAATACTAAAGGCTGGGAATCGTTCATTATCAATTTCAAAGAATTCTAAAGCTTCCAATTTAGTTAAATCTAAATCATGATTGTTTGATCGATAGTCTTTATCTGGGAAAAATAAACTTGAAATTGGAATCTCCATATCTGGTTGACTCAGAAAAGCGTAAGATGAATTATCATGATAATTTATAATACCATGAATTATTGACTGAGGATGAACAACTGCATCAACTTGATTAGGTTGCAAATGAAAAAGATTTTTAGCTTCAATAAGTTCAAGTGATTTATTCATCATATTAGAAGAATCAACTGAAATTTTATCGCCCATGTCCCACTTTGGATGCTTTATTGCTTGTTCGGGAGTTATAGAATCAAATTTATTTAAATCTAAATCTAAGAAAGGCCCACCAGATGCAGTTATGGTTATACTCTTAATAAATTTATGGTTCTCATTGAGTAGCTGGTGTATTGCATTGTGCTCAGAGTCTAATGGGAAAATACTGGTTTTAAATTTACTACATTTATTAAAAAGTATCTTGCCAAGTGAAATTATGATTTCTTTATTTGCTATAGCTAAAGTTTTTCCTGTTTCAGCAATTTTTAATGCTAAAGAAGCGCCTTTTAGCCCAGAAATTGCTAAAATATAGATATCAATATCATCACTAATAAATGCTTCAAAATTTTTAATTCCATAAACAGTATTTTTTTTTGCCAAAATTTCATTTTTATCATTTGATAAATTTTCACTCGAAACACCTAAGTTGTCACACGAATAGTGATCAGAAATTTCAATTAAACTATCAATTTTCTGATTGCACGTAATGCCTTTAAGACAGAACTCACCTTTAGTTCTATTGAGGATTTTTAAAACAGAATTACCAATTGAGCCTGTTGCTCCAAATAAGACAATATTTCTAGACATGAATAATTAATATGTGAATATCAAAAACAATAAAGAAAAAAAAAACAAAGATAAATGAATCCATTCTATCTAAAAAACCCCCATGACCTATAAATAAATTGCCTGTATCTTTTAAGTCAGATCTTCTTTTTATAAATGATACAATTGCATCGCCTATAAAAGAAAGTACGCAAATTAAAAATGCTAAAATAAATAAATTAAAAAATATTTTATTATAAATATAATAAGTTAAAAAGAAGTTGAATATAAGAACGATCATAAGTCCAGTAAAAGAACCACTATAAGTTTTTCCTTTACTTAATTTTGGAAATATTTTTTTACCCTGAAAAAGATTTCCACCTAAATATGAAAAAGTGTCAAAAGTCCAGAGTGAAAGCAATATATAAGCAAATATTAAAAAATTATTATCTAATGAAAAATAATAAAATGGAGATAATACCAAAGTATATATTGCTAAGAACATATACATGGCCACTCCTATTTTAAAATTTGATAATTTAAAAATATTAACTAATTCCTTTAAAATCATAATAAATAAGAAAATAAATAATGAGAACAAAATAACGCCCCCTTGGTACAAGGCGTAGATAAACAGAGGAACAAATATAATTACAGAGAATAATCTTTTAGCCAACTCAATATTAAAAAGTGATCTAAAATTTGATAAGATACCATTATTTGCCATAATTTCTTTTTCTCTTAAGATAGCTAAATAGCGACATCTTCAAGTGTGAAAATTTAAATTCAGGCCATAATTTATTTGAAAAAATAAGCTCTGAATAAGCCGACTGCCATAGTAGAAAATCACTCATTCTTAATTCCCCACCAGTTCTTATAATTAAATCTGGATCTGGTATTCCATGACTATATAAATAGGACTCAAATTTATTTAGACTCTTTTTATTAATTATTAATTGATTTATTGCTTCAATAATTTCCTCACGTGCACTGTAATTAAATGCTAGATTTATTTGTACGCCTGTATTATTTTTTGTACTTTCCTGAAGGTCGTTAATTATTTCTTTAATTGATTTTGGTAATCTTTTATTTGAGCCAAAGTGCTTAATTTTAAAATTTTGTTTCGCTGAAAGATGTTCAAATTTATTGTAAGTTTCTTTAATTAAGTTAAACAAAGTATTAATTTCAATACTTGATCTTTTCCAATTATTTACCGCAAAAACATAGAGAGTTATATATTTCAGTTTTATAGAACTCTCATTGTTTATTTTTTTGAGAATATTAATAGCGTTTTTAATTCCTTCTTTGTGACCTAAATTAGATTTTAATTTATGCTTTTTTGCCCATCTCCGATTTCCATCCATAATAATCGCAAGATGATTTAACTTAATTGTTTTAATGGAAGATTTTTTATAAGCTTGTGAAGTCAAAAAGATTATATTTTCTTTAAATCTTCTTCTTTAGATTTAAGATTATCCTCTATCTCTTTAATATATTTTGAGGTAATTTCTTCAATTTCACTTTGAAATTTTTTAGAGTCGTCCTGTCCTATTTCTTTATTCTTTTCAGATGATTTGACTCTTTCAATTCCATCTCTTCTAATATTTCTGATTGCAACTTTAGAATTTTCACAAATTTTTCCAGCTAATTTTAAGAATTCAACTCTTCGTTCCTCTGTTAATTGTGGTAA
>JBJLDC010000012.1:0-135949 GCA_045567365.1 Candidatus Pelagibacterales bacterium | reverse complement strand
ACCATTTTTTTTTTTTTTTTTTTTTTTTTTTTTTTTTTTTTTTTTTTTTTTTTTTTTTTTTTTTTTTTTTTTTTTTTTTTTTTTTTTTTGGGGAGATATTATGATCATTGAGTATGACGAAAATAAAAAAATTAAAATGGTTATTCTGAAAAATAATGTAAGGATTGAGAGACTAAATGAGAAAGCTACAGGTAATTTTGCATCGTACAACCCAAAGACAGAACTAATAGAGATTACTGGTAATGTAGCAATTTCTAAAAATGGCAATGTTTTAACTGGAGAAAAATTAACTATGGATTTAATATCTTCTACAAGTATTATTGTAGGAAATAAAGATAAACAAGTTTCAGCAAAAATTAGTAATTAAACATGAAGCCAAAATTAATTTCATCAAATAATGGATTAGAAGTTAAAAATCTAAGAAAATCACTATCTCAAAAAATAATTGTTAGAGATGTGTCACTAAAAATACATAGAGGTCAAACAATTGGTTTGTTGGGTCCAAATGGTGCTGGTAAGACAACAACATTTTATATGATTATGGGACTTATACAGCCTGATAGTGGTGAAATATATTTAGACGATAATGATATTATATCATTGCCTATGCACAAAAGAGCAAAGTTGGGAATAGGATATTTACCACAACAACCTTCAATTTTTAGAGGTATGTCAGTTGAAGATAACATCATGTCTATACTAGAAATAAAAAATTTCACTCCCGAGCAAAAACAAAATAATTTAGAAGAATTATTAACTGAATTTTCCTTGACTCATTTAAGAAGGGCTATGCCATATATGCTAAGTGGTGGAGAAAGAAGAAGAACTGAGATTGCAAGGTGTTTAGCTTCAGACCCTAAATTAATACTCATGGATGAACCAACTGCTGGGGTTGATCCAATTGGTATAAATGACATTAAGAATTTAATAAAACAACTCATTAAAAGAAATATAGGCGTACTGATAACTGATCATAATGTAAGAGAGGTTTTAGATATATGTGACTATTCGTATGTATTACATTCTGGCGAAATTATAGCTGCAGGTGATAGTAATCAAATTATTGACAATAAAGATGCCAGGAAATTATATCTTGGAGACTCATTTAGATTTTAGAATTTGGTGGAGCTAATCGGTTTCGAACCGATGACCTCATCACTGCCAGCGACGCGCTCTCCCAGCTGAGCTATAGCCCCTTTAAGAAATATTAGGCATCCTCTTGATCAATTGTAACATCAACAGTATCTTCAATATTTAAATCTTCCTCATCAGAATCTATTACACCAAGATCATCATCAGCTTCATTAAGACTTATCGTATCTTCATCATCAATATTCTCTGATTCATCACTAAGTATATCTAAGTCTGACATTGACTCTGTTGCATCGTCCCCAACTAAGTTGCCAATTTCTTCTGCATCTAAGTTATCATCAAACACTTTTTTTGCATCTGATCCATATTGCAGCATTTCATTTAGTGCAATAAAAACACCACAACCTGGACATTCTATTGGATATTTCTTGTTTAGGTCGTAAAATTTAGTACTACATTCCGGGCAGACTATTTTTTTACCCCATTCTGGTTTTGGCATACAGATAATTTTCTCCAATTTTTTTTTTCATACAATTAAACTTTAATGTATAATGCTCATAATATTAATACTCAATACATTAAGTTCAAATTTTGACAATACAAGTAAAATATAAGTTAATAGGTTCTCTAAATATTAGTGGTGACAAATCTATATCCCACAGATCCGTAATAATGGGAGCTATGTCTATCGGACAGACAAAAATTTTTAATTTATTAGAGTCAAAAGACATATTTAGTACGATTAATATATTAAGAAATCTTGGAGTCAAAATAAGAAAAGTTGGTGAAGAATGGATAGTGAATGGTGTTGGAACATCAGGTTTTAAACAACCACATAAAGTTTTAGATGCTGGCAATTCTGGAACTACATCAAGATTAATGTTAGGTGCTGTAGCAACAAATCCTATATGTGCCACTTTCACGGGAGATAAGTCTTTATGTTCTAGACCAATGTCAAGAGTAACAGATTTATTGGAAGACATTGGTGCAAAAGTTGAGTTAACAAAAAATAACTATTTACCTTTATCAATTGAAGGTACTCAAAATAGCTTACCAAAAAAACATGTAATAAATAAACCTTCAGCACAAATAAAATCTTGCATAATGTTGGCAGCGCTAAATATAAATGGGCAAACTAGTATCATAGAAAATCAAGCAACTAGAGATCATACTGAAATACTATTTAAATATTTAAAAATTAAATTTAAAAAAAATAAATATAAGGATGGTAAAATCAAATTAGTAATTAATGGTCCTGTAGAAATAGCAGCAAAAAAAATTTTTGTAGCATCAGACCCATCTTCAGCTGCATTTTTTATAGTAGGAGCACTGATTATACCTGGATCAAATATTAAAATAAAAAATGTATGTCTAAATAAAACTCGAATAGCCTATATAAAAATTTTAAAAAGAATGGGAGGAAATATTTCGGTAAAAAAAATCGGCACACTTTCTGGTGAGTCAATCGGCAATGTTAGCGTTAAATATAGTAGATTAAAATCAATCGAAATTCACAGAAAACTTGCTCCGTACCTTATTGATGAATATCCAATATTAGCTATAGCAGCCTCTCGGGCTAATGGTATAACAAAAATGAGAGGTCTTGGGGAGTTAAGATTTAAAGAAAGCGATCGTTTGCAAAGTATCAATGAAAATTTATTATCTTGCAATATTAACTCTTTAATTATCAAAGATGATTTAATTATAGAAGGATCAAATGAAATGCTGGTTGGAAATAATAAAGTAAATACTTACCACGATCATCGAATTGCAATGGCTTTTTCAATATTAAGTTTAATATGCGAAAGACCACTTAAAATTAATAGTCAAAAATGCATTAACATAAGCTACCCTAAGTTTAACCAAGATTTAAAAAGTCTACTAAGAAATGTTTAAGTTAATAACCTTAGATGGCCCAGCAGGGGTTGGAAAGGGAACAATTTGTAAGTTACTTTCTAAACATCTTGATGCAATAGTATTGAACAGTGGTGAAATTTTTCGAACTATAGCTTTTAATTTAAAAATAAATAAAATCAATTTGGATGATATTTCAAGTGTCATTGATTATACTAAGAACTTTAATTATGAAAAAATAGCTTCCAGTAAATTATATTCAAAAGATATTGATTTAGCTTCTTCAAAAATATCGTCTATACCAAGTTTAAGGAAAATTACTGTTAAAATACAGAGAGACTTTGTTAAGTTAAACAGCCGTTTTATAAGCACAATAGTTGCTGAGGGAAGAGACATGGGAACAGTCATTTTTCCAAAAGCAGATATAAAAATTTTTATGTGGGCAAAAGCTGAGGTGAGGGCTGAAAGGAGAATGATTCAAATTGATAAATCCCAAAAAACTAGGGAATTTAATATTATATTGAATGAAATCACCTTAAGGGATAGACGGGATATGAGAAGAAAAATCGCTCCATTAAGACCCGCTGAAGATTCTTACTTGATTGATAACTCAAACTTAGATATAGAACAGTGCTTTAATAAAATATTAAGTATAATAAAAAATAAATAAATATTAATAAATGAACGAACTTACAAACCCTGAATCTACTGCTAATGAATTTGAAAAGTTATTAGCAGAATCTCAAATAAATTCTGAATTAAAAGAAGGCTCTATAATCAAAGGTACAATATCTGAAATTGATGTTGATGCTGTTACAGTCGATATCGGCGCTAAAGTTGAAGGTAGAATTGCAATAAGAGAATTTATATTTTCAAAAGATAAAAAAGAGTTAGAGGTTGGGGATATAATAGACGTTTATCTCGAAAAAATAGAAAATCATCATGGTGATTGTATATTAAGTAGATCCAAAGCAAAAAATAAAGAAATTTGGGCAGAAATAGAAAAATCATTTAATGCTGGTGAATTAGTAGATGGTGTAATAACTGGAAAAGTAAAAGGTGGATTATCAGCTGAAATAGGAATAACGGCTTTCTTGCCTGGAAGTCAAATTGATACAAGACCATTGAGAGATGTAAGCCATCTAATCGACGTTCCACAAAAGTTCAAAGTATTAAAAATGGATGTTAAAAGAAATAACATTGTTGTAAGTAGAAGAGCCGTTTTAGAAGAAACACACAAAGAGTTAAGAGAAGAAAGATTCTCACAACTAACTTTAGGTGACGAAGTTGAGGGAAGAATAAAGGCTATTACTGATTATGGTGCGTTTGTTGATTTAGGAGGATACGACTCATTACTCCATAGCTCAGATATAACTTATCGTCGCATAGGTCACCCGTCAGAAGTTTTAAAAATTGATCAAATTGTAAAAGTCAAGATTATTAAAGTTGACCCAGATAAAAATCGTGTCTCATGCGGTTTAAAGCAGCTTGAAGAAGACCCATGGACTAAAGTTGAAGGTAAATTTAATGTTGGTGATAAGCTTAAAGGAATTTGTACTAACGTAACTGACTATGGAATATTTATTGAGGTCGCAAACGGTATTGAAGGACTAGCGCACCGAGATATGCTTACATGGAGTTCAAAGAAAAACTCACAGCCAGGAAATTTATTTGCTCGATCTCAATCAGTAGATTGTATTGTACTAGAAATTGATTATTTAAAGAAGAGGTTAAGCTTGGGGATTAAGCAGCTAACTCCAAATCCATTCGAAAAATACAATGAACAAAATCCTATTGGTACTATTGTGGAAACTGAAATAAAAGCAATTAAGGACAATATTATATTTTGTGCTCTTGAAGAGGACATTGATGGAGCAATTTTCAGTCAAAATATTTCGTGGGATTCTCAAGAAGATAATAAAGACCTCATACAAAAATATAAGATAGGTGACAAAATTAAAGCTAAAATCATTGAAAATAAAAATGATAAAATTGCACTTTCAATCAGAGAGGTTGCAGGAAACCCTTTTGATGAAGTTAAAGATAAATCAACTGGTGATACTGTAACATGTACAGTATTAGAAGTTGCTGACTTTGGTATTAAAGTTATGATTGGCAATAATGGACCTAAAGTCGTTATCAAGAAGAACGATCTTGCGCTTCGCAAACCAGACGCAAGACCTGAAAGATGGGCTAAAAATGACAAGTTAGATGCCATGATATCTCAAATAGATATTAAAAATTTTAAGATTTCTCTATCTATTAAAACACTTGAGGAAGCCACAGAAAAAGAGGCTATTAGTAAATATGGTGCTAAAGACTCAGGGGCATCTCTTGGAGATATTTTGGGTAAAGCCATTAGTGACAAAAAAACAGAATCTGACGAATAAAATTCATCTTAATCAATAGTTTACAAAAGTTTTGTTAGCTCTATAATTGATCCATGAGTTTAATAAAAAGCCAACTTATTCAAAATATTACAGATCAAAACCCACATCTTTATATCAAAGATGTTGAGAGAATTGTTAATACGATATTTTCAGAAATAACAAAGTCATTATCTGAAGGAAGAAGAGTTGAGCTTAGAGGTTTTGGTGCATTTTCTGTGCAAAAAAGGAAAGAAAGAGTTGGAAGAAACCCACGAACAGGCGATTCTGTAAAAGTTTCTGAAAAATATATTCCACGATTTAAGTCTGGTAAAGAACTTAGAATTAAATTAAATTCAGCAAATAGAGTAATGGGTTCTATATCTTCAGGTAATGAAACGGATACTGAACTCTAAAACATAAATTGACTAATAATCCAATCTACTGTGCTATCGATACAAATGATATTAAACAGGCACTATCTTTAATTGAAAAGATTAAGGATTCAATTGGTGGTATAAAATTAGGACTAGAATTCTATACCCATTGTGGAATTGAAGGCATTAACAAAATAAAAGCACTAGGTCTCCCAATGTTCATTGATCTAAAGTTGTTTGATATACCTAATACGGCCAAATCAGCACTTCAAGGAATATTAAATCTAAAACCTGAATTTACAACACTGCATATTTCTGGTGGGTCCGAAATGATAAGAGAATGTATTAATGTTAAAGAATCTTATCAAAGCCAGACAAATTTAATTGGCGTCACTGTATTAACTAGCTTTGATGAAGAAGGAATAAAAGAAGTTGGTATTCATAATTCAATAGATGATCAAGTATTAAATCTTGCAAAGCTTGCCAATGAAAATAATTTAGATGGTATAGTTTGCTCACCTCAAGAAATTAGAAGAATAAAACAAGAGACTAAAAATAATTTAAAATTAATAGTTCCAGGTATAAGAAGTATTGATGATGATGCCAACGATCAAAAGAGAACAATGAATGCTAGTGAAGCAATTAACGCGGGCGCAAATATTTTAGTTATTGGCAGGCCTATTACAATGGCGAATGATCCTGCAGAAGCTGCTTACAAAATATTTAAATCATTATAATGGCTATTAATAAAATAAAAGTCTGTGGTATTACAGATTTAACGATAGCTAATTTTTGTATTGAAAATGGTGCAGATTATCTTGGATTTGTCTCTTATAATGATTCTCCAAGAGATATTTCTTTTCATGAAAGTAAAAGTATTATTGATCAACTTTCCAGTCCAATTAATACAGTTGCAGTAACAGTAAATGCAAATATAGACAACGCCAAAGAAATTGAAGACTCAGGTTTTAATTTTATTCAATGTCATGGATCAGAAACCCCAGACTATCTATCAAAGATAAAAAAAACTACCAATTTGAAAATTATTAAAGCATTTGGAATTTCATCCCAAAACGACCTTGTTAATATAGATAAATATAGTGAGTTCTGTGATTTCTTCTTAATGGATGCAAAGCCTGAAGGGTCTGAAATGCCTGGCGGCAATGCAAAAAAATTTAACTGGGATCTCTTGCGTGACCAAAATATTAATAAAAAGTTCTTTTTATCTGGTGGTCTGGATGAGGATAATATTGAAATCGCTATAAAAAATAACATTACTTCACTTTTTGACGTATCCTCTAGCGTTGAAAGCAGTCCTGGAGTAAAAGATACCTTAAAAATTAAACAATTTATAGATAGGGTTAAAAAGTAAGTGACTATTGAAGAGATAAAAAACTCATTAAAAAATGGACCAAATGACAAAGGTTATTATGGCGATTTTGGTGGTAGATATGCACCAGAGATTTTAATGCCAAATCTTATTGAGCTTGAAGATGCTTTTGAACAGGCAATAAATGATAAAAGCTTTATTAATGAATTCGATTACTACCTTAAAGATTATGTTGGCCGACCTAACCCACTATACTTTGCCGAACAACTAACTAAAAAAATAGGTGGAGCAAAAATTTACCTTAAGTCTGATCACTTGAATCATTTAGGTGCACATAAAATTAATAACTCGTTATTTCAAATCTTATTGGCAAAATATATGGGTAAAACAAAAATTTACTGTGAGACTGGTGCAGGTGCACATTTAATTGCAACAGCAGCATGTGGCGCTAGATTCAATTTTCCCGTAATTGGTTATATGGGCAAAGATGATATTTTCCTGCAATCAACAAATGTATTAAAAGCAAAATTATTTGGGGCTGAGGTGGTTGAGTGTGTTGATGGTACGGGCGAAAAGGGTGTTTTAAAAGATGCTTGCACTTCTGTCCTGAAGGCATGGTCGAGTGATCCAGAAGCTTTTTACTGTTGTGGGTCTGCTATTGGACCACATCCTTTTCCTAAAATTGTACAATATGCACAATCGATAATTGGAAAAGAAATCAAAAAACAAATTTTAGAAAAAGAGAATAGGCTCCCTGATGCTATTGTTGCTTGTATCGGAGGAGGCTCTAACCTAATAGGTTGTATTCATGATTTTTTAGATGATAAAGAAGTTGCACTGTACGGAGTAGAAGCAGAACACAGCTCAGCCTTAACCAACGGTTCGATTGGTATAATGCAAGGTTTTAAATCCTTTATGCTCCAGTCCAATGATGGTTCTGCGACATTAGATACTAAAAGCCTTGCGTCAGGAATTAACTTTTACTCGTGTGGCCCTGAGCATTCTTATCTAAAAAGTATTGGTAGAGTCAATTATACCTATGCAACTGACGAAGAGGCATTTTCAGCTTTTCAATTGCTTTGTAAAACAGAGGGAATACTGCCGGCCTTTGAGCCAAGCTTTGCAATAGCTCAAGCTATAAAAATAGCCAAAGAAATGGATAGTGATAAAATTGTGGTTATAAATATTTGTGGTAGGGGTGATAAAGATATCGATACAGCTGAAAGAATGTTAGGTGATAAACTTGGAAAATAGAATCAGCAAAATTTTTAAAAATCTCAAATCAGAGAATAAAAAAGCGTTTATTAGCTTTACCACCGCAGGATATCCAGACGAAGATACAAGTTTAGAAATTATTAAATCAGTTGCTGACTCGGGAGCAAATATTCATGAAATATCTTTTCCTCATGCTGAAGCTCAGGCTGATGGACCAATTATACAACTTGCAAATATCGAAAGTATCAAGAATGGAATCAATTTTGAAAAAGTAATAAATATTGCAAAAAAATCTAGAGAATATAATCAAGATATTGGGCTCGTAATGATGGGCTACTTGAACAACATTTTTATCTATGGAATTGATAAATTTGCAAAAGAAGTGAGTGGAATTATTGATGCGGTCATTTGTGTTGATTTGCCTGAGGATGTCATTGAAGAAAGTCAATTAAAAGAGGCATTAAAAAAAGAAAACATAGCTCTTATTAAACTTGTGACTCCTACTACATCTGATGAAAGAATTCAAAAATTGGTAAAAGATGCAGATGGCTTCATATATAGTGTTAATGTAGCTGGAATAACTGGTGTTAAGTCAGCACAAATTGATATGGTAAATTCTCAAATTTCAAGAATTAAAAAATATACCGACTTACCCGTAGTATCAGGATTTGGCATTAAGACAGAAGAAGATGTTAAGGTATTTTCTAAATCTAATGCAGATGGGATTGTGATTGGTTCTGGTATAGTAGAAAAAATTCAAGAAGTTTCAAAAAATGAAACTAATAAAAATAAAATAGCTGATTTTGTAAAAGATTTTTGTTCTAAATTAATAATAAATCTAAATTCATGAATTGGATAACTCGATTAGCCCCAAAAATTAAATCCATTCTAGGTGGTAAAAAAAGCTTAGAAGTTCCAGAAAATTCTTGGGTTAAGTGTCCACAATGCCAAACAATGTTGTACTCTGATGACTTAGAGAAAAACTACTATATTTGTACAAACTGTGACCATCATCTTTATATTCATCCAAGAACTAGAATGAAAAACCTTTTTGATGATAGCGAGTTCGAAGAAATAAATTATCCAAGTGTACAATTAGATCCTTTAAATTTCAGAGATACGAACTCATATAAGGAAAAATTTAAAAAAGCCCAAGCTGAAACTGATATGCAGGATGCCTTTCTTATAGGTTGTGGAAAAATTAAAGGAATACTAACAACTGTTGTTGGGATGAATTTTAAGTTTATGGGTGGAAGTTTATCCTCAGCAGGTGCTGAAGCAATGGTAAAAGCAGCTGAGCATGCTGTTGCTAATAGTACACCAGTTATAATGGTCACCTCAAGTGGAGGGGCAAGAATGCAAGAAAATCAACTCAGTTTACAAGCATTGCCAAAAACTACGATTGCTGTTCAAATGATTAAAGATGCTTCTTTGCCATATATTGTTATTTTAACTGATCCAACATCAGGAGGTGTTACCGCCTCTTTTGCCATGTTAGGCGATATTACAATTGCTGAACCTAAAGCTCTTATATGCTTTGCTGGCCCAAGAGTTATTGCAAGTACTGTTGGCGAAACATTGCCTGATGGCTTCCAAAGATCAGAGTTTTTATTAGATCATGGCTTCATAGATCAAATAATTCATCGAAAAGAGCTAAAAGATAAATTAACAAATTTATTATCTTTGTTATTAAAACGAGCAGCTTAATTGAAAATTTCTGATCTTCAAATTGATCATCAGCTTGATCAACTACTAGAGCTTCACCCAAAAAGAATAGATTTATCTTTGGATAGAATAAAAAAATTATTATCTAAACTTGATAGTCCTCAAAATAAAATTGAAAACATTATTCATATTGCTGGGACTAATGGAAAGTTTTCAACACTTAAATTTATTCAAACTATTTTGGGAGCAATGAATAAAACCACTAATGCTTATATATCACCTCATTTAATTAGATTTAATGAACGATTTGAATTGAAGGACAAGATAATAGATAACGATAGTCTTTCAGCCATATTAAATGAAGTTAAAAGTACAAATGCTGACCAGCCAATAACTTTTTTTGAAATAACGAGTGCTTGTTTTTTTCTAGCAGCAGCAAGAAATCAGGCAGATTATACATTATTAGAAGTTGGCCTTGGAGGTCGACTCGATAGTTCAAATGTTATGACACCTAAGATATCAGTTATAACCTCAATTTCTAATGATCATCATGACTTTCTAGGAGATACTATAGAAAAAATTGCATTTGAAAAAGCCGGTATTATAAAGCCAAATGTTCCTGTTATTATTGGTCAACAACCATACAAAGAAGCTCTAGAGGTATTAATAAATCAAGCTAAGAAACTAGAAGCGCCTGCATTTGTTTATAAGCAAGATTGGAATATTAAACAAAATGAAAATAAAATTTGTTACTCGGATGAAAAAGGAGAAATATTTTTAGAACCCTTAAATATTAATGGAGAATTTCAGTTATATAATTTAGGTTTGGCAATAGCGGCGACTAGAAAAATAGAAAATCAAAATGTTAAAAATGCATTAAGTCACAATCCTCATTTAAAAATAAAATTACCAGGAAGAATTCAACAAATAAATAATGGCAAGTATTTTAAATTGATCTCGCCCCAAAACGAATTATTTTTAGATGGATCACATAATGAAGACGCTGCATTCCAGCTTAATCTTGCAATGCAGAATATGCCTCAAGTTAAAGATTTGGTGATGATTTTAGGGATGATTAATACAAAAGATCCCATAAATTACGTAAAAAAAATTAAAGGACTTGTAGCAATTAAAACTATTACAATACCTAATGAGGTAAGTGCAATACCAGCTGAACAACTTAGTTTCAAATTAGCAAGTTTAGTTTCGGAAGTATCTCCAGCAAATAGCATAAAAGAGGCTATAAGATCACTCAGCAATGAGTACCCACAGGCACGGATCTTAATTTGTGGATCGCTATATTTAGCAGGTCAAGTATTGAAGTATAATTAGACGATTGAGTCTTTAATCCATTCAACTATTGCAGACTTAGAAACAGCGCCAACTTTAGTTGCTTTTGCTTCACCACCTTTAAATACCAACATTGTCGGAATTCCCCTCACACCAAATTTGGTTGGTGTTACTGGATTTTCATCGATATTTACTTTAGCCACAATAACATCATCTTTCATTTCATCAGAAATTTCTTCTAAAGAAGGTCCAATTTGCTTGCATGGTCCGCACCAAGGTGCCCAAAAATCTAGTACGACAGGTTTATCAGAATTCAAAACATCTTGTTCAAATGATGCATCGGTAATATTAATTGTAGCCATAGTTTTATCCTTATTGAGTTAAACCTAATGTAGGTATTAATAGCATCAAGTCAAGTGCAATAGTTGTGTATTTACTATTTAACTAATTGATTTTACTCATTAATTTAATTATTTTTTATCTATCTCCAGATTAATAACCGTATCATTATCTGTTTTCGGCAATATCTTTTTAGTCTGTAAACCACCTATTTCTTTCATTTTATTTGCCTTGGAAAGTAGGCTTCCTTTGCCTTCCTTCAGTCTATTTTTTGCTAACTCCAAATGCTTTGAATACTTTTCAAGTTCAGAGTAAGCCTTTTCAAATGACTCATGAACAAGGCCTACTTGATCATATATTTCTGAAGCTATACGAGCTATGTGATCTGCTCTTTCATTTCTTTTTTGTACTGACCACATATTTTCAATTATTTTTAAAACACCAAATAATGTTGAAGGACTAACAATAATAATTTTTTTTCTACTAGCTTCTTCAATAATCTCTTCACCTCGCTCTGAGAAAGAATGAAAGGCGGACTCTACTGGTGTAAACAAAACAATAACATCAAGACTATTAATTTGATAAAGACTTTGATAATCGGTATTTGATAATTGCTTTATGTGCCTTTGCATCGATATGATATGTTTTTTTAAGGCCTCTTTTCTAGATTCTTCATTTTCAGAGTTCATAAATATATACCAATCTTTAAGTGATACTTTTGAGTCAATTACAATTTGGCGATCTTCAGGTAAATTAATAATTATATCCGGTTGCTGCTTACTATCGCCATCAGAGGAGTCAAATTTAGTCTGAGAAACGTAATCTCGCCCTTCTTGAAAACCAGCATTATTTAATAAATTTTTTAAAATAACCTCACCCCAATTACCTTGTTGTTTATTGCTTCCAGTCAAAGCTGTTGTTAATTCAATGGCATTTTTTTGAAATTCTTTTATCAATGACATTTGATTAGTGTATTGTTCTTGCTTTTCACCTTTTGAGATAAGACGATTTTTCTTTTCGTCTTCTGCAATTTCAAGAATTTCATCAATACTACTTTTAATATTTTTAAATTCTTCAGAGGTAAAATTTTTTCTTTCTTTTTGCATGAAGGTTAGCAAAACATAGGTGCAAACACTACCACCTACTATACTTAAAAAAATTATTAAAAATAAATCCATCACGCGTTCAGTTTATTGTTATGATCCTCTTGTAGTTCTTGAATATATTCATCTATTTCTTGCAGTATTTCTATATCATGATCACCCTCTGTCTCTCTGAGATCATCGATTTCTTTCATTGCATCAGGAATAGTATTCCATGGAACTTTATCCATTGTTAGCAATTTAGAGGCAACATCCTGATCTCTTTTTTTGAGCTCATTTTTTGGTAAAAGTTCAGGTTTTTCATTGTAAATTACGCGTTTTGCAAACTCTTGAATTCTATTATCAGTTATTTTTAAAGCAATATCGTATCGCTTTTCCCATTCAGCCGCTTGAAAATCTTGCATTAAGTAGTTGTCTTTATTGTCTGGAAAGCCATCAAAAATTCTTTGTTCCACAGTTCTTTCGGTTTGATCCGCAACAAAAGATTTATCTTCATTCATATCGATTAATAAGTTTGTAAACTTTTCGATAAAATTTTTATTCTTACGCACTTTTTGCATTCGTTCTTGTAATATATTTAGATCAATATCTTTAAACTCTTCTGACTGCATTAAATATTTTTCATCTAGTAGAATAGGCTGCTCGTTAGCTTTGATTAATTGAAAACATTTATTTTTACCTTTAAATAATTTTTTTAATTCTGTTCGGTCAAGATCAAATATTAAATCTGGATCAGTTTTGAGATCAAAGCAATAAACATGATTTTGATATGTAGGGTCAGTGGCTAAATATGCTAAGCCATTCGTATATTCTTTGCCTCTGAAATATCTGCTTGCGCAAAATATTCGATCATCATTAATGAATTTATAAACATCTTGTTTGGAAGTAGTTTGCATTGCAGCTTCCCAAACATCGGGACATCTCTCTTTAATAATTTTACATACCCCAATAGTTGCCTCAACATCTCCTAAAGCGTCATGAGCATTATCATGCACAATTCCATTAGCAGGAGCAAATTTCTCTAATTTAAAAGTTATTTTTCCAGTATCGTCGTTTAATGGTCTAACGAAAGAGTTTGGTGATACTGCTGCTGCTGAATGTATAAGTTTAAGCGCATCGCCTCGTTTATTACCATTTGTATTTGTCAAATATGGTGGAAGAGCGCATTGATATAGACTTTGCCTTAAAAACCTTTCATCAAATCCCAAACTATTATAACCGATATACGTAGTCTCACCCCAAGCTAAAAACTTTTGCTGCATTTTTTTTATCAGACTAAAATTAGAGTCTTCATGGTTTTTAAGCAATTCCACTCCAGTACCGTTTACTAATAATGCTTTTGGATGAGGTACTGGATATTCTTTTTTCATGCGCCCGCGCATATCAAAACTATCAATTACGTTGAAATCTTGGTCAGTTAGTATTGCGGCGGCTTGAATTATACTATCAAATTCTGCTGATAAACCACTTGTTTCAAAGTCGTAAAATACATATTTCATCAGGAAAATTTCCTATTTTTTGCAATAATTATTTAAAATTGATTAATATATGATTCTTAAAAAAGTAGACAGAAAGTAAGGAGAAACATAATGGGGAAAAGGAAATCTTTCTGTCTACTAATTGCAAGCATATAAAAAAAACAAGTCTTTATTGTGGGTAAAATATGTTCAAAAAAAGAAATTAATCAATAATTTCATGAGTATATACTCCGTAGAGATTTTTCTTTTCGATATACATTTTTCTAACTTTTTCATTATTTAAAATTGATACATAGCACCAACTAGAATCACAACTAAGGATTTTACCATGCACACCAAAAGCAAGCTTGGCAATTATTTTACTTTTATCAGCATTTTTATATCCAAATGAATGTTCTTTATTAGCTGTAATTATATGTCGGGCGCCATTAAATAGAATGCGATTCATCCACCCTTCTGTACCAGTCATAGGATCCCTTACATAACGCCAGGTTTCAGTTTGTCTTAAGATTTCCATTGGATAACCCTCAAATTGATAACGATACATAATTGAGGCATTCGTACTTGGACCTTTACGCATATTGGCTTCAGCATTAAGACTTACCCAACGAGGCACAGGTAATTCATTAGCAAACATACTAGCTGGAAAAAAAATTAAAAATGTAATTATTATTATTTTTTTAAAAAACATAAATTATGGGTAAAGTCTTTTTGTTACCCATTGATCATTTTGTAACTCAAATACAAAGCGATTGTGTAACCTAGAAGTGTATTCATCTGTAGCTTCCCAAAATTCTATTTTTTGTGGGCTTATAATTACTCCAGACCAATGATCAGGTCTTGGTATTTCTTTCCCAGCATATTCAGCCTTAAGTTTTGTGAACTCTTCTTCTAATTGATCTCTGCTTGTTACTTCCTCACTTTGTTTTGATAAAATTGCAGAAATTTTTGCATCTTCTTTTCTAGTTGACCAATAATTATTAGCTACTTCGTCGCTAACTTGCTTAACTGAACCTTGAACTCTTACTGATTTATTTTGAGCTCTCGACCACCAGGTTAATGCACCCTTTTTTGAACCAAATAATTCTTTACCCTTTTGGCTTTTAAGATTGGTGTAAAATAAAAATCCATTTTCAGATACATCTTTCAATAGAACATAACGCCCATTAGGCATGCCTTCTGTATCGACAGAACTTACACAGATTGCATTAGGGTCATTTTGCTCAAGTTTTTCTTCAGGGTCATAATAATGATGCCACACCGTAAGCCAGTTTTTGCTCTCTAAAATATCTTTGTCATTCATAGATGGAATATAGTATATATTTTTTTTAAAAACTAATTAATTTCTTGATGGTGTTATGATTGAAGTATTAAAAAAGATTTTTTGGCTACAAACAAGATACGTAAAAATATTTATTAATTCAGGAGTTTATCCACCATTTATTCGTAACCGAAAAAGAGGGGTTTGGAAAAAGAAATCTAATTCTTAATCTTCAGTGTCATTATCCGAAGGTTTAACAACTGACTCTGATATTCTTTGCAACATTGATTCAGTCCTTACATGGTGATCTTGTAAGTCTTGTCTAATGAGGTACATAATATAAATCAGTACAATTAAGGCTATTAATATTAAAAAACTCATAACGCAATTATAGCGTTGATATTAGAACTTTCTAGTAGTTGTTTAGAAATATTCTAAAATTTATCTATTTTATGCCTTTAATTTTTAAAATTTGTTCGTATGCGTCATTTATCAATTGAAATTTCTCTTTAGCTTTTCTAATGATACTTTCATCGGTAATACCTTTTGCACGAATTACATCAGGATGGTTTTTTCTAGCAAGTGTTCTGTAAGCTTTTTTAATATCATTAGCGCTATCAGATTTTTTAACTCCCAATACTTTGTACGGATCTTCTCTAACAAATTCAGGTCTTGAATTACGTAAACGATTAAAAGTCTGCTGATCTAATTTAAATATATTACTGACCTTCTTAATATATCTTAATTCTGGGGCTGATAGATCGTGATCTGCATAGCCAATTTCAAACAATCCTAAAATAATTTGCTCTAACATCTGAGGCGAACGTCTGAAAGTTTGATAGAGCTGCTCAGCATAAATTTCAAAACCATCGCTTGTTTCAGCTGCTTGTTTCCAGATTGCCGCAACTTGTTTTAAATCAGAGTTTGGTATTCGAAAGATTTTTTTAAATTTTGCAATTTCATCAGAAGTAACTTGACCATCAGCTTTTGCTAACTTTGCAGCCAGCACAATTAAACCTATTGCGTAGACACCCTGCTGTTTATTAAAGTTGCTACCTGCTCTATTAAAATTTTTTTTACCGCCTATAAAATAGGCTCCTGCGGTAAAGGCTAATGCTCCCAGTGGACCAGCAATCATATTGCCCAATGAAGCTGCCATTAAGTATTTCCAGACACTCATTTTTCAACTAATCTAATTATTCAATCTTCATTATATCTAATTTAATAAAAACAGAAATATGAATAAAAATAATATCAATGCTGCAGCTTTTTTTATGATTATATCTGTTACAGGGTTTTCTATAATGGATTTATCTGTCAAATGGACTACTGCAAGCTACCCTATTGGCGAAGTTATTTTTTTTCGCATGATTTTTGGCATTATACCTTTGGTATTTGTAGTTCCTAAAGAACGATGGAAAAACTTATTTGAAACCAAAAAACCCGGTTTACACTTTGTGAGATGCTTTACAGGAACTTGTGCTCTTTTTGCAGTTTATGCATCACTTCATTATTTACCATTAGCTCAAACAGTCTCATTAACTTTTGCTTCACCAATATTTTCAACTATTTTGTCTATTTTTATATTGCATGAAGTAGTGCGCCGAAGACGTTGGATGGCGATAATTTTAGGTTTTATTGGAGTGTGTGTTCTTGTTAACCCTTTTTCAACTTCTTTTTCGATATACATGATACTACCACTAATCTTTTGCTTTTTCTTTGCCATGGTATCAATATCAATTCGTAAGCTGAGCGAAACTGAGCCAACTTACTTAGTTGCTCTTTATTTTACAATTTTTGGAATTATAGCCTCACTCATTACCATTCCATTATTTGGCGCCTGGAAAATGCCTACATCTACTTTTGACTTATTCATTTTGCTATGTGTAGGAGTCTCAGGTGGAATAGGTAACTTGGCTTTAACCGCCGCATTTAAAAATGCTGAGGTTTCTATTGTTACACCATTAAAATATTTAAGTCTTATTTATGCTGTAATTTTTGGATACTTAATTTGGGGTGAAATACCTACTTGGAATACTTATCTAGGCGCAATCCTAATTGTTATTTCATCCTTGATAATTATAAGAAGAGAAACAGTTTTGAAGAAAAATATACAACCAGAAACTTTAGCTGTTAATCGTTAGTCCATTCAGGTTTTCTTTTTTCTAAAAAAGAACTTATACCCTCGTTGGCATCGTTTAACTCAAGGTTTTTGACCATATTGTCACTTGTAACGGCATACGCATCAGTAAGTCCCATTTCAATTTGTCGATAGAAACTTCTCTTTCCTTGTGCGATTACTTCGGCAGATTTATCGTTAATCTCAGCACACACTTTTTCAACTTCAGAGTCTAATTCTGCATCATTAACTACCTTATTAATTAAGCCAATTTTTTCAGCTTTTGAAGAGTTAATCAATTGTCCACTCAAAAGCATTTCCATAGTTGCTTTACGACCTACCGATCTTGAAACAGCAACTTGTGGTGTATGACAAAATAACCCTATATTTGCGCCAGGTAATGCGTACCGAGAATTTTCTGAACCATAAGCAAGATCACATGAGGCTACTAGCTGCGCACCTGCGGCAGTACCTACACCTCGAACTTTAGCGATTACAGGTTTAGATATTTGTTGGATTTGCTTCATCATCTTAGAGCATTGAGCAAACAATTTTTGTTGAGCTTCTACATCTTTATCACTCATCATACCTTTAACTTCTGTCAGGCTATGTCCTGAGCAAAATATTTTTTCGCTAGCAGATTCAAAAACAATTACTCTAATAGATGGATTTGTATCTATGTCAGTAAGCTCTGTTTGAATAGCAGTCATCATCTCAGTTGATAAGCTGTTGGCAGGATTATCGTTTAATTTCAAATAAGAAATATAGTCTTTGTCAGTTCTAATTAATTTTTCTGTCATTTAAATTCTACAAATAAAAATCGTATTCCTCTTTTGGTATAAATGTGGAGTTATATAAATCTTCTTCTCCTCTTTTAACAGAAGGATAAAGTTTAAGATAGTTTTCTCCAAAATATTCTTTAAGAATTTTTGAATTTTCAAATCTTACTAGGGAATTTTCTAATGATGATGGGATCTCTGGATCTGCTTCGGCCTCAATACCAGCATTAGAGCCATATTCTATGAAATGGGATGGTTGTAATTTATTGGTTATTCCGTGATGTACACCAGCTAGAATACTCGCAAGAGTCAGATACGCATTTGCATCTGCTGAAGCCACTCTATGCTCAATCCGTCTGGCTTCATCTTTTCCAGAAGGTATTCTTAAAGCAACAGTTCTATTGTTATAACCCCAAGATTTATTCACTGGAACAAATTGGTCTGGCTTGATTCTTCTAAAACCATTTCTATTAGGGATAAAAATAGAAAAACTATCATATAAGGTTGATTGCATACCAGCAATTGTGTGTTTTAACAATTCACTCCCAAGTTTATCGCCATTAGAAAATAAATTTTTATCATTTTCATCATACATAGACATATGAATGTGCATACCGCTACCTGTTTGTTCAAGAAATGGTTTGGCCATAAATGTTGCTTCATATCCATGACTCAAAGTAGTTTCATGAATAACTCTTCTTAATAAGGATGCATCATCTGCAGCTTTTAATAAATCACTAGTATGTGATAAATTAATTTCATATTGACCAGGAGCAAATTCACTAGTTGTAGTTGAAGCGGGTATATTTTGAATTTTACAATTATGATTTATTTCTTCTAAAAGTTTTTTAAAAAGATCAAGTTCACGTATTCCATAAACATGAGTTTTGTCTGTTCCAGCGGCTGGTTCTGGTTTTCCTAATTGATCTTTTTCTTTATTCACTAGATAAAATTCAAGTTCAAATGCAACAACTGGCTTCAAATTAATATCATCAAACCGTTTTAAGATTGAAGCAAGCATATTGCGAGGATCTAGTATTGAAGGATTTTTTTCTTCATCACACATAGACACTAATATTTGTAAAGTATTATCACTCCATGGAACTTTTTTTATGGTATTAGCTAAAGGAAAGAATAGCCCATCAGGGTCTCCATCTGCCCAGCCCAACAACATTGTGTTAGTAACACCACCAAGTGCATCTAGATAAAAAGCCGAATACGGCAGCTGAAAACCGTCTTTAAATATTTTTTCAACTTCACTTGTTGGAAACCTTTTGCCTCTTACATAGCCACATAAATCAGTAAAAATCGCATCTACATATTCAATATTTTGTTCTGTTAATAATCCATCTAATTCAGATTTTTTAGCAATTTCCATATTATAATGCTTACTTAAGTAAGTTCCCTAATATGATTTTGTAAATGATCTAAATAAAACTTTTGGTAATGAATAAGGCTCGTTTCAAGATCACCATATTTACCAGGTTGATAAGCTCGACTCTCTATGCCCTTTTGATTCATTTCACAAAGCTGTGAGTCTTCTGTAGATGTTTGGTTCCATAAAAAAATCATTTTTTCTATATCAACTTCAGCATCTTTATGAGTTACCCAATATTGCGTAACGATTGTTTTATTTTGACTTATAGGAGAAAACAAAAATAAAATTACAAATTCATTATTTGCTACAAAGCTATTGAATGGGCTAAATCCAATAGCAGTATACCCATTATCTGGTCCGATAGTTTTGAAATCTCCCATCAAAGATGAACATGAATAACTTCCATCCATGGTCTCTGATTTTATGCCATTAGGAAGTGGGGTTCTCTCAGCTATTCTAAAATATTTATCTGTCTCCTCATTGTATTCACTAACAAATAAACCTTTGCTTTTAGTTTCTAAAGTCCAATCTTTAATTCTTTGAGTTAATTCTGGTGATTCAATTCCTGAACCCACTCCTGCTCCATATGAATTACAATATTCTTCTCCATGAACACTTAAATAATCTTTATGAGTAAATTCACCTCCCCAACAATGTGCACACTCTTTAAAGTTATGAATTGTTGCTAAATGTGAGGCGTTAAATACAAAATCTTTTTTGAAAGCAATCTTACCATCATTAAGGCCATGCATCTTAATATATGGCTCTAATGGCTTTATAAACTCGTCGAAAGAATGTGGTAACTCAGATAAGTTTATAAAAACTAAGCTTTCATAAACTTTCAGATGACAATGTATCTCAGGTTTTGATGCTGAGATTGAAAGACTTCCATTATGAAGTTTTTTTATTTCAATATAGCTATCGTTACACTGATATGAAAAAACATGACTTTCATCAAAATAAGATAAATGGGTTAAGAATACCCATTGTTTTTTAAACATAGCTTCATAACTAAGGTTAAACAAATCTTTGTTTGTAAAGAATTGCTGGTCCATACCTGCGTTTGGATCCTGCTTTTCAATTAAATTTCTAATATTTGGTTTAATCATATAATAATTTCAATATATTTTATTAATTAGTAAATTAAAATAAAATAATCATATGAGTGATTTTGACCTAGAGATTTGTTATTTATCAGCTACAGAAGCCTTAAAAAAATTTAGAAGTAAAACCTTGTCTCCAGTAGAACTTCTATCGGAAATAAAAAAAAGAACTGAAGATGTAAATCCAAAAATAAATGCATTCAATTTTTATCGATTTGATGAGTCTTTTAAAGAAGCAAAAGAAGCTGAAAAAAAATATTCTCAAAATAAAGAAACTTTACCACTTGAGGGAATACCACTGGCAATAAAAGATGAAGTTAATATAAAAGGGCAGCCTAATAAAAATGGAAGTTTAATTTTTAAAGATTATATCGCAGATAAAACTGATATTGATGTTGAGTCATTGGTCAATTCTGGCGCTATAATACATGGACGTACTACAAATCCAGAGTTTTCTCTAACATCTTTCTGTCATTCGGAAGTTAACGGTGTGACAAGAAATCCATGGAACTTAGACATGACACCGGGAGGATCAAGTGGTGGAAGTGCTGCAACATTAGCTTCGGGCTGTACAACTTTAGCAACAGGAAGTGATATTGGTGGTTCAATTAGAATCCCTGCTTCAGCTTGTGGTGTGGTTGGATACAAACCCCCTTTTGGAAGGAACCCTCAAAGTGCTCCTTATAATATTGATCAGTATTGTGTGATTGGACCTATGGCGCGTACAGTTTCAGACTGTGCATTAATGCAAAATATAATGTGTAAAGCACATCCAAAAGATATTTCAAGTTTACGACCTGCGATTTCATTGCCACTTGATTATGAAAATATTAAGGGATGGAAAGTTGCTTTCTCGATGGATCTTGGATATTTTGAAGTTGATCAAGATGTCCAAAAAAATACTCTTGAGTCTCTAGAAAAATTTAAGTCATTAGGTGCATCGGTAACTGAAGTTAAGTTAAATTGGAAAAAGCAAGAGATTGAATCTGCATGTTACAGCCACTATGCAAATATTTTCGCAAGATCGGTTGCTAATTTATTACCTGAACATGAAGAAAAGTTGACAAGCTATGCATTAATGAATGCAAAGTCAGCTGAAGTTCACGCAAAAGCAATTGCCGAAAATCGGGAGGAGTTTTATCCGGAGCTTGGAGCTACGCTAGGATATTCACCTCTTAAATGTGGCGAAATAGCAGGTAAAATGTATGATGAATTAGGCCCAATACTTGATGATTACGATATATTTATATGTCCTGCAAATAATTTACCCGCTGTAATGGCTGATGTGGATTTATTGAATGATCCTGTTGTAATTAACGGAAGAGAAGTAACAGGTCGAGATATGGGTTGGACTATGGCATATCCATTTAATATGCTTGGTAGACTGCCAGTAATAAGTGTTCCATCAGGTTTTGCCTCAAATAAAGTTCCAACAGGAATACAAATTATAAGCCGTTCTTATTCTGATAATTTAGTTTTTCAGGCCGCATATAATTATGAAAAAGCTGAACCTTGGCTTTACAAGGATAAAAATCGGCCAAAAATATAATTAATTTATCAATTATAGTAAATTTCTTTGATTCACGTTGACGAAAGTAAGTGACGGTGTACAATTTTTTCAAGATTAAACAAAAAAAAGGATAATTTATTATGCTAAAATACAATGAAATTAAAAGTTTTTTTGTAAAAGCTTTGATCGTGTCCCTTTCAGTATTTTTTATTGCTGGAGTAGTTTCGACAAATAAAGCTTTTGCAGATGAGCCTGGATCAGTTTTTCTATGGGGTGGATACGACGATGATGGACTGTTTGGAACATATGCAGAAGAACATGGATCTCCTGAATACTCTACATTTGGCGATGCAGAAGAAGGTTTACAAAAATTAAAGGCTGGCTTTGAAGTAGATTTAGCTTGGCCTTGCCAAGGTGAAATAGCTCGTTGGGTAAGAGCTGGAGTGCTTGAACCACTAGACACATCACGTATTGATAACTGGAATGATATGTTCCCAGAGGTAAGAGACCTACCAAGTGGTATTGTTGATGGTCAGAATTATTTTGCACCAATCGATTGGGGCGATACAACTTTATTCTATATGCCTGATCGAGTTACGTGGATGAATGCAGACAATGAAAGTTTTTCTCTAATGGAAGACCCGAGAGTAAAAGGTAAAGTCGGAATACTTGACTCAGCTGCAGACTCATTATTCTTAATGATGCATCACTTAGGAATTGATATCAGAGAAAAAGATCAATTAACTAAAGCTGCTATTGATCAAGGTATTGCCAAGTTTCGTGAAATGAGAGACAACGGCCAGATCCGTGCATTCTTTGGAGATACTTCTTCAATGGTAGAAGCATTGGGTAACGAAGAAATAGACGTTGCTCTTGGATGGAATGAAATTGCATGGAATGCTGGAGCAAAAATGATGCAGCCTGCAAATGGAACAATGACATGGGCTTGTGGCCTAGCGATTGTTAAAGGTGCAGACCTTGATAAAGCTTACGCAATGATTAATGGAGCTACTAGCGCTGAAACTTCAGCTTACTTACTAAGTGAGTGGGGTTATGGACACTCTAATAAAGCTGGCTTTAGTACATTAACTGCTGATGAATTAGCTGAGCGTGGTGTTGCTGCAAATCCTGCAACACACCTTTCAAATGGAATGTTCTCAGTAATGCCTTCAGACGAAGTAACTGACTACATGGAAGCTCAGTGGGCTGAAATGGTAGCTGGAGGTTAATAAGCAACTAAGCTTAACTAAATTAAATAGCCTGTCTTCTTTAAGAGGACAGGCTATTTTTTATTCAAAATAGAAATATCTTCTAAACTAATACTTATGAAACATTCATTGTCAGCAAATGACTGATTGTCAAAATGCTGAGAAGAAACAGTTATTACCTTATCTATTCCTTTGACTTCAACGTAAAATCTCGTCATTTCTCCAAGATATGATGTTTGACGAATTTTTGCTTCTAGACATATATCCCAATCTGATTTGACTTTAGAAATCATCATTGATTCAGGTCGAACGCTACAAACAACATCCGATGAATTTTCAGCAATATTCAAATTATTTTTTATTTTAAATTCCCCTAGTCCTTCGATTGAAGCATTGATAAATCCTCCTTCAATAGATTTTGTCATTGCTTTAAGAAAATTTGTTTCACCAATAAAGTCACTAACAAATATGTTTTCGGGATTTTTATATAATTCATTGGGTGCTGATAGTTGTTGAATTTTTCCATTATTCATTACTGCCACTCTATCTGACATACTGATAGCCTCTTGTTGATCATGAGTAACAAACACAAAAGTAATTCCGATATTTTTTTGTAGAGTTCTTAATTCTAGCTGCATTTCATCTCTTAATTTTTTATCCAAAGCGCCGAGTGGTTCATCTAATAAAAGCACCTTTGGTTGCCTTACTAAAGCTCTTGCAAGTGCAACACGTTGCCTTTGACCTCCAGATAATTGATTACTAAATCTTTCTTCATATCCCTCAAGCTTAACTAAAGTCAGAACATCCTTAACTCGATTATTTATTTCATCATTACTTAAACCAAGTTTTCTGAGTCCGAACTGGATATTTTTTTCTACATTTAGATGAGGAAAAATTGCATAATTTTGAAAAACCATATTTGTTGGTCTTTTGTCTGGTGATAATTCAGTAATATCTACTCCATCAATAAACAGATTCCCAGTTGTTGGATATTCAAAACCTGCCAAGAGTCTCAATAAAGTTGTTTTGCCACAACCGGAGGGTCCTAATAGTGAAAAAAATTCACCTTCTTTTATTTCAAATGAAACATCATCTACTGCTTTTACATCAGCAAAATGTTTTGAAATATTATTAATTTGTATAAATGAGTTATTCATAATTTCTTATAAGTTTATACCGATATCTTTCTTTGTTTTTCCTTGACCAAGATTTCTTAACCAGAATGCTAACAAAACAATAAAAGTAGTAAATACTAAAATTACCGCACCCAAAGCCAGAACATGTGGCAATTTCTGAACAAATCTCATCTGACCCCACATATACATAGGCAATGTTGCATCGCTTCCAGTCAAAAAGAATGCAAGAATAAATTCATCAAAAGATATAATAAAGCTTAGAAGAAGAGCTGCAACTATTCCTGGTAAATATAATGGAAATGATACACGATAAAACGTTCCCCACGCACTCTCACCTAAATCTCTGGAAGCTTCTTCAAGAGAAAAATCAAAGCCCTCAATTCTTGCTATCAATATCAGCATTGCAAAAGGTGTGCAGAACAATATGTGCCCAATTGTTACAGGAACTAGTCCTAATTTAAATCCAAGATTGATCCAGATTATAAGCAAAGCTACAGCTAAGATAATTTCAGGTATCAAAAATGGCATCATGATAGCTCCATAAGAGACCTTTTGCCCTCTAAATTTATAACGAGCAAATGCCTTAGCCGCAAAAAGTGCAATTATCGTACTTACAACACTAGCGACTACTCCTACTTTTATACTAGCCCACAATGCTTTATGTAGATTTCTTTTTGACCACATCTCTTCATAATGTTCTGTTGTAAACCCAGCAAGAGGAAAGGACATATAATTTGCATCATTAAAACTAAATAGAGGCAAAAATAAAACAGGCACATACAAAAACGCAAAATAGATCAAGGTATAAATAAGTAATGTGTTATTTTTTTCGTTCATTTTAAGATAACCTCTGCGTAAGTCTTTTTGTTACATTCGAAACAATGATTGTTATGATAGCAACGGTCGTTAACATAATTGTCGCTGATGCAGCACCAAGTGGGATATTATTTGCTTTACCAAAGTAAGCTTGGATCATATTAGATAACATTCGTCCATCAGTCCCGCCAAGTAAAGCTGGTGTTACATAATCTCCAACTGTTGGAATAAAGATAATTAATATTGCACCAATCACTCCTGGTAATGAAAGAGGAAAAGTAATCTTCCAGAATACTTCAAATCGAGACAGCCCAAGATCTCTTCCTGCTTCAATCAATGAAAAATCAATTTTTTCTAGGGAAACATATAATGGCAATAATGCAAATGCTGCCCATGCATGAGTCAGGGTGATCACAACAGCAGTTTCAGAATACATCAGAAACGTGAGTGGCTCGCTTAACAGGCCAGCATTAATTAATGAAGAGTTTATAACTCCTTTCGTCCCAAGTATAATTTTCCAAGAAAAAACTCTTAATAAATAAGAAGTCCAGAAGGGCAAAGTTAATAGAACAAGCCATAGCATTTTGTTCTTTTTGACATAAAAAGCGATGTAATAACAAACTGGGTATGCCGTAATAAGGGTAATTAAAGTTACTAGAAATGATATTTTAACTGACTTAATTAGAAGTGTGACTAATAAATTTTTTTGAAAAAAATCAATATATCTTTGAAATGTAAAAGAAAAATCAATCTCCATCATACTTACTTGAGTAAAAAAACTAAAACTCAACATAAGCATCATTGGAACTAGCATTGCTACAGCAACTAATATTAACGCCGGCGATAAGAGAGAATAAGCCTGTGTATTCTCACTTTTTGCATATAATTTTCGCCACGACTGTAACATAAGAAAATTCTAAGTTATAAAAATAACAGATGCAATTTAAATTTCTTTTTTGCTTTTATCTGTAAAATTAGAATACCAGAGGTAAATTCTGAGATACCATAGTCTTAAAAAGCCAAATGGAATTTTTGGAGAGAGACCTTGATATACTTTTGAAATATTAGTTTCACCACTATTTGACTCATAAATCATTTCTGCTAATTTTTTTCCACAATACACAGTGGTATTATTTCCGTTTGCTTGATAACCATATGAAAAGAAGACCGACTTGTCATTCTCAAGACTGCCAAATGCAGGAACAAGATCTCTAGTCATAACGACTGTCCCTCTCCAATAATGCTCAATATCAATATCATTCCAATTTGGGAATACACCACGGAATTGATTGGTCATATAATTTCTCATTTTCAAAGCACTCTTTTCATCTCCAAACGTATCACCTCTAGTTCCAAATAACATTCTATTGGAAGGCATTCTTCTGTAATAATATAATATCTCTCTTGAATTACAGATTGGATTAAGAGTTTTATAATTTTGTAATTTAAACTCGTCCTCACTCATCTCTCTTGTAACAATAATATTTGATAATACTGGAACCATTCTATTTGCAAAACTCGGATGAAGAGATTCATCTGTATAACCATTTGTTGCAACGACAACCTTATCACACGTCAGTGAACCTTCTTCAGTAATAAGTTTATGTTTACCGTTTCGTTCCCATTTTTTTACTCTTGAGTGAGCATGAAGTTTTGCACCTGCATCAACTGTAGCGTTAGCAAATCCATTTAAAAATGCCATAGGATTCATCGCAAATCCAGCTTCTGTGAATACTGCACCAAATTGCTCAGTCGATTGATGACCAGTCTCATCAAACTCTTCCTTGGGAATCCATCGAGTATTAATCCCAAAATAGTTTTTTAAATCATTGCCCCACTCTTTCAATTCTTCACTACTACCTGGATGGTGAGCAACATCAAGATTGCCAGTGCCAACTTTTTCACATTCAATATTATTATCAGCTATTAATGATGATAAAAGATCCACACCTTCAATTTGAGATGCAAAAAACTTTTTAGTTTCATCCATTCCATATTTTTTTATTAATTGGCTAATTGATAATTTTGTCGCTGGAAGGCAGCAAAAACCAGCATTTCTTCCACTACTTGCAAATCCAAAGTGTCCAGCTTCAAGAAGTCGAACATCTCCTCCATAATTTTTTGCAGCGTGATAAGCTGTGCTAATTCCTGTAAATCCTCCCCCAATGACACATACATCACATGAGTGATCGCCAACTAATTTAGGGAAACGACTCTGATCAAAATGACTTACTTCTTCCCAATAGCTTTTAATAGGAGTGTTAAATTCGTAAATTGCTTTGTTATATAACTGTTTCATAGGAATAATTTAAGATTATCATAACCACTTATTGTTAAAATACCAATTAATCATATGTCTCTTCGTGGAAATTCTATTTTCTTAAATGGCCAATTTTTTTCTAACCATGTTTTAAAGGCATTACCTAATTCTGTTTCTAAGCCGCTGCTAATAAGATCTTGCCTTATCCAATAGTATGCTTGTACTTCAAAATCAGGATTGTCAGATGGATAGATGTAGCAACACCCAATTACTTCTTCTTTATTATGTGGTGAAAGAACTGTGTAAGCAAATGAATGTCTCAGGGAAAATTCTACTTCGTGCCACCCCAAATCAGCAAGATTTTCTTTTAACGTCATCTTTTTTGGCCACTCACTATCATCCATCAATTTATACAAATGATTTTCACTTTTCATGACTGCTTCATAGTCACTATCTAAGTAATTTGTTGTTAACGGCTTTAATATAAAATTTTTAGTTATTAATTCTTCTGGAACTTTAAAATCATCTTTAACTATTGGACGGCTATACATTATTGCCCAAAATTATGACAATTGCATATTGGTAAAATACCAATTGTAGAAATATGTAACAGCGGACTCGTTCTGTGATAATACTCCTGGTGCAAATGATTGGGACAACAAACCTTTCTGATTGTTTTCAATTATTGTTGTATCTTCTTGAGTTGTAACATCCCAAATATATGTAACATCATCAGTATTATAATCTCTACCCTCTTCAGCATCTTCATTTACAAGCCAAATTAATTCTACTTCTGACTTTAGAATTGAATTAGGTTTGAACACAAACATAATGCCAAAGTCATTTGTAAAATAACAACAGCTAAAAGGATTAAAGCTTACTTGGGATAAGCCCCCATCAAAGTCTTTGAATTTTCCCATTAATTTTGATGCCGGTTTCCCACTTTTTGTTTGAGATAAATGGCCATTACCAATTGGAGTTCGATCGAAGTATCGGTTCAGACCTTTTCTCAAGCCTTCATCAGTTTCCAAATAGGTTTCGGAAGGAGTTCCTTGTTTTTTACATTCTTCAACCCATGGAACAATCTTTTTTAAATATTTATCTGTATCTTTTTCTGGTGCGGTACCTAATCCTGCTCCCATAGTGAATACCCAATCTTTCTCGTGAACTGCACTAAACTCAGGGTGTGCATTACTACAATGATAACATTCTTGAAAATTTTCTAAGACTAATTTGAAGTTAGCATCTGTTGGATATTTTTTTCGAGCAGCAATCTTGGATTTTCCAGTACCATGAAAATTGACCAACTCTTTTAACGGAGACATAAATTCATCAAAGTCCATTGGATCTTCTATCGAAAGATTAATAAAAATTAATCCCTCGTATATTTTAATGTGACATTTTCTAAGTCCATAATCTTCCAACTTAAAATCATCAGGCATATGACGTGCAGCCTTTAAATCTCCTTCAGCGGAAAAACTCCAAGCATGATAAGGACAAACTAAAAGTTTTTTTGAACCCTCTTCGTCAAGACAAATTCTTGAGCCTCGATGAGTACAAACATTATAAAAAGCTCTGATCTCATTATCTCTACCTCGAATAACGATTATTGATTCTTTTTCAGCCTCAAAAACAAAATAATCACCAGGATTTTTAATACGACTAACATGATCAACCATTAGCCATTGCTTGAAATAAATCCTCTTCATTTCATCACTAAATACATTTTCATCAGTGTAGAAATCTTGAGGAAGTGTTTTGCCTTCCTGATAGCTTTCTTTGTATTGATTGAATAGATCCATTAGTTTGAAGATGATGACCAAAGACCTTCTTTTTTAATATCATCTGTTGCGAGTTCTATCCCTTTTCTTAAGATAGTTACAAGATCATCGATCTGTTCTTTAGTAATGATTAAAGATGGAGACATCACACATGTACTAAATAAAGGCCTTACAATTAACCCAAGTTGTTGACAGTGCTCATTTATTCTAGAGCCAATCTCATAAGATAAGTTTAATGGATCTTTTTTATCTTTATTCCCAACACATTCTACAGCTGCCATAAGTCCCTCACCTCTAACTTCACCAACGATTGGTAAATCAGTTAACTCTCTTAATTTGCTTTGAAAATATGGACCAACTTCTTTTACATGATCCAAAAGATTTGTTCTTTCCATATAATCTAAAGTTGCAGTAGCGGCCGCCATACTCACAGGGTGACCAGAGTCTGTAAATCCATTAGAAAAAATTACTTTTTCTTTATTATCAAGTTGAGACATTAACCTTTCAGAAATGACGACGGCACCACATGGGACATATCCAGAAGTAATTCCTTTAGCGAGAAGTATTATGTCTGGTGTAAAGTCAAAGTAATTTTCAGATGCAAATATATGTCCTAGTCTTCCAAAACCAGTAACAATCTCATCAGAGATATAAAGTACATCATGTTTTTTACAAACTGCATGTGTTTTCTTATGGTATCCTTTTGGAGGAACTATAACTCCACCAGATGCTAAAATAGGCTCAGCTATAAATGCCGCTACCTTATCAGCTCCAATTTCTAAAATTTTATTCTCTAATTCTTGAACTTTTAAATTACAAAACTCTTCATCAGTTAAGTCATCTGGTTTTCTAAAAGGGTTTGGTGAAGATATATGGTGTACAAGATTATTTGCAAAATCAAAATTATTTTTATCTCTCTCTTTACCTGAACAAGATGCACCTAAAAAAGTACTTCCATGATAACCATCATGTCTTGAAATAATTTGCTTTTTTTCTCTACGTCCACATACATTGTTATAGAACATAACAAACCGCAAGGCGGAATCTACTGCTGATGAACCACCTGAAGTAAAAAAGATTCGCTTTAAATCTCCTGGGGCATACTTTACAAGTCTAGAGGCGTAGTTGTTTGCTATTTCAGTGGACTCAGTAAATGGACTTGCATATGGCATCTTTGTAATTTGCTCATAAACAGCATCAGCAATTTCTTTAACACCATGTCCAACATTAACATTCCACATTCCACCTGGACCATCAATGAGCTTTTTTCCCGTCTTATCAAAAAGATAAATTCCATCTGATTTATCAATAAAAGTTCGATCTTCCTCTCCCCTGTATTCCAAATACTGCCAAGGATGTAAGATTCTGTCATCTTGTGTATTTGTTAAATCTTTAGAAGGTATTTGAGGTGTTGATTTTGGCATAATTGATTATAGCCTAAATTGAACAGCTGTTCAATAATTGAATTGACTAATAAGTCTTGATTTTTGGCTATTCGTATAGATCTGCTGGAACTTTATTTCTTCTCTCAGGGCTATAAAATTGTCTTTTTACAACCTTACATTTAGCCCAGATCTTACGATACTCAATTTCTTCAGGATGATAAATTTCTGCAAATATATTTTCTTTTATTTTAATTCCATAAGGTCGTTTTAAAGATGCTAACGCAATATTTCTTTTCATTGTTGGACTCCACATTGCTGCTGTTACAATACCGATGTCTTGTTTTTTAGCATTATAGATAACTGATCCATGGGCAGGCTTATCACCGTCAATATCCAATCCAACTAAACATCTTTCTGTAGTGCTGTTTTCTTTTTCATACTTGAGTGCTTTTTTACCAATAAAATATTTTTTCTTTTTAAAATGTACGAGCCATCCCATACCAATCTCATATGGTGATCTCATTCTGATTGGTCTTAGCGCATCTTCAGCTGCCATGAAATCAGTATTAGTTTGAATAAACCCTGCTTCGATTCTTGTCATTTCTAAGGCATGCATTCCAAAAGGTCTAATTTTAAGGTGTTTACCAGCTTCAAAAATACTGTCCCATGCAGTTTCAGCATTTTGAGGATCAGTCCATAACTCATAACCCAAATCTCCAGTAAAACCTGTACGAGATATTAAGACTTGATACCCATTGATTGAAAATTCCTTCATTTCAAAAGGGGCAAGATTTTCTAAATCATTTGCACCGTAATTTTTTAACGTGGAGCATGATGTAGGTCCTTGTAATGAAAGAGCTGCTATTGTGTCAGTTACATCTGCTATATTTACATTAAATCCCTCAGCAGAGTCATTTAACCAATTGTAAATTTTTACAGCACAACAAAGCATAAATTTTTTGGATGAGTATTTAAATACAGTTCCATCATCAATTACTTTTCCATCTTCATTGCACCATATAATGTAAGCAACAGTATTATCTTTCATTTCAGAGAGATCTCTTGTTACTAAATAATCAACAAATGAATGCGCATCGTCTCCAGTAATTTCATATTTACCCATTGGAGTTAGGTCCATTACAGAAGTGCCATTTCGAGCAGCCGTATATTCAAGTTCAAGTGTGGAATATTCTGTGGGAACAGTGAATCCATTCCATGTGTACCATTTGTTTGTTCGCGAAGCTAAGCTGGTTCTTGAATGAAATGGAGTTCTCTTTAATGCTGAAAATCTTAAATCTGTATTCATCTATAAATCTCCCAAAACAACTTTTGCAGCATTTTTTCCCGAAATACCATGCATGCCACCACCTGGATGAGTACCGGCACCACACATATACAATCCATCTAAATGAGTCTTATACTGAGCTGCCCCAGGAATTGGTCTCAACATAAATAATTGATCAATTTGAATCTCTCCATGATGCCAATGTCCTCCAGAAATATGGTAATCCTGCTCTATGTCATCTGGGGTTATAAATGCTTTACTGTCGATACAGCTCTCAATATTTGAAGAGTATTTCGAAATAATTTTGATTATTGAGTTTATATAATCGTTTTTAATATTCTCCCAGCCGCCATGAGCTTTGTAAGGGGCATACTGAACTTGAATATCTAAAAATGGCGCACCTGCTTCATCTTTCTTCATACACATTTCAAGAACTGGTTCAGATGATAACTTATCAAATTTACTAGGATTAAAATTTTCCTCAATATAGTCAATTGAAGGTGATATTACCATTCGACTATTCAAATCAATCTCATCACAATCATTAAACTCAGGCATTTTATTTAACTTGAGAGTAAGCTTGGCAACGCGTCCTTTTGAACGATGGTGTTTTATTCTTCTTTTTACATCAGTATCAAGATTTTGTGCACCAAGTAGAGAGAAATAAGTTGATCTTGGATCAGTATTGGAAATTACTGTCTTTGCAAAAATCTTTTCACCATTATGCAGCTCGACACCAATCGCCTTATCATCTTCGACTATACAATTTTTTACAAAAGCTGATGTTTTGATCTCTACATTACTTTTTTTGCATTTCTCTATAAGAGCAGAAATAAGTGACTCTGAGCCCCCATCCATTTCATAGATTCCACCAAAAAGAGAGTTGCCATGAATTGCCATTCTGTATAACAAATTAATTAACGATCCAGGGGACCTTGGTCCGAGGTTTGATCCCAACACAGAATCATGGGCTATAAGTCCCTGAAGCAAAGTGCTCTCAAAGTTATCTTCAAGTTCATCAGCAATATTAAGACCTATCATCCTAGCAAATTCATTAAATTTTTTCTTACCAAGCATTCTCACATTTAAGCCAAGCTTTAAGAGTTTTGCATAATCAGAAAGGCTATTGTTCATAATTCGTGGAGGTGAATCCATCATGAATTTACCAAGTGTTTTAGAAAATTGAGACATCTTATCATGAAATTGAAGATATCGATCTGCATCTTGGGTAGAGAATTTAGAAATCGTTGCATGATCAAGGTGCAGATTCCCAATAAGACGAATATGCTTTCCTGACTCTGAAAGTGCTATGGTTCCTTTTGAATTATACTTAAGATTTAATCCACCGATCGATTGGCTAACACTATTTGGTATAGAGGGTACATAATTTATAATTTCTTGATTTGCCATGCCCCCACATGTTTCACGCGCCTCGCAAATTAAAACTTTTTTATTTTTTTTTGAGAGTATACTCGCGCATATAAGTCCATTATGACCTCCACCAATTATAATGGCATCATATTGTTTTTCTGACATTAATAGTAATTTCCTTTTTGCGGTATGTTCATATCTAATAAAACTTCGCGTGCCGCGTTTGCTCCAGGAGCACCCATAACTCCTCCACCTGGATGTGTTGAGGAACTACATATATACATATTTTTGAGAGGTGTACGGTATTGTGCGTAGCCAGGAACAGGACGATTGAACATAAGCTGATCCATAGTTAATTCTCCTTGAAAGATATTTCCTTCAGTAAGTCCTACTTCACTGTCTAGATCCATTGGAGTTCTAACTTCATAATGATTAATTAAGTCTTTAAAGTTAGGAGAAAACTCTGAAATACAATCTACGATATGTCTTCCGAACTCTTGTTTTCTTTCTTCATTCCAACCACCATTCGCTAAATTAAATGGAACATATTGAATGAAAACAGACATATAATGTTTACCAGGAGCAGCCATAGTGGGATCACTTTTTGATGGAATACACATATCTACATAAGGGTTTCTTGACCATTGACCTCTTTTCCAATCATCATATGCGCCTTCCATCTCTTCGATTGTTTCAGTAAAGTGCATATCTCCACCACCACCTGGATCTCCTTCTGGAATACATGGAAAATCTGGTAGACCGTCTAAAGCAATATTTAGTTTTCCTGAAGAACCTCTGATTTTAAAATTTTTAATTCTTTCAACAAATTCTCCTGGAAGATTTTTTTCTTCAGTAATTTTTAAAAAGGTTCGTTTTGCATCTAAATTAGAAATAATTTTTTTAGCATAAAACTCATCACCATTTGTAGTCGCAACTCCAATGGCTCTTCCATTTTTAACAATAACATTTGCAACTTCACTACTAGGCTTTACTTCTCCGCCATGATCATTTAAACAACCCATCATTGCTTTTGTAATAGATCCCATACCTCCACGAGAGTAGCCCCACGATCCAACTGATCCATCGACCTCACCCATATAATGGTGAAGTAAAACGTATGCTGAACCAGGTGAACATGGACCAAGTGCAGTTCCAATAATTGCACTTCCTGCTAAATGAGCTTTTGTAATTTCACTTTCAAAATATTCATCAAGGTAATCTCTAATACTCATTGTATAAAAACGTATAGTATCGTAGATCTCTTTTTCTCCTAAACCACCAAGTTCATCTTTTGCTGCAAAATGTTTTGCAAATTCTAATGCTCCTAAAATATTTTTTGGACTGAATGATGTTAAATCTGGAGGAGTCATTTTTAATAATGGCTTTATAATCTTACATTGCCTTAATACATCTCTACTATATCTTTCATATGCTTCTGCATCTTTATGTGAATGACGCCTGATGGCATTGATTGTCATGTCATGATCATGATAATGAGCATAGTAGTCACCATTTCTCATCATTGTTGCACTTCCCTCATATGGAATAATTTGTAATCCATATTTATAAAGCTCCAGGTCCCTCATAATTTCAGGTCTTAGAAGACTACAAACATATGAACAATTTGAATATTTCCAGCCTGGGTATAGCTCTCGACTAACTGCAGCTCCACCAATCCATTCATTCTTTTCCAAGACAAGAACATCAAGGCCGGCTTTTGCCATATAACTTGCAGCAGTCAGTCCATTATGACCAGCTCCAACAACGATTATATCATGTGTATTTTTTGGCATAAAACTTATAAAAATTAAATTGTATGATAACAATATTGAATGATTATTCAATACAAAACTATCTTTGATGGTAAACTTTGTATATTCTTTCTAGCTATATTATGAGCACAAATACAAATCAGAAACCGACTACAAATGATAAAAATAGTGAGATATCTGTTAATCATCAGAAACTGATTGATGCAACTATTGAGACAATTGCTAAAAGAGGGCTTGCAGACACTACTATTTCACATGTTGCAAAAAAAGCTGAGGTTTCTCAGGGGTATGCAAATTTTAGATTTAAATCTAAAGAAAATTTATTGTTAAGCTCGCTTCAATTTCTGTCAGATGAATATAAAAAATCATGGCAGAAAATATTCGAAGATGAGAATTTAGATCCAATTGATAGATTGCTTAGAATATGTGAAAATGATTTTAGTAAAAAAATTGCAAATCAAAATAAAATATCCGTTTGGATAGCTTTTTATAGTGAGGTAAAATTTAGACCCTCATATCGTTCAGTCTGTCAGGATCAAGATGAAATTTATCTTAACCAAACTAAAAAATTAATTGATGAAATTAATCACTTAACTAATCAAACTTCTTTAACATCAGTTGAAATTAGTGAAACATATCATTCAATGGTTGATGGATTATGGCAGAGAATTTTATTTGAACCAAAAGTTTACACTAATGAATTTTGTAAAAGTCTAATAATAAAATACTTTAAAAGTATTTATCCTGACGAAACACGGTTTCAGTGAATTTAACATTTGAAAAATATTTAGGTACTCAATATAAAACTTATCTTATTCTTTTCTTATGTGCCCTAATAATTGGCATAAAGCTTGGAACATTGATTCCTTTATTATCACTCATTCTTGAATCTAGAGGGTATTCAAATACAGAAATTGGATTAAACGTAATTGCACAACCATTAGCTGTAATTTTATTTGTTAGGATTACTCCTATTATTATTCATAAAATAGGACTAGCGCGGTCAATAGTAATTGCCCAGATATTTACTGTGATTATGTATTTTACATTTCCTATTTTTGAAAGTTTAACTGCATGGTTTATTATTCGTTTCTTAATTGGCTTTGCTGGAGCATTAGCATGGAATGCTTTTGATACCTGGATGCTTTCGATGGCAGATGACAGCAACAGAGGTAAAATTGTAACAATTTACAATACCGTTTTCGTAATTGGATTTGCAATTGGACCAATGGTTATATCACTCACAGGCATTGAAGGATGGTTACCATTTATTGTTATCTCCTCCTTATCTTTCTTAGCAATCATTCCACTTATTACTCTAAATGTTGAGGATCCTGAGTTGCCTGAAAAGAAATCTCTTCCTGTATTTGCAGCAATGATTGCTGCCCCCACTATATTTGGTGCTGCAGTCCTTTGCGGCTTGGATGATGTAATGTTTGTCTCGTTTTTTCCAATCTTTATGGTTAAGAGTAGTTTTTCTCAAGATATTGCACTTCAGTTTGTCTCAATTACGTTAGTTGGAGGTGTTGTTTGCCAGCCAATTGTCGGAGTATTATTGGATCGACTAAATAAGCGATTAATGATGAATACTGCTGTCTCAATTACGTTTATTTGTCCAATAATTTTTGCATTCTTCTTAGATAATTTTTATATTATGGCCCTAAGTTGTTTTATGTGGGGAGGTGCCGCGACTGGTATGTTTGCTATTTCATTAGTCATGTTAGGTGAGCGTTACAGCGCCTCTCAGGTTGCAGGGGCAACAGCAATTCTTGTTATGGTCTTTGAGTGTGGTTCATTAATTGGACCACTAGTTGGAGGAAGAGTAATGGATGCTTTTGGTCCAATGGGATTCATCTATACAATAACATCATTCACATTCATTTTTTTAATGATATCAATTTATCGAACGATATGGAGGTAACAATGAAAATAAATTTAAAGAAAGCAACCTTAGATGATGCAAATATGATTGGTGAAGTTTTTGACTTATATCGGATTTTTTATAATCAAGTACCTGATATTTCTGTTGCACAACAATATATTGCAGAAAGACTAAAAAATAACGAATCAACAATTTTTTTCGTAGAAGAAAATGGTATTTGTTTAGGTTTTACTCAATTATATCCTACTTTTGACTCTGTGAATGTAAGAAAAAAAATAGTTCTTTATGATTTATTTGTAAGGGAAGAATATCGACGAAGAGGTATTGCTGAGTCTTTGATGAATGCTGCAAAAGAATACGCTTCTCAAAATAACTTTGGATCTATCGAGCTATCAACTAATAAAACAAATTTACCCGGCCAAACTCTTTATGAGTCGTTGGGATATATAAGAGACAACGAGTTCTATAGTTATGATTTAGAAATATGATCGTGTGTCTGATCAAGTGCTTTTTTCAATTTTTCGACTAATTCATCAATATGATTATTGTTAAAAATAAGTGGAGGGCAAAATATCATTCCATCTCTCACCGCTCTCATGATTAGTCCTTGTTGAATACAGTAGTCTCGACAAATACCACCTGTAACTCCTGTTTCTTCAAACATTTCTCTTTTATCTTTATCTTTAACTAACTCAACAGCTCCAATAAAACTTTTCATTCGAACTTCACCAACCAAAGGATGATCAGCAATTTCTTTCATACGTTCTTCTAAATATAATGAAGTCTTTTGGGAGCTTTCAATAAGATTTTCTTCTCTTATAATTTTCAAATTTTCAATTGCAACTGCACAAGCAACTGGATGGCCGGAATATGTGTACCCATGATAAAATTCTCCACCTTCATCAACTAATGTTTCTGTAACTCTGTTGCCAACCATTATACCTGAAAGAGGTATGTATCCTGAACTAATACCCTTTGCCATTGTGATGATATCTGGCTTGATATTATATGTATCACTTCCAAACCATTGTCCTGTTCTACCAAAACCACATATAACTTCATCGACTACTAGTAAAATATCATATTGATTACATATTTCTTGAACTCTTGGCCAATATGAGTCTGGTGGAATTATAACACCTCCTGCACCTTGTATCGGCTCACCAATAAATGCGGCAATATTTTCAGGTCCAATCTCATTAATTTTTTCTTCTATTTTATTTGCAGTAAATATTCCAAATTCTTCAGGAGTCATATCTCCTCCATATTTATACCAATATGGCGGCATAACATGATCAAAGCCTGGCATCATTCCACCCTGAGCGTGCATCGCCGTCATGCCACCTAAACTTACACCCGTCATTGTACTTCCGTGATAAGCATACTCTCTACTGATAAAAGTTTTTTTTGTTGGCTGGCCTTTTAAATCCCAATACCTTCTAACCATTCGAACGACTGTGTCATTTGCTTCTGAACCACTAGATGAGAAAAATGCATGATTTAAATCGTTAGGAGCAATTTCAGCTAGCTGCTGAGCAAGCTCGATAGAAGGTGCTGTAGCAGTTTTGAAAAATGAATTGTAGTAAGGAAGTTCTTGCATTTGTTTATAGGCAACTTCAGCCAAGCTTTTCCTGCCATAGCCAACGTTTACACACCATAGTCCAGACATAGCATCCAAGAACTGTTTATCGTCAGTATTTGTAAGGTATGCGCCATCAGCTTTAACAATTATATTACTACCTTCTTCTGCAAGTGACTTATAGTCAGTAAATGGATGAAGATGATGTGCAGTATCTATATCTTGCCACTGCTTTGTAGTTCTATTTAAGTATGCCATATTATTTAAATGCCTGTATTCCTGTTAAATTTCTACCCATAATCAAAGTATGGACATCATGAGTTCCCTCATAAGTTTTTACCGTTTCAAGGTTAACCATGTGGCGCATCACATGATACTCGTCAGAAATCCCATTGCCGCCAAGAATATCTCTAGCATTACGGGCAACGTCAAGACTTTTTGAAACATTGTTCCTTTTAATTAAGCTGACCATGTTAGCGTCAGACTCATTACTGTCCATTAGTCTTCCAACTCTTAAAGCTGCTTGAAAACCAAGGGCAATTTCAGTTTGCATTTCAACTAATTTTGACTGGACTAATTGAGTAGCTGCAATTGGTTTTCCAAACATCATTCGATCTAGTGAATATTGTCGCGCAGTTTCAAAACAAAATTCTGCAGCACCTAAAGCACCCCAAGAGATACCATAACGTGCAGAGTTTAAACATGCGAATGGAGCTGAAAGCCCTGAAGCATTTGGAAGAATTTGTTCTTCACTGCAAAAAACATCTTCCATTACAATCTGTCCGGTCGTTGAAGCTCGAAGTGATAGCTTTCCCTCTATTTTAGGAGTACTTAAACCCTTACTATCTCTTTCGATAATGAAACCTCGAATGATACCTTCATCATCTTTTGCCCA
This sequence comes from Candidatus Pelagibacterales bacterium, assembly GCA_045567365.1. Lineage (GTDB taxonomy): Bacteria > Pseudomonadota > Alphaproteobacteria > Pelagibacterales > AG-422-B15 > CABYIR01. Next base: position 96,320 of record JBJLDC010000012.1, on the reverse strand, counting down.
TACAATCATGACGTCGGCAACTGGAGAGTTACTTATCCAAGTTTTTGTTCCAGATATCTGATAGCCATTAGCTACTTTTTTTGCTCTAGTTTTCATTGCATTTGGATCACTTCCAGCATCAGGTTCTGTTAGTCCAAAGCTTCCAATAAATTCTCCTGAAGCCAGTTTAGGCAAATATTTTTCTTTTTGTGCTTCTGTTCCAAATTGAAAAATTGGAAACATTACTAGACTTGTTTGAACAGACATTAAAGATCTATAAGCGCTATCAACTCTCTCAATTTCTCTAGCTATCAAACCGTAACTAACATAATTTGCACCTGCGCAACCATACCCCTTTAGGTAAGATCCTAATAATCCTTGCTCACCCATTTCATAAAGAATTTCCCTTGAAAAGTGCTCATTGCGGTTATCATTAATTATTCTTGGCATCAGCTTATCTTCACAAAAAGCCCTTACTGAAGATTGAGTTATCTGCTCATCAGAAGAAAGTTGCTCATTTAACGCTAATACATCTTGCCATGAGCTTTGAGCGTTGACTTTGCTATTTTTATTTTCAATGTTGATGACCATACATAAAGTAATATATGCTAATTATTGATAACGTAAATAATATTTAACTAAATATGTATAGGCAAAATAAACCATTAGTCGCTATTTTTGCAGACGTTTTTACTCGTGATGATGTACAACGAACTTACCATGCAACTGGGGCAAATTATGTAAATGCATTGATTGACAGTACTGACTGTACTCCTGTCATCTTACCTGCCACTGCTGATACAGAAAACTATAAAGTAATTCTAAATAGATTTGATGGCATTCTTCTTACAGGAAACCTATCAAATGTGTATCCTGAGTTTTATGACAAAGACAAAGTTGTTGAGCCATTAGACCTGAATAGAGATAAAACTGTATTACCTTTAATTGAACATATTTTTTATAAAAAGATACCTTTACTAGGTATTTGTAGAGGTTTCCAAGAAGTTAACGTTGCTCTTGGAGGATCTTTGCATGCTGATATTCATGATGTACCAGGAAGAATGGATCATCGTGCGCCTAAATCTGATGATCTAAAAATCCAATTTGGAAAGCAGCATGAAGTTTATTTAACTGAAGATGGAAAGATGCATAAATTAGCTGGCAATGACTCTATTGAGGTTAATTCTTTACATACTCAAGGAATTGATAGGTTAGCAGACTCACTTGAAATTGAAGGGGTGGCTAAAGATGAAACGGTCGAGGCAATAAGTTTAAAAAATTATAATGGATATTTTTTTGGTGTTCAGTGGCATCCAGAAACTTCCTCTACAACTGATGACTTTTCAAAAAAGCTTTTTGGCTCATTTAATGATGCCGTTCAAACTTTCAGTATTGAAAAATAGAGAAATTAAATCTTAGCAGCATAATTTATCGCTGTGACTAAACTTGTTTCACTTGCAACAGCTTTATTAGCAATATCATATCCTGTACCATGGTCTGGACTTGTTCTTACAAAAGATAGTCCAAGTGTATAATTAATTGTATTGTCAAAATCGATAGTCTTCACTGGTATTAATGCTTGATCGTGATACATGCACAGAAAAGCATCAAATAATTTTAGATTTTTATCTTGAAAAGCAGAGTCAGCAGATAGTGGGCCTGTTATTAATATCCCACTTTTCAAACTCTTTTTTATTACTGGCAGTATGATTTTATTTTCTTCGTTTCCTAAAAGGCCTCCATCACCTGAATGTGGATTAAGACCTGTAATAGCAATTTTTGGTTTTTTTATACCAAAGTTTTTCTTCAAAGATTGATTTAATAACTTTACTGCCTCTAAGAGTGGTTTCTGCTTTATATGCTTACAAACATCTTTTAGTGGAATATGAGTTGTAAATGGAACAACTTTAAGTTGATTATTTAATAGCATCATTCCAAAAATTTTTTTCTTATCTAATCTTGCTAAATATTCTGTATGACCAGTAAAATTTTTTCTGTATCTCGATAATATTTCTTTTGATATTGGATTAGTTACAATTCCTGAAACCTTCTTTTCTTTTGCAAATTTAATTGCAAGATCAATTGATCGAAAAATATGTCTAGAGTTACTATGATTTGGGTAACCCAATCTTGTATTACTTTCAATTTTAATTGGCAGTACAGGTAATGATTTTTTAAAAACTCCATGAGCTTCCTCAGGACTTGATATTAATTTAATATTAACTTTAAGTTTTAATTTACTCGCAACTTTAGAAATATATTCAGGATCATGTATTACAAAAAAAGTATAAGCAGCTCTTTTCCATGACTTAATAATAATCTCTGTTGAAATTCCAGATGGATCTCCCATGGTAACAGCTACTAATTTTTTATTTTTTTTCATTCAAAAAATACCTAGAAATTTTTTATTAAAATCATTTTCACATTCAGCTAATTGAGACTCATATCGATCAGCTCGTATCTTAACTTTGCGAGCAACCTCAATTAACCACTCTTTACTCTTATAAGTTCCTTTTTTAAAACCGCCATGCCCTTCATGATAGGCTAGATATTGGTTATAAGTATCACTTTTAGTGATTTTATTTATTGAAGTTGTTTTATTTATATACCAGCCTGTAAAGTCTACAGCATCGGCAAAATTAACTCTTGAAGCAAGTGGTTTATTATTTTCTTTTTTATACCAGTCCCATGTTCCATCTATTGCTTGAGTATAACCTAAGGCACTCGATTTACGTTTCCAAGGAATAACTCCAAATAATTTTTCACGTTCTGGCTTTACTCTATTCTGAAAGGAAGACTCTTGCCTTAAGATTGACATTTGAACATGAATTGGGGCACCCCATTTTTCTTCTGATTTATTGGCTAATCGATACCAAGATGATTTTTCATTAAATATCTTACAGATATTTTCCTGATTATCTGGTGGCTTACTGGCACAGCTAGTGAGCATCGATAATAAAGCAATAAAAATGAATATAGTTCTCATATATTAATACGTTTACTTTAGAGATATACAATAATACTCTCCTCCGACTTAAATGAAACAAATAAATCAAACAAGTTTTACAAGCTGGATATTTTTACTTTCCTTAGCAACTATTTGGGGAGTTAATTTTTTATTTATCAAACTGGCAGTTGAAGAGATTGGTCCAATAACAAATGTTTTTTTAAGACTTTTGATGGCGTCAATAATTTTATATGTAGTTATGAAACTGCAGAATCAAAAACTAGTTCTTAAGCCGAAACTAATTCTTTTTTATTTTATTCTTGGGGCTTTTGGGCTGGCAATACCTTTTTCATTAATTTCCTCTGCAGAAATATACATTAATGCAGGTTTAGCAGGAGTATTAATGTCTCCTATGCCCCTACTTACCCTAGCACTAAGTGCAATTATTTTAAAAAATGAAATTATAAATTTTAAGAAAGTACTTAGTTTCATTATAGCATTTTGTGGAATATTGATACTATTTGGCTTTGACACTATTACACAAATAGGAAGAGGAAATTCAATTGAAATAATAAGTCAGCTAATTGTTTTGTTAGCTGCCACATGCTATGGCCTGAATGCAGTTTTAACTAAACTTGTTCCCGAAGTAAATTTTATTTCTCTTGCTACTGGAGTAACGATAGCGAGTGTTATATGGATCTTACCTTTTGCATTATTCTTTGAACCTTTTTGGCTTAATGAATTTAATTCTAAAGCAATATTATCTGTTTCAATCCAAGGTATATTTGCAACAGCAATTGCAAACCTTTTATTTTTTAAAATTATTGAAACTAAAGGACCTGTTTTCTTATCATTAATTAATTTTCTTATTCCTTTGATAGCTTATTTCTCTGGAGCTATTTTCTTAGGTGAAGCAATTGAAATAAATGTACTGCTTTCCTTAAGCCTTATTTTATTTGCTCTTTATTTAAATCAAACATCAAATGATAATAAGTAATTGCTCCAATGTAATCACTAGCGTATTGTTTTAAAGATGCTTGAAATAAAAAATCTTAGCAAACAATTTGGTGGCATCCGTGCTGTTGATAGTGTTTCACTTGAAATTGAGCAAGGCTCAATTACTGGTTTGATTGGACCAAATGGAGCAGGAAAAACAACATTATTTAACGTAATCTGTGGAACTATTGAGCCCTCAAGTGGATCAATATATTTTAGAAATAAAGATATTACTGGCATACCATCACATCAATTATTTTATGAAGGAATATTAAGAACATTTCAAATTGCTCATGAATTCTCAAAACTAACAGTACTTGAAAATCTAATGGTTGTTCCTGGATTTCAATCTGGTGAAAAATTAATGAATGCATGGATTAATCGAAAAAAAATAAAAGAAGAAGAAAAAAAAATAAAAGATAAAGCATTTGAAGTTATTGAATTTTTAAATCTGTCACATCTAAGTTATGAACTGGCTGGCAACTTATCTGGCGGCCAAAAAAAATTATTAGAACTTGGAAGAACAATGATGGTAGATGCTAGAATTGTTTTATTAGATGAAGTTGGAGCAGGTGTTAATAGAACTCTTCTCAATGAAATTGCTGAGGTAATTTTAAAACTGAATCAAGAAAAAGGTTATACATTTTGTATGATTGAACACGATATTGAGTTTATCAGTAAACTCTGCAGTAAAGTCATTGTCATGTCTGAAGGGAAAGTTTTAACTGAAGGCAAGATTGAGGATGTTAAAAAAAATGAAGAAGTAATCTCAGCTTATTTAGGTAGAAGTGGTGCGGTATGAGTAACTTCTTCTATAGTCAAAATCTAGTTGGTGGATATGGTGGAGAAAATATTTTAAACGATTGTAGTATTTCAGTTAATAAAGGTGAAATCTCCGTAATTGTAGGACCTAATGGTGCAGGAAAATCCACTGCCATGAAAGCAATGCTAGGCATGTTAAAACTTAGTCAGGGAAAAGTATTTCTTGATGAAAAAGATATTTCTAATTTATCTCCTCAAGATAGAGTCGCGTCTGGAATATCATTTGTTCCACAAACAATGAATATCTTTAACGAATTAACAGTTAAAGAAAATTTAGAGATGGGAGCTTATCTCAGAGATGACGATCTCTATCAAACATTTGAGGAAATGTATTCGTTATTCCCAATTCTTTACGAAAAGAAAGAACAAGTAGCAGGGGAATTATCTGGGGGACAGAGACAGCAAGTTGCAGTTGGAAGAGCATTGATGACACAGCCAAATGTTTTGATGCTCGATGAGCCCACTGCTGGCGTTTCTCCTGTCGTTATGGATGAACTTTTTGATAAAATTATTGAAATTAAAAAAACTGGAGTTGCAATAATAATTGTCGAACAAAATGCTAAACAGGCTCTAAATATTGCTGACTATGGATATGTATTAGTTGCTGGAAAAAATAAATTTACAGGGAAAGGTTCTGAACTTCTTAATGATTCAGAGGTCAGAAAGGCTTTTTTAGGCGGATAATAATGGAAAACTACGACTTACTTAATGCAATAATACTATTGGCAAATTTTGTAATTGTTCCTGCTCTATCTTATGGATCACAGCTGGCGCTTGCAGCTCTTGGTATTACACTTGTGTATGCTGTTTTAAGATTTTCAAATTTTGCTCATGGTGACTTGATGGCATTTGGAACAATGATTGCCATTCTTATAACATGGCTATTCCAATCTTGGGGTTTAACTGCTGGTGTGCTCCCTACTGCTTTGATTGCCTTACCATTTGCAATGGCTTTAACTGCTGGCTTTTGCTTACTCACTGATAGAGTTATTTATAAATTTTATAGAGAACAGAAGAGTCAACCAGTTGTGTTCATGATTGTCTCGGTTGGAGTTATGTTCATAATGAATGCAATCGTAAGATTTATAATTGGACCCAAAGATAGAACTTTTTTTGATGGAGAAAAATTTATTATAAAAGCAGTTGAATTTAAATCATATACAGGTCTTCCAGAAGGATTGAGTATTAAGTCAACACAAGTACTTACAATTGTAATAGCTCTCATAACGATGATGATGTTATTTTATTTTTTGCAAAAAACGAAGATGGGTAAATCAATGAGAGCTTACTCAAATAATGAAGATCTTGCTCTTTTGTCTGGAATTAATCCCGATAGAGTCGTGATGATCACATGGATTATAGTTGGCATGCTAGCAACAATTGCTGGAGTTTTATATGGCCTTGATAAAAGTTTTAAACCATTTACATATTTTCAATTATTACTTCCAATGTTTGCAGCTGCGATTGTTGGAGGAATTGGAAATCCATTAGGTGCTGTTGCAGGTGGCTATATAATTGCATTCTCAGAAGTTATGCTTACGTATGCTTATAAAAAGTTTTTCATGTATTTACTACCTACTAATCTTGAGCCTAGTGGATTAATGCAATTCTTATCTACCGATTATAAATTTGCTATATCATTTATCATCTTAGTAATAGTTTTAATTATTCGACCGACTGGAATTTTTAGAGGTAAGACACTATGATTCAAAGATATAGAACTCATCTTGCCTTCTCATTTATGGCATTTTTATTGATAATTGTCGGTATTGGCCAGTCTTGGTCTGTTTCAATTGGTATATTTAATCTATGCATTATTTCAGCGATAATGGCTATGGGTGTTAATCTACAGTGGGGTTACGCAGGCTTGTTTAATGCAGGAGTAATGGGATTTACTGCTCTGGGTGGGCTTGTAGCTGTTCTTATATCTCATCAACCAATCTACGAAGCATGGTCTGTTGGCGGTACTGGTATATTAATTAGTCTATTGATTGTAATTGTTGCATCATTTTTTATTTTCTATGTGTCAAAAAATATAAAATCTATTTTCAAAAAAAGATTTTTTATTGTCTTCATTATTTTATTAGCTGCTATTGGTTTAAGTAAGTTTTATGGACCGTCTATAGACTTAATTGAAGATATTAACCCTGCTAAAACTGGATTTCTTGGTGGACTTGGAATGCCTATTGTTTTTTCTTGGATTGCTGCTGCATTTGCAGCTGCTTTGCTCGCATGGATTATTGGTAAGGTTACTTTAGGTTTACGCTCAGACTACTTAGCAATAGCAACTCTTGGAATTTCTGAAATAGTTATTGCAGTTTTAAAGCATGAAGACTGGCTGTCTAGAGGCGTTAAAAATGTAACTGGCCTTCCAAGACCAGTGCCTTATGAAATAAGGTTACAAGAATCAGAATGGTTTATAAATATTATTGAATGGTTAAATTCATCAAGACTTTCAGCGATTGAAACTATATCTGGCAGACAAGATCTCTTGAATAAACTTGTCATTGAAGGATCAAGTATATATGTCAAACTTTGCTACGCAGGTTTGTTCATTTCTGTTCTTGTGATTTTATTCTTCTTAAGCCAACTAGCTTTAAATTCTCCTTGGGGGAGAATGTTAAGAGCAATTAGAGATAATGAAGTTGCAGCAAGTGCTATGGGTAAAAATATAGTTGGCCAGCATTTACAAGTCTTTATTCTTGGGTCAGCTATCATTGGGATTGCCGGAGCTATGTTAACAACCTTAGATGGACAATTTACTCCTGGTACCTATCAACCATTACGTTTTACTTTTATAATTTGGGTTATGGTGATTGTAGGTGGTAGTGGAAATAACTTAGGGTCAATATTTGGAGGTTTCTTTATATGGTTCATGTGGATCGAAGCAGAACCTATTTCTATTGCATTTATTAGTTTAGTAACAAGCGGTATGGATTATGGTGACCCAATTAGAATGCATTTAATTGCAAGTGCTCCTCATATGCGTTTATTTATTATGGGAGCAATATTATTAATAACCTTGAGATTTATGCCTAGAGGTGTGATTCCTGAAAAGGTTGTAAGGCCTAGTTAAACTAGGCCTTACTGGTAAAATTATCTAACTCGAATTGTATTGAACTTACCAGAACCTATTTCTAGTTCTTTGTAAGATCCTGATGCTTCACCAACATCAGAGAACTCAACATTCGTTGCGCCTTGATAATCTACTTCTTTTCCATCTTTAAGAAGTGCAATCGCTTTCGCTAATTCACCTGGAAGAATTTTAGTTCCAGGAGCATTTGCAACACCCATTACATTTTGAGCGATAGTTGCACGATCTGCCGAACCTCCAGCTTGCATTGCAAGAACAATCAGTGCTGCAGCATCGTATGACTCTTGTTCAAATGGTCCATCACCAGGAATTCCATTTGCACTTGCCATTTTAATAAACATTGCCGCTCCGTCTGACTCATTACCAGGCAAAGTACCGAATGTACCTGTCAAATCTCCATCAACATTATCAATCAAGCTTTGTCCAATCATGCCATCAGCTAAAATGAACCTTGAGAATGCGCCTGTATCAAGAGAGTTTTGGATAATACCTTTTCCACCTTGGTCAACATATCCAAGAACAGCAAGCTCTTCGGCACCTGAAGCTGATAACGTACTTACTTCAGCAGAGTAATCAGCTTTTCCATCTTCGTGAGGAACTTCAATAGTTACTTCTCCACCCATGGCTTTGAATGCACCTACGAAACTATCTGACAAACCTTTACCGTAATCATTGTTTGTATAAGTTACTGCTAGTTTTTTAACTCCTCTATCCATTACAACTTGAGCAAGAACTTGTCCTTGACGAGCATCAGATGGTGCTGTTCTAAAGAAAAATCCTTTATCTTCAATTGTAGTTAATGCAGGTGATGTTGCAGATGGTGAAATTATTGTAACACCATTTGGTACAGCAACATTATTTGCAATTGCAGTGGTAACACCTGAACAGTCAGCACCCATTATTGCTGCAACATTATCAGCTGTAACTAATCGTTCAGCTGCAGATGTTGCTGCGGCCGCATCTATACAAGTCGAGTCAGCTCTTACAGGATTAAGAGTTGATCCATTAAGTATTCCTGCGTCAGTTGCTTCTTTAAAAGCCATTTCTGCGGAAGACGCCATTGTTGGAGTCAAAGATTCAATTGGTCCTGTAAAACCAAGAATAATCCCCACATTTATGTCACTAGCTGCTACTTCTTCTTTTTGTTGTGAGCAACCAGAAATCAGCGCTATCAGAGAAGCTCCTAATAGAACTGTAAATATTGATTTTTTCATTATTAATTACCTTCTTTATTTTTGTTATAAGGTATTTATGCTAGCAAAATGAGGGTTCTTAAGCAACTAACAATTAGACCTAAATTTTATTGAAAATGAATATGTTTTACCAATTTATACTCATTACTCTCTTAATCATAATAATTCTACTCTATCTAATGTACAATTTGATGAACCGTGAAAGTGGAAATCTCATAGAATATCAAAATTCTTCAAATTATGAGTTTGTTGAATTAACTAATGGCCTAACGGCATACAGAGAATTTGGGTTAAAAAATAATATACCTATTATCGTAATTCATGGAGGAACACTTCCATCTGAGGGTTACTCAGAGTTTTGTCAGCGCCTTAGTGAATTAAATTATTGGGTTATATGTTATGACCAGTTTGGTCGAGGTTACTCAGATCGTCCTAAAATAAAATATTCTATGGATGTTTATCAACTGCAACTTGATGAGCTCCTCGATCATTTAAAAATTGATAAATTTATACTTTATGGAGTTTCAATGGGAGCACCCATCGCAGTTCAATATTCGAATGATCATATTGATCGTTCATTGGCTGTAGGAATACAAGTTCCAGTCGTTCACATTGATAATAATATTTTTAAAATTCTAAATGTCCCTATTGTTGGGGAAATAATGATGCGCTTTTTTGGATTACCATTAATTAAAAAAAGAGCTCTTGAATGGAATAAAGATGAATCTATTAATGAAGACTTTATTGAAAAATATATAAATCAATTAAGTCTACCTGGAACTGAACATGCTCTTCTTTCAGCCTCAAGAAATCTTTTTCCAAAAAACTATGAATATATCTACGAAGTTTTTTCAAAAAATAAAATACCATTTCATATTGCCTATGCTGATGATGATACAGAAGTCTCTCCTGACTCAGTACGAGCTATCATTAAAATAAATGATGATGCTGACATCTTTATGTTTACCGGTGGTCATGGTGGTAGTGCTAAAATACCAGATAAAATTGTTAATGTATTTGAGAGCTTTTTATCTAAAAATTTAAATCAATAAAACATTATCAAGTTGGGTGGTATAACTCTGAGTACAATTCTTTCTTTTTTGTTTCCATTTGCCCATCTGACATTCTGTTGCTATTTGAATTGTATCACTCCCATAACGCTCGTTAATTTGATCAACCGCAGACATTAATTTTGGTGATCTATATCTTGTCTCAGAAAATAAATCTTTTGTTTCAGTGCCTTTTTCATAAAGCCCACTTAATAGAACACCTGCCTTCTTATACTTATAATTTTCTCGAAAAATTATTTTAGTTAACTGTAAGGCTATCTTCACTATCTGCACCGTATCATAAGTTGGATAACTCAACGTTGTGGTTGAACTATTTGAATAATAACGGTTTCTATCAAAAGGATTTGTTCTTAAGAAAACAGAGACTGTGGAAGCAATTAAATTTTCACCTCTAATTCTCTCTGTTGCGCGACGAGCAAACGTGGTAACTGCCTGCTCTATATCTTCAAGATTTATCAATGGTTTTCCAAATGATCTTGTAGTGCAACAGCTTTTTCGAGTAGCAGAAGTTTCCTCCAGATCTAGACAAGATATCTCTCTTAATTCAGATACTGTTTTTAATCCATTAACACTCATCATTTTTCGAACCCATGCATCTTCACAATTTTTCAGTAGTTTGGCATTAAATATACCGTTCGCTATTAACTTCTTAGACAGCTGTCGTCCAACACCCCATACATCTGCGACGTTGGTATCTTCTAAAACTTGATCTAAATTCTCGTGTTGAATTAGTGAGCATACACCTTCTAAAGACTCATCATCTTTAGCGATATGATTTGCTACTTTTGTTAGAGTCTTTGTTGAGGCAATACCAATACTAACTGGAATACCTGTATATTGTAAAATTACTTTTCTCATATGACGAGCATAAGACTCATAGTCTACATTCATATTGGTTAGCTCAATAAATGCTTCATCAATTGAATAAACTTCAATACTTGGAGTAAACTCAGATATTATATTCATAACTCGTCGTGACATATCTGCATACAAAGTATAGTTAGATGAAAATACAATTACATTTTCTCTTTCTACAATGTCTTTAACTTTAAAAAGTGGAACTCCCATCTTAATACCAAGAGCTTTTGCTTCTTTAGATCTAGCAATAATGCATCCATCATTATTGGACAGTGCTACTACAGGTTTATTATTTAATTTTGGATTGAACACTCTCTCACAAGAAACATAAAATGCATTACAGTCTATGAGTGCAAAAACTTTTTTTTTCATAAAGAAGAATTAAGTTTTTTCAGATCGTGAACTACATATGTACAGACACCCCAAATCATAAAATCCATTTCTTCTGAGACATGAACATCTTCATAGTTTTTATTTGCTGATTCTAATGAAATATCATGTTTACTTTTTATATTAAGAATCTTAATACTGAGTTCTCCATCTAATACTGCAACTATTACTGATCCATGACGTGGCTTTAAACTTCGATCAACAATAATTAAATCACCAGGTGATATGCCTGCATCAATCATTGAATGACCACGTGCTCTAACGACAAAAGTTGAGTTGGGGCGATGAATCAGCTCTTCATTTAAATCTATAGAGCTCTCGGTAAAATCCCTAGCTGGAGATGGAAATCCACATTCCACACCCTCTTTATAAAAGGTTAATAACATTGATTAAATACTAATTTGTTCTTGTTTTGTTCTTATTATTGCACTGCTCAATCTTAGAGTCAACACTTTAGAATCTAAATAAATTATGAGTTTAAAAATTCTTTTTTGAAAAAAGAAATAACATCTTTATGACACTGACGTCGAGCTTCCCAATTGCAACCTGCATGAGCGCCCATTATACCTGGGACTGCCTTAATAAGATTCGTACGACCTTCAGCATCATCACAAGGTATTACAGTTCCATCATCTAAGGTAAATGTTAGATTGGAATTTTTATCAATAACTGCAAACTTTTCAGTAAGTCTAATGGCATAAGGAATAAATTCGATTGGATCGATAGAATCGAAAGAGTGATGAGCATCTGGATAAGTAATGAGATCTATATTTGATTTAGCTGGTTTAATATATTCAAGAATATTTTTGACAAGACTAGTTGGAGTATAATCATCTGCATCTCCACATAAAATTGTCATTGGGGCGTCAGTCCATTCATTTATTTCAGGTTTAATATGAGTTCCAGGATAAAGAGGGAGATGAGCTGAAAATTTTTCATCTCCTAACGTCAAAGCTTTGACTATTGGGGACCAAGCAGAATAAAAAGATGTGCTGCCTCCAAGGCTCCAACCCATAATTCCAATTTTATTTGGATCTATATCAGGATGTTGAGATAATAGGGATAATGCACGAAATGAGTCCGTAATCATTGTGGCTAAAGTCACTCTCATTTGGTCTTCAATAATCGAAATTAAACCTCTTGCTTCAAAACTATGAATTCTAAAAACAGCAATACCAGCTTCTAACAAATTAACAATATGGTCATGATGATTTCCTCTTAAACCTGCGCTACCATGAACAGCGATTACGGCAGGGCATGGAAGTTTCACATTTTCAGGAAAAATAAGAGAGCCATAAATTTCTTCCTTAGGCTCTGTATCTATGCCATTTAATATATGATGAAATTCAAATGGACTAGAGGATTTAAAAAAAAACACTCCAGCTTTCTTTTTTTCAAATTTGTGACTATGATTTTCCATAAGTTGAAGACTTTATTAGGAAAATATAAAAAATCAAAATAAAAAACGGTCCTGCAAAAAATTAAGGGGAAAAATTGCAGGACCGTTTCTTTAGGTCAGGAGGAAATTAGTCTCTGATTGCGTAAGCTGTTACACCAGTTTCCGCTATATCAGTTCCTTCTTTTTCAGCTTCTTCGCTTATTCTTATACCTATAGTTGCTTTCATAATTGACCAGACAATGAATGAAACTACGAATACAAAAGCACATATTGAAGCAGTACCAAGTAATTGTGGTCCAAAAGATGTACCACTATTAGTTAGAGGAACAGCAAGAGTACCCCATATACCAGCAAATAAGTGAACTGGAATAGCCCCTACAACATCATCAATCTGAAATTTGTTAAGAGCTTGAGTACCAAGTATTACAATAATTCCACCAATTGAACCAATAATAATAGCCATTAATGGAGTTGGAGTAAGTGGCTCAGCTGTAATAGCAACAAGTCCACCCAGCGCACCATTTAACATCATTATAACATCTGTCTTACCATTTATTAATCTAGTAATAACAGCGCAAGTCATAACACCAGCACAAGCAGCAAGATTTGTATTAATATAAATGGTAGCTACGGCAGTAGCATTTTCAAAACCAGCTAGAGCTAATTGAGATCCACCATTAAAGCCGAACCAGCCGAACCATAAAATAAATGTTCCAAGTGTTGCTAATGGAATAGACGAACTAGCAAATGGTACTAATTTACCATTACTAAATCTACCAAGACGAGGACCTAGTACGATCGCACCAGCCAATGCTGCTGCACCACCCGCCGCGTGCACTAGAGTTGAACCAGCAAAATCTGAGAAGCCAGCAGCTGATAACCAACCGCCTCCCCACTGCCAACCCATTTCAATTGGATAAATAATTCCAGTTAAAATTGCAGCAAACAAAAAGAAAGGCCATATTTTGATTCTTTCAGCTAATGTTCCTGATACAATTGAAACTGTTGTTGCGCAAAAAACCATTTGGAAAAACCAATCAGATCCATCAGAATAGCCTGTATCAATTGCGGAAGCATCACTCCATGGGGTGAATGATCCAATATATCCACCTTCTGGTATACCATAAGCAACATTGTATCCTATAACCCAGAACATAAGTCCTGCAATTGAATATAGCCCAATATTTTTTGCGGCAATTGTGGATACACTTTTAGATGTAACCATTCCTGATTCAAGCATACAGAACCCTGCAGCCATTAACATTACTAAGAATCCACTTACTAAAAATAATAAAGTGTTCAGAGCATAAGCAGTTTCATCATCTGTTCCTGCATAAGCACTAACACTTAATAAAGAAGTGAATAGTAATGAGTATAAAACTATTCTTTTAATCATTCTAATTTCTCCGTTTAAAAAATTTAAGTTAACTCACTATCATTTGGATAAAACAAAGAAACAACTCGACTCTTATGCCATCATGTCATTAAACTTTTTGCCAAAATGGCATTAACAAAAAAATAGAATAAAAAAAACCCCTCAATCATTTAAGATTGAGGGGCAATTTTAAAAGTTAAGGGTTAATCTCTAATAGAGTACGCTACAACTCCTACTTCCGATTTGTCAGTACCCAGTTTTTCTGCTTCTGCACTGATTCTAAGTCCTATAGTATTTTTTATAATCAATAAGACTATGTAAGAGACAATAAAGACAAAAGCAATTACAGCTGCAACACCTATAAATTGAGTAACATATGAGGTGTCAGGATTAGACAATGGTACAATCATTGTGCCCCATATTCCTGCAAACATATGAACAGGAATTGCACCAACTACATCATCTAACTTCATACTATTTAGAAAATTAGTACCAACGTACATTATTATTCCACCAACTGCGCCGATTATAATTGCTAGAATTGGAGATGGCATTAATGGTTCAGCAGTGATCGAAACCAATCCTGCTAAACAACCATTTAACATCATAATAACATCAGTTTTACCACCAACTAAACGGGTAACTACTGCAGCAGATAGACACCCTCCACATGCGGCAAGTTGAGTATTGATGAAAATTGTAGACATTGCTGTTGCATCCTCATAAGAGCCAAGTGCTAACTGAGAGCCACCATTAAAACCAAACCATCCCATCCATAGGATAAAAGTTCCAAGAGCAACTAATGGAATTGAAGAAGCTGCAAAAGGCTCCATTGATTGCACTTCACCTTTTGTGCTGTATCTACCAATACGTGGACCCAAAAGCATTATTCCCGCAAGTGCTGCTGCACCTCCACATGCATGAACAAGTGTTGAGCCAGCAAAATCAGCAAAGCCTAATGCATCAAGCCAGCCTCCGCCCCATTCCCATCCCATTTGAATGGGATAGATAAATCCACCGAGTATCGCCGAAAATAAAAAGAATGGCCAAATTTTTATTCTTTCTGCAACTGCTCCTGAAACTATTGAACATGTTGCACAAACAAATAATGTTTGAAAGAACCAATCTGATGCACCGGAATATCCAGTTTCAATTGAAGATGTATCTGTCCAAGTTGAAAAAGTTCCAATATATCCACCTTCTGGTATACCATATCCAAGGTTGTAACCTACGAGGTAAAAAACAACAGAAACAATAGCAAATTTTCCAATATTTTTAGCCGCGATAGTTGAAACACTACGAGTTGTAACTAAACCAGACTCCAGCATACAAAATCCTGCTGCCATCCACATAACTAAGAATCCGCAAACCAAAAAAGAAAAAGTATTAAAAATATAAGCTACTTCTTGGTCAACGCCTGCATATGCAGATGAAGAAGTGAGAGTAGCAATAAAAATATAAATGATTATGTTTTTAAACATTTAAATGTCCCCCTAAATTATAAGCTTTAATAACATCCTGCTTAAGACCCTCAATAAGACTTAAATGCCAATTTGTCATGAAACGAAATAGTGAATTTTGATTGATAACTATATGATAATAAATGACTAATTATAACTTATAATTTAGATATATTGGAGATGACCAGGCCCTTGGTTCATCAATGCTAGTGCATGCTTCAAGGTCACGGGGATTTTTAAAATCCTGAGTGCATATTTTAAATTCAGAACAATTACCCTCTTCATCGAATATGCAGTGAGCACCCTTCACATTTATAATTGGTGATGGCTCTTCAATTGCTCTTGCATAATAGCTAACATCTGACTGCATAGTTGAAAAATCTGGATCAGTAAAAGTAAATCTGCATCCAAGTTTGTCAGTGTCACAATTGTGAACTAGCCATGTATCTTCAATTCTTTCATCTATTGGTTGATTTATGTACTCTTGAGGCCAAACTCTAATAACCTCAATTCTTGTTATCTTCTTACGTTCATCAGATGGATTATAACATTCATTATAACAAAGCTCGTTCACACGATCTTCTCCAAGTGCTGTATAGGCATCTTCTGGGCATCCACTTTTTTGAACATATGATCCCATAGCTCTGACTTCAAATTCAGGGTTCTGATTCATTTCTACGAGAGAACCCATAGGTGATTTTCCATTTTTGCTATCTTGATTATTTACAAGATCAAACCAAAGTAGAATTCTTGGACCACTTGTTGCATAAGTTTCATGTCTCTTGAAAGCATCCCAAATTTCTTCTTTTGACCTTCCTTCAGAGTGTACAGCTGCTAATCCCCCAGTTTGAAAAAAAGATCTCTGTCGCTCCCATTCAATCGTATTAAATCCAAGGGTTAGTTTAGTAAGATCAAAATCAATTGGCTGGTCATCAGATATATATGCATCCTTCACGGGGTTTTCATTTTTAGCACCTATAGTGTAAGGCTCCATGTGTAAGAATTTGTCAAATAATTCTTTTGGTGGCCCAACACCGTCAACACTTGTATGAAACAATTCTTTATAACCTGAACCTGGTGCAGCCTGATGATTATCACTAGATGAAATGAACCCATATTTAAATCGATGCTTAGATCCATCATCCTTAAATTTTGTAAGAGCCATTCCATACTGAGCACTTCCACCCGGTACGTAATTCATCGCAGGAGAAAAGCAATCACGGCACTGGCCTGAATCTAATTTATCTCTTTCTGTTAAGTTAGAAATAGCATTTACTCCTGTGCGACCGCGGTCTACAACAATTTGCTGTGTCTTAATTTTTCTCTCATCACATTCGTTTTTGTTTACACCAGCTTTTATACATCTTTCATAAATGATTTCTCCTAACTTCCAACATTGAGGTGTGTAGTTTTCCGAAGGCTCTGGACACACTTGAGTCCCGAAATCAAATGATCTTTCTTTCCCATCTACCGTAGCTATTAAAGTGCCAGTTTGAAAATCTAACTCAGTCACGTCTCTTACGTTGATCATGGTATCAACAACAACTTCAGACTCTCTCGTTACTTTACCTGCACGCCAAGATCTATATTCTTCACTATTTCCATGACCAGAGTGAATCTCTAATAAATCAAATTGATGAGGGTACTGCTTTGAAAGCTCAAGTCCTTTATCCAGGGTATAACCTTTAGGCGTATAAAGTCCCCATGTTTGTCCATGTGGAATAATTATATAATCGCTGTCGTATTCATTTACTTTATTAGCTAAAACAAGTGGTGTTAATGCATCTTCACTACAATCTATTGGAAGCTCTTTCGATGGCACCCCTCTCTCACATATTGGCGTATCTAAAATCTCTGTGACATAATTATTAAAATCAAGGTATCTCTTAAAATTTTTCATATCGATAAATGCATACGTTACATTTGGCCAGTCAGGTGCATTTCCAAGTACTTGACGAGCAATACTTTGCGATGCAATAGGTCTTGCAGGGACTAAAGCTTCTTCTTCTTCAGCCAAAATAACATTATGATGTCCCCAATGAGTACCACGGTTAGCCCCAACTTGTGTCCATTCCCAGCCTAGAAAAGCTACGCAGTCTGGATTTTCTTTATCAATATTAAGTTGATTACATTTTCGTATAGTTTCTTTTGTTTCTTTCCATCTCTTAGGAGTTAGACTTTCCGCATGATCATTGATCGACCAAAAATCAAGTGCAGAACAGTGTCTAGCAAAATCACATGCATCGGCGACTGGATGAACTCCCACTCCACCAACAATAGGTAAGCTCATTTGATGTGCGTCTAATGAAAATGTAGAATGAACGTGAAGATCACCAAATAAAATTTGTTTTTCATTGTTTGCATTTACAGATTTTGCAGCATTTTTATAATTTTCAGTTTTATTTACCACAAACTCAGAAGAATTTATTTTTCCCTGAATTTCTCCTGGCCCCAAAGACTCAGAAAAAAAACCTCTATCTAATATAACCACTCCTGCTGAAATAAATAAAAAAACTGCAATGAGTAGATATAAAAAATATTTAATTATTGTCATAAATTTTCCTTGAAACACTTGAATAATGGAGAAAAATTGATGATAGTGCAAGAGATATGTTTCGCCTCATAAACAACATTAATTATCTTTTTGTTTTTGCATTAATAATTGGCGTCTTACTAATTTCTCAAGAATTGTTTCAATCTAAGTCTTCAAATCAATATTTAAGACAACAAAATGCAGTCGCTCTGGTGAACGACATGACCATATCTGAAGATCAATATATTAAATATATAAGTACACTTGGAATCGATGTAATCGATGAAAATGACGAGGAATTACTTGAAATTGTTCTTGAGAAAATGATAGAGGAAGAACTTCTTTTACAAAAAGGAATTGAACTTGAACTTCATAAATTTGATATTCAGATTAGAAAAGCAATTATTCAACAAGTAATTAATTCAGTTCTTCTGCAAAATGAAGAAGAAGTTACTGAAAAAGAATTAAGAGAATATTATAAAAATAATAAAAAAAAGTATCAATTAAGTAAATTAATTCACTTAGATATAATTTTTTTAAACTCTCAGAGAGAAGAAGATATTAATTTGTTACTTGAAGCAATTAGCACAATCGGATTTGAAGAGTCAAAAAAACAATTTCATCAAGAGCTTTTTTTTTCAATTCCTAATCGCCTTATTAGCATAAAAGACTGCAATCAATTATTAGGAAATAATATATGTAAAGATATTTTTGAGTTAAACCTAAATGATATTTCTAATCCGATTAAATATGAAAATGGTTTCTTATTAATTCAAATTAGAAATACAAATAGTGATATCAAAGATATTGATTTATTTAATAGACTGTATGATAAAATTTTATTTGATTTTAAAAATTCAAAGGATGATAAGTATTTTAAGGATTATATTCAGTATCTAAAAGAAAATGCTAATATTAAGAGATATGACTTAGATGTTAAAAATAATTAAATTTTTAATATTCATATTTTTTGTTTCAATTTATCCATCTAATGCACATTATTTTAGTGAGTCACATTCGAAATGGAATATAAATGGAGTTAACGTTGATGGCACATTTAATGTATTTGAAATAGAAGCTACTCGGGTCTTAAAATTACCTGACATAGAAAAATTTCTTTATGAACAAAACTTAAGCGAAAGTGAAGCATTCATAAAATATCTTGAAAAACGATTAAAAGTTATATCCGGAAATGATATATGCATCCAAATTAAACCAATGCATTTAATACCTTCAAAAGAAGGTTCAATAAATGTTGCAATGAAATTTCAATGTAAGCAACCAGAAGCAATTAAAATAATTAACAATGCATTTTTTGATATCATTCCAAGCCATATTCATATTGCAAGGATATATGAAGAAGACAGTATAATATTAGAAAAAGCTCTTTTCTATAATGATCAATCTATCAACTTAGCAGAGAATAAAAACGAAGAAAAAAATAATGATTTTTTATCAAGTATATTTAATTTCATAAAAATTGGCATTGAGCACATACTAAACGGATACGATCATCTTTTATTTATTGCTGGACTAGTCTTACTTATTTCAAGCATTAGAAAATTATTGATAGTGATAACAGGTTTTACACTAGGTCATAGTATTACCCTTATTTTTTCTACTCTAGGTTATGCAACTCCAAATATGATGCTTGTCGAGTCCCTTATTGGATTCACAATTTTTTTTCTTGGTCTTGAATACTTCTTGGAAAGAACAAAAAAATTTAAGGAGATATTTTTTTTATTAATAGCAGCATTAATTTTATTATTATCCCTTGGTCTGATTAATCCAATTTTAATATCCAAAACCACATTGATTGGAATTATAATATTCTCTATAGGTTATTTTGGTTTATATAAAAATTTAAGAAATAAGAATATACTTATATACATTATTACCGTTTTATTTGGTCTAATTCATGGTTATGGATTTGGATCATTTCTTCTTAAAACTGAAATTCAGAATTATAATTTAATTTATGGCTTAGCCGGTTTTAATATAGGCGTTGAAATTGGGCAAATTATCTTTGTTTCATTAATTTTAATCTTCTTAAAATTAATTTCATATTTACAGTTAAGAAATTTTGAAATATTTTTTAAAAATTTAATTTTTGTTTTAGTGATAAGCTTTGGTATTTTTTGGTTTGTTTCAAGAATAATTAACTAATCAATATAAAAAAACATCATAAATGAAAGCACTATAACTGAGCTCGTCAACGGAACTCTTATATTTAAAAACCAATAAGGAGTAGCTTTAGTATTATACAAATAATAATCATGAGCCAAAGCAATTAAGAAGGAAATAACAATGATTATTAACGAATAGAATAGATTAGTTATAAAGATTAAAGCGGACCACCCCATTAATGCAGGAACCGTTGATATTAGTAATGGCAAGAGAACATTATATATCCGGTCAGCAGAAGCAGTGATCAATCCCCATTGTATACCTCCTAAAAAAGATGAAATAATAGCGGCATAAGAAATAAATAAATAAATTAATAGATTATATACCTCTTGATCAGCAGGTGTTATTAAACAACAGAAAAAAATTATTACAAATGGTATTAACCCTAAAATACCTACTATAAGTGATGACCTGTAACCCATTTAGCCTTGAAATAGAGATAAAAACTTTAGAAACTCTATTTTCCCACCTTCAACTTCAATTTCATTTTTAGCTAACATGAGAGAAATACTAGGAACACTCTTTAATCCAGCAAAAATTTCTTTGAGTGACTGTTGATCAGTTTTAATTACTAATTCCTCATCATTTTGAGATATATAAGTTAATTCAGCTACTCCTCGCCTTATATGAATTCTAAAAACTTGTTCTAAGTCAGTGAATGTAAATAAAACTTTCTTATCTACTTCCAATGACTTCTCTGCATTTAAGTTTACGGGAATTGAATTAAAAATAGTTTTCATTGGAGTGGCATAAAGTTGAGCTGGAGTTACTTTATTACTATTTGTATAAACATCGATTTCCCCACGTAGCTCACCTGCTACAGTTTGATAATAATAGTAATCATTAGAAGCTGTTTGAGTATAAGAAAAATTCTCTGCTGCCTGTGCTTTTATTTTCTTTGAGCCTTCATCCTCAGGATTGAGAGCTAATAGAATATCAGCAAGTTCCATTGCCCACTGAAATTCACCATTCTTCAGTGCGCTTTCCGCTGCATCATTTAAAGAAATACTTCTCTCAGCAAGCTCTCTTATTTTTTGTGCTTTAATAGTATTATCTAAAGGATGTAACTCCGTTATATTTCCACTAAACCAGCCTATATACCCTGAAAAAACTGATCGTACATAAGAACTAATAGAACCATAAAATTCTTGAAGGTAGGGTGAACTGGCTAAATGAGGTGGTAATTTTACTATTTTTACAATCTCATCTGGTAATAGACCTTTATTAATATGTCTTATTGTTTGATCATGAACAAACTGAATACCATCTCTATAATCTAGTAACGCTTTAGCAATATTTTCTTTGCCCACAATTGGTCTGCTATGACTTGGAATTAAATATTCAGCATCTAACTCTCTTATTTTATCAATACTATGAACCCATTCCATTGGGTTTCTGAATTTTGTTCCTCTAATTGCATATAGATTTGCAAATGTTCTATAAAAATTGTCACCTACCATTACAGCCTTCTGTTCAGGTAGCCATACATACAAATGATCATCAGTCTCTCCAGGAACATGAGCGAGCTCTATTTCAAGATCATCAATTTTTAAATCTAATTTATCTTCAAAAGTTATCGTTGGTCTTAATAATCCAATAGTGGAACCAGCATTAATTTCTAAAAATCCTCCAATGCCCTGATGTATAATTTTATCTTCAGGAAGAGGAATTCCAAACTGTCTAGCGGAACGTTCAAAAATTATTGGTCTAATTGTTGTTGAGATATTATCTATGTTGTAGAGAATATTCTCATGCGCATAAATTTCTGGCTCTCCTTCTTGGGCAAAAATTGTAGTGCCTCCAATATGGTCTAAATGGTTATGAGTATAAATTATTGCCTTGATCGGTTTGGATGAAATTTTTCTAAACTCTTCCAACATCTCAGTTGCTCGTTCTTCAGAACCGAGAGTATCTACAATAACTAATCCATCACTTGTTTCAATCATGATTGAATTAGCTAAACCAAAACCTATACCAGAATAGACCCCATCAGTTACCTCAACAATATCACGCCGAAATTCATTTCTGTGTTCTTCGCTAAGCCCATCATTTATGTCAGTTTTTAAAATACTTATTTCATTCTGCTCTCCACATGAAACAAAGAATAAAGCTATAATTAAAACTGATAATAATTTCATTTGTATTTACTCCCCCAATATCAATCCTATAATGAATTAGAATATTATGAATTACAATAAAGAAAAAGTTGGTGCGCTGTGTTTAATTGGAGCAGGTATATTTTTAAGTTTTGGTGGGACACTAATAAAATATATGGAGTCTGCAACTCCACTTGAAATTACAGCCTTTCGCTCAATTGGTTTCTCATCGATCATGATGTTTTATATTCTTGTCAAATTTAAAAGTAAAACACCAGAAGCTTTTAAAAATATTGGATATAGTGGTTTGCTGATTGCATTTATTGTTGGCATAAGCAACATACTCTATGTGTTTGGAATGAGTAAAACCTCTGTTGCAAATGGAGGTTTTTTACTAAGCACTTCTCCTCTTTTTGCAATGGTTGCTAGTTATTTTTTCCTTAAAAAAACAATTAGCACAAAAACACTTATTGCCATTGGTGGTTCAATGTTTGGTGTATTTATTATGTTCTCAGGAGGGATAGAGGCTGATCATGCGGTAGGTAATTTAATTATGCTAGGCGTTCCTGTTTGTTTTGCTTTTCAACTAACACTTATAAACAAATCCCCTGAAATTGATTTTATGCCTGCAACTTTTCTTGCAGGAATAGTCGCATTAGTCATCAGTGTTTCAATAATTTCTGAATATAATATTAGTACTCACGATTTACTTCTATCAATATTCATTGGAGCATTTCAAGTTGGAATAGGTTTTCTGCTTATAACGATAGGTTCTCGATATATTCCTCCACATAGGGCAGCATTATTTATTTTAACTGAACCTATTCTTACTCCAATTTGGGCATGGATAGTATTAGGTGAACAACCTCCAACTTTGGAACTTATAGGTGGTTTAATTGTTTTTATATTTGTTGCCTATAGAATTATTGATCAGTTTTTTGAAAATGAAGATGTGAAAATAAATGACAACTCAAAAAAAATAAAATAAATTTTTATTATGAATGTAGATTTAGTTTCAGGGGCTCTTGGTGCGGAAGTAATTAATTTTGATCTTAATTATCTCAATAATAAAAATTTTGAAGAAATTAATAATCTTTTATTAGAACACAAAGTAGTTTTTTTCCGTAATCAAAGCCTAACTCTAGAAAAATTTATAGAGATTGCATCTATGTTTGGTCCAGTAGAAGAACATGCTTATGTCAAAGGTATTGAAAAATATCCTCAAATAACAAGAATTATTAAAGCCGCGAATGAAAAAAATCAATGGGGAGAAGGTTGGCATAGTGATGTGAGTTATGATCTTACACCAAGCAAAGTGATTATGCTTAAATCTTTGAAGATACCCCCAATAGGCGGTGATACAGTTTTTTCGAATATGGAATTGGCATTAGAAACTCTTGACGAAGATATCAAAAAAATTATTCAAAATAAGAAGGCAATTCATACTTCAAATGGATCAAAATTCTTTGTTGAGAATTACTCAAAAATGGAAAGTAATGGCAAGATTGGAGAACAATATTCAAATGAGCATCCGATTATAAGAACTCATCCTGAAACAGGAAAGAAAATTTTATATGTAAATCCTACATACACAAAAAAAATAGTTGGCCTTCCTGATGATGAAAGTAGTGATTTATTAAATTATATCTTTAAGCATCAAGAAAGACTTGATTTATCGTGTAGATTTAAGTGGACAGAGAACGCAATTGCAATTTTAGATAATCGAAGCACTCAACATTATGCAATTGCTGACTTCTATCCAGGAAGAGGACTCGGTCATGAGAGAGTAATGGATAGGATTTCTATTGTTGGTGATAAACCATTTTAAAAAAACAATTATTGTTGCATATTTTTTTGAATAAAAAATACTTGAGAAAAAATAAATATAAACGTCAGCCCCATAATACCAAACAATTTAAAATTAACCCAAAAAGCATCTGAAAAATTTCTATAAACAATTTCATTACAAATCGCTAAAAATAAAAAAAATGTAGCCCATCTTTTACTCATAATAAACCAGCCTTCATCATTCATCTTCAATGATCCACTCATTAAGTTTTTTAAAAGAGGCTTTTTAAATAAAAGTCCAATATACAAAATTCCTGCAAAAATTAAGTTAACTATTGTAACTTTAATTTTAATGAAGAATGGATCATTAAAATAAATAGTCAAAGATCCAAATACAAAAATCAAGATTGTGCTAAATAGTAACATTTGATTGACTTTTTTTTCAATAAGTAGAGATGCAACTATAGCCACGCCAGCCGCAACCATAAGAGGAAGGATAGCGGACTGAATTTCTCCTGTTTTTATAAAGAAATAAAAAAAGACTACTACTGGACCAAATTCAATTACTGGCTTAGCTAGATTTTTCATAACAATTAATTATGTTTACTTCGCGTAATATATTTACCGTCTTTAATGCCATTAAATAATTCATCTATTAAAGGATGTGCTAGCGGTCCAGGCGCATCATCTCTAAGTAGGTTTTGCTGTGAAACATAAGCAACATAAGAAGGTTGACCAGGTGCTTCAGCTAATAAATGATAAAATGGTTGTTCTTTAATTGGTCTCACTTGGAGAGGAATAGAATTATACCATTCTTCAGTGTTATTAAATTCAGGATCCACATCGAAAATGACACCTCTAAAATCAAAGTATCTATGTTTTACAATTTCACCAATTTCAAATTTTGCTTTTTGGATCATAGTTTTAAGATATTTATCTTTTTAATATATTTCAAGTCCAGATATTAAAATTATAATTTTAAAAAGACTATTCTATGAAAGTTATTAAGTTTTCGTATTTTAGATAACCAGGACTTAAATTATCATTAATAATGAGTGCTGGTGTACCTCTTAAATTAAGACTTTGTGCTAAGGATCTATTTTTCAAAATAGTTTGATTATCCATATCCTTTTCTGCTTCTGCAAAGATTAACTCACCATTAAGCTTTAGTCCATTTAGAGTTTCAATAATATTGTCCTTTTTCATTCTTGGACCTAAATTCATAAATTTATTATGAACATCAAAATATAATTCGGGATTACTATTCCAAATACTTAATGCAATTCTTGCAACAGTATCTGATATACCTCCAAAAATAGGAAATTCTAAATAAATTATTTTTACATTATTTTTTTCTTCTAAAATTTTTGCGAGATCATTTGCTTGTTTTGAACAATATCCACAGCGATAATCAAAAAACTCAACTATAGTGTATTTAGCATCTGGGTTACCCACAATTGGTAATTCTCCCTCACTGTAATCACGAATTATGAAATTAGCTAAATTATCGTTTGAATAAACAAATTCAGGAATAAATAAAAAAAATACAAAAATAAAAAATTTAATTTTATTCTTCATTTACTTTTTCTACCATTTTAGTTGTTCCTATATGCTTTATTTGATGTTCAAGCTTGAATCCATATAAGGTATTTGATTTAATTGCAATGTCCCAAGCTATATTTACAGAGAAAACCGCTTCACTTATTGAATTTAATAGATTCTTTTTAATTATCTGTACGCCACTATATACATAAGGATTTTCATTGCCTTGTTTATATCTCTCAACAATTTGAGAGTCTGTAAAACAAAAATCTCCTAGCCCATCATATCCTTCAAGCTTATTAATATGTGATAATCCCAGAAGAGCATCCATGTCCTTTGTGTTAAATTTTTCTGACATATTTCTTAACTGTTCCACATGTACATCATTCCATAAGATGTCACTATTGAATACAAATGAATTATCTTCTTCTAATAAATCAAAAGCTTTTTTTATTCCTCCTCCTGTATCGAGAAGCTCATCAGTTTCATCTGAAATTAAAATTTTTTTATTTTTAATTGATTCAAGATAATCCGATAATAACTCAGATTTATAGTGCACATTCACACAAATTTTTTCAATTCCAATTTGATCCAATAAGTCAATAAGATGTTTAATTATTGGTTTTCCTTTAATCTTTACCATTGGTTTTGGTAATTCATTAGTCAAAGGAAGCATCCTTTTTCCGAGGCCAGCTGCAAGTATTATTGCGTGCTTAATCATAATGAGTTGTTCATAATATTATTTATCCAATTATTTAGATCTTTATATTCATTATTTTTAAGGTGATTCTTAATGAAACCCCATGCCACTTCAATCATTGGGAAATAATTTTTTTTATCATCTCGATATTTTAATCGTGAGAATATACCAACGATTTTTAAATTCCTCTGTATTGAATAAAAACTGATTCCTCTTTTCAACTCATTCTGATCTACAGATATTAATTTACTAAACGTTTCTACTAATGAATTTTTTAGATCATCCTGAATTGGATGCCTAACATCCTCAATTAAAGAGGTAAAATCATATACACTTGAACCAACTAGAGCATCTTGATAGTCAATCAAACCTAGTTGATTAATGCCATCTCTATCATCTAAATATATTAAATTATCTACATGAAAATCTCTTAGTACAAGACTGTTCTGTTTTAATGTTAGGGAGTTAAATTGTCTTTCAAGGATATTTTGAAATTCGCTTTTTTCAGAGTTATTTAAATTTAACTTAAGATGCTTTTCTAAGTACCATTCAATAAATAATTGAGACTCATTCAATAAAATTTCAAAATTATATTTTTTTAAATTATGAACTTCTAAATCTGAGTTATTGTGAATAATTGATAGTAAATTGATGGCTTTTTCATAGAGATCTTTTTCATTACTATGATTTAATTTTGTTGAAAAAATATCATTTCCAAAATCTTCTATTAGTAACAAGTCATTTTGATAATCAGCATCGTAGATTTTTGACACACTAAGATTAATTGAAGATAAAACTTTATTGATCTTTTCGAAATTAACCAAGGACTCACCTTTATCTTTTGGCGCATACATAATTAAAAGATTTTTGTCTAAAACTCTGTAATATTCTCTGAAAGATGCATCTGATCTGATTTGTTCTAATTTATAATTAGAAATTTTATTTCTGATTAACAAGGATCTTATGGTATTTTCATCTATAGCCATTTAAAGATATCTTTTTTACATTTGCCTAAAAAATTAAATTTAAGCTTACGAGAATTATTTGAAATTATTTCAAAATCTATTTCTATTCTATTTTCTGGAAGAGCCTTCTTAAATTTATTCGACCACTCAATTATGCAGATATTATTTCTTAATGACTCTGAGAAATTTAATTCAAAAAGTTCTTCTATTTTGTCTAGGCGATAAAAGTCATAATGATAGATCTGACCTGACTTATAATCATAAATCTGAAGAAGGGTAAATGTTGGGCTTGGAATTTCATTGGCTAATCTATTGCTTTGAAGAGATCTAATTAAATACCTTGTAAATGTTGTTTTACCTGATCCTAAATCACCATTAAGACAAAGAACCAGGTTCGTTCCTTTAATACTACTAGAAATTTTATTTGCTATATCTCGTGTTTCTTTCTCGTTAGAGACGATCATTATAAAATGATAGCACTAATTTGTAGATTAGTATCTATATGCTTCAGGCTTATATGGACCCTCTGGTGTTACACTAATATAGTCAGCCTGATCTTTTGAAAGTTTAGTTAACTTGGCACCAACTTTTTCTAAATGTAGCCTTGCAACTTTTTCATCAAGATGTTTCGGAAGAACATACAGTTTTTTCTCATAATTTTCTGAGTGATTCCATAGCTCCATTTGAGCTGTAACTTGATTTGTAAATGAAGCACTCATTACAAAACTTGGGTGACCAGTTGCGCATCCAAGATTTACAAGGCGACCTTCAGCTAAAAGAATGATTCTTTTTCCATCAGGAAGAGTAATTTCGTGAACTTGTGGTTTTATTTCGTCCCATTTATAATTTTTTAAAGCGTCAACTTGGATTTCATTATCAAAATGACCTATATTACAAAGTATTGCTCTATCTTTCATATCTCTGACATGATCTGCTGTAACTATGTCTTTATTTCCAGTTGCAGTTACAACAATATCAGCCTCTTTAATCATTTCATCCATAAGAACAACTTCATAACCTTCCATTGCGGCTTGCAAAGCACAGATAGGGTCAGTTTCAGTAACCAAAACACGAGCTCCACTTTGACGTAATGAAGCGGCGCTTCCTTTGCCAACATCACCAAAGCCTGCAACGATTGCTACCTTACCTGACATCATAACATCTGTTGCTCTTCTAATACTGTCAACTAGGCTTTCTCTACATCCATAAAGATTATCAAATTTAGATTTGGTAACAGAATCATTAACATTAATCGCAGGCACTAGAAGAGTTCCATCGTTCTCCATTTTTTTAAGCGCCAGTACTCCTGTAGTTGTCTCTTCTGATAAACCTTTTACGTCTTGAAGTAATTCTTTATATTCATTGTGCATTAATGCAGTTAAATCTCCACCATCATCAAGAATCATATTTGGGGTCCATCCATCTTTACCTTCAATAGTTTGTCTTACACACCACCAATATTCTTCTTCTGTTTCACCTTTCCAGGCAAATACTGGTACACCAGCTTTTGCTACTGCAGCAGCTGCATGATCTTGAGTAGAGAAAATATTACATGATGACCATCTTACGTCCGCACCTAATTCAACCAATGTCTCAATAAGGACAGCTGTTTGTATTGTCATATGAAGACAACCAACAATTCTAGCACCCTTTAGAGGTTTTTCATTTCCATATTCACTCCTCAAGGCCATTAAGCCAGGCATTTCTGTTTCAGCTAGTGAAATTTCTTTTCTGCCAAACTCTGCAAGTTCTATATCGGCAACTTTATAATCATTGGTATCAGTCATGTGTATCTCTCAATTTAAATTGTATATTTTATTTAGCAGTTATGGTTCATTTGGCAATAGGTAAATTAATGATAAATCTTGCACCTATTATTCCACTATTATCTTCAATATTATTGGCAGAAATATAGCCTTGATGAGCATCGATAATCTGTTTGGCAATATTTAAACCTAGACCTGAATGACTTTTCGTAGCATCTATTTCATCTCTTAAGGAATAAAAACGTTCAAAAATTTTCTCAAAAATTGGCTCTTTAATTCCAGGTCCATTATCTGAAATTGATAAACTGGTATAATTACTTGTTGACGATAAATTTATTATAATTTTATCTCCATATTTTGAGAATGAAACTGCATTATCAACAATATTTTGAATAGCTTGTCGTAAAAAAGATATTTGACCCCTAATGTTAAAATTATCTTTTGTACTATTGTCGTTAATAAATATGAATTCAATATTAGTCTTATTAAGCTTTTCATACTCATGAACTATTTCAATAATTAAATCTTCAATATTAAATACTTTGGCTTCAGTTGTAGATAATCTCACCTCATCTTTGATCATAGCAGAATAGTCAGTAATAATATTTTCTATTCTCAATATATCCGCTTCAATCATTTCGATAAACTTTTGGTAATCTTTAGGAGTTTTATCAAAAATAACTTCACTTGCCATTTTAATCGATGCCAATGGATTTCTTATTTCATGCATTAAATCTGCAGAATACTTCTCCGCATCATTTATTTTCTCATATAAATTTTCTAACATTTCGTTCAGAGTTTTTGATAAGTCTCCTATTTCATCGTCTCTTTTTCCTAATTCATCAATTTTTGGTTTTGATTTTAAATTCTTTTCAATATTCGCAGCAGAGAGAGCTAATATTTTTATGGGTCTTAAAATAACAAAATTGAGGAAAAAAGAGAAAATCATCAAAGATAAAATAATTGCTAAAAAACTTAGAAATATATTTATTCTTATTTGTTTATTTATTTCATTTATTTCAGAGTTATCCTCATAAGCAACAATAAATAAACTCTCATCGAAAGACATAAAAGGAAATATGGAAAATAGTAGTAATTGATCATTTACAAAATTAATGGAAAATTTCTGTTTCTCACCATCTAATGATTTTTTAAAAGAATTATTGAACTTTGTATTACTAAAAAAGTTTCTTTTGATATTTGAATTATCATTTTCTAAACTTTTTTGAAGAGTACCCTCTATAGTCTCAATTGAAATTAATTCTTCAGAAAGAAAAGACTCCGTTTCTAAGTCATATCCTTTATTATCAAATAGTATATTTTTATCTCTATCTATTATTAAGATTGATAAATTTTTTAATTCAAGACTTGCATAAAGTTCAGATAGAGATAAATCGGTTACATTGTTTTTTGAAAAATTAGTTGAATTGATATAATTATAAGAAATAAGCGTTTGAGTTTGAATAAGGGAAAGACGTTTATTTAGTTGATAATTGTTAGATAAAATTATTACAACTATAGATATGATTCCTAGGATTATAAATCCTAATACATTATAAAATAAAAATTTTCTAAATAAGCTGTTCAAGACAAATAATATTAATGAAAATTATATTTATTTCCATTGATATCCTGATCCATATAAAGTGTTTATAGATTGAAATTCTGGATCTATTTTCTTGAATTTTTTCCTTATTCTCTTCACATGACTATCTATAGTGCGATCATCAACATATAAATCATCTTTATAAGCAATATCCATTAGACGATCTCTAGTTTTAACAATACCCGGTTTAATAACTAATTCTTTTATTATTTTAAATTCAGTTGTTGTTAATGGATCAAGTAAAGGTTTATTTTTCCATTCACATTCTTGTTTTGAACAGTCCATTCTTAAGTTTTTATAAACAATTATATCATTGCTATTCTGTTGATCAGTTTCAAGCTTAATACGATTTAAAGTATTTTTAATCGTCTCAACTAATATTTGTTTTGAAAAATTTCCTCCTTTAGTGACATAATTATCTGCTCCTTGCATTAAACCTTTCAAGCGATCTACTTCCTTATCTTTTGAAGTTAAAAAAATTACTGGAATTTTTAACTTTTCTCTTATCTTACGAAAAAGTTCATAACCATCCATTTTTGGCATCTTAATATCAATCACAGCAATATCTGGCGGCATCCTGTACATTCCTTTTAAAGCAGAAATGCCATCTGAATAGCTCTGAATTAAAAAATCTTCTTTTTTAAGAATCTCTTCTAGAGATACGAGAATATTTCGATCATCATCAACTAATGCTATAGTAGGCTTCATTTCTTAAATTTAAATATTATTTGTGTCATTATCATGGCTGACTACTATGAATATTTATCCCCACTAATTATTAAATTTTAAACTTAACATAAATTGTGAAATATGTTTAATTGGCAAACACAATTTTTAGGATTATGGAAAATAGCTTAAATTCAGCATTTATTAGTAATGCATCAGAGATCCATAGAAATCTCACATCTGAAAAGCTTTACAATATAGCTATAGAAAATAGTGAAGGGGAGCTATCAAAACATGGAGCGCTAGTAGTTAAGACTGGTAATAAAACTGGTCGATCAGCTAACGATAAATTTTTTGTTCGAGATAAAGTGCATGGAGCAAATATACACTTTGGAAAAACTAATGTTGAAATATCTAGTGAAAACTTCGACAAAATCTTACATAGTTTCATAGAATATTCAAAAAATAAAAAAATCTATATTCACGATCTATTCGGGGGTGCCGATAGAAAAAATTCACTACCAGTCACTATAATGACTGAATTTGCATGGCATGGATTATTCGCAAGACATTTATTGGTAAGGCCAACAGAAGCTGAGCTACAAAATTATAAAAGTGAATTTACAATTGTTAATTTCCCTCATCTCAAGATGGACCCAAAAATACATGGAACAAATAGTGAGACAGCAATTGTAGTTAATTTAGAAAAAAAATTAATTTTAATCTGTGGCACTGAATATGCAGGTGAAACAAAAAAATCTGTCTTCACTCTTTTAAACTTTTTTCTACCTGAAAAAAATATTATGCCAATGCATTGCTCAGTTAATACTGGCCCAGATGGAGATTCATCTATTTTTTTTGGTCTGTCAGGAACCGGAAAAACTACATTAAGTGCTGATCCAAATCGATCACTTTTGGGTGATGACGAACATGGCTGGTCAGACGATGGTCTTTTTAATTTTGAAGGTGGATGCTATGCCAAACTTATAAGACTTTCGGAAGAAGCCGAGCCAGAAATATATGCTACAACACAAATGAAACAAACTGTAATTGAAAATGCAATTCTTAATTCAGATGGCACTCTAGATTTGGATGATAATTCTATAACAGAAAATACTCGTGGGGCGTACCCATTAGAATTTATTCCAAATGTAACTCTAAGTGGCAAAACAAATCATCCAACAAACATAATTATGTTAACCGCTGATGCATTTGGAGTTTTGCCTCCGATATCAAAACTCTCACCTTCTCAAGCTATGTATCACTTTTTATCAGGATATACGGCTAAAGTCGCTGGAACTGAGATGGGCTTAGGCAAAGAACCTCAGGCAACCTTCTCGACTTGTTTTGGAAGTCCATTCATGCCAAGAAATCCCATTGAATATGGGGACCTTCTGAAAAACAAAATCTCAGAGCACAATGTAAACTGTTGGCTAGTTAATACGGGTTGGATCGGTGGAGTTTATGGCGTTGGAAAAAGAATTAGCATAAAAGATACAAGAACTCTCTTGAATGCAGCACTATCAGGTGAGTTAGCGGATGCTGAAATGAGAAAAGATGAAAATTTTGGTTTTTTAGTCCCTCTTAATGTAAATAATGTAGATTCTAAAATTCTTGATCCAAAAAATTCTTGGGAAGATCCAAGCTCTTATGATACGCAAGCAAAAAAGTTAGTCTCAATGTTTATTGATAATTTTACCCAATTTGAAAATGATGTTGATGAAAATGTTAAATCTTCGGGGCCGATTAGCATCTAAATTAATTGAGCTTTTTTTATATCTTCATCATAAGTTTTTCTAGAGAGATGATAACAAATCAATGAAAGAAAGGTAAATGCTGCCATTAAAGAAGTAGACCAAGATAAAGGGTATTCAAAATTTGAAAAGAGTGTGTCTGAGAGATATCCTGTAAAAAAACTTCCAATTCCCATACCTACAATATTTACACCTAGTATCCAAATTGCAAGTATTGAAGTTCTAACTTTATATGGAGACAAAGATTGAACTGCTGCAAACGTTGGACCATAAAATACTGTTACTTGAAATGTTATTAGGAAAAGTGCGATGTAGAAATAAATTCCATCAGGTGAAGCAAATCTATAATAAATACTTGCAGGTATTAAAAATGAATAAATAATAACTAACGCTAACATTGCACCAGCCTTATATCGCTTTGCAAAGTAGTCTCCGACAAGGCCTCCAAAAATTGCACCCATTGAACCCCCGACAACAAAAAAGAGCCCAAATATCGCAGTATATTCTTCCTCTTTAAATCCCCTTTCTTGAACAGCCCAAACCGTATCAAAGCCACCAACGCCAAGAGGTATATGGCCTATGACACCCCCTAACATAATAAGCCAGAGTGATCTAGAATTAGTTATCGATTTAAAAGCAAGCTTTACTATTTCACTAATTTTTTGTTGTTCTAAACTTTGACTATTCTTTTTATCAAATGAGCCTCTTGCTGGCTCAGTCATAAAATAAATCAATACTCCTATTACGATACCAATAACTCCAAGAGAAATAAAAATAGTTCTCCAACCCAGAATAGGGCCAAGCACGCTAGCAATAAGAAAACCGAAACCAACTCCTAGAGGTATACCTAAATAATATATAGCTGTTGCTAAGCCCCTTCTTTCTTGAGGAAAAACGTCGCTAAGCATGGACATTGCATTAGGAGATAAGGATGACTCACCAACTCCTATTAATGCTCTTGATATAAATAATGTAGATATGTTCTTTGCGAGACCAGTTAATGAAGTCATGGCACTCCAAAAAATAATCCCTATACCAATTATCTTAGTGCGACTAAATCGATCTCCTAATACACCTATAAAAACTGATGCAACTGAATAAGAAAACAAAAAAACTAATCCAGTGAGTAATCCCCACTGTGTATTTGATAAGCTGAATTCAGTTTTAATCGTATCACCAAAAGCAAAAAGTATATTCCTATCTACGAAATTAATAATATTTAAAAATAGAAATACGGAGAGATAAAATTTTGAAGATAATACTTTCATGAACTATGATCTATTATAATCATCTTCATACCTTCTAATATCATCTTCTCCAAAATAAGTTCCTGTTTGTATTTCAATTATATTTAGAGATTTATCAGTTTTATTTTCAAGTCGATGCTGAGACTCAACAGGTATGA
This sequence comes from Candidatus Pelagibacterales bacterium, assembly GCA_045567365.1. Classification (GTDB taxonomy): domain Bacteria; phylum Pseudomonadota; class Alphaproteobacteria; order Pelagibacterales; family AG-422-B15; genus CABYIR01. The sequence continues at coordinate 61,729 of JBJLDC010000012.1, read as the reverse complement.
ATATTGACTCATTCAATTTCAATAAGAATGATTTGTCATTTATTGTAACAAATGCTTCACCGTTAATAACAGTCCAGACTTCAGATCTTTTGCTATGTGATTGTAGACTTAATCTTGATTTTGGGTTCACCTGTATTTCCTTCACTTTGTGGTCATCAGAGTCATCAATAACCCGATACCAGCCCCATGGTCTAATCTCTTTTGTACCATTCCAATTTTTAAGAATCCAACTTGATGAATTTTTTTTATAATCTCCACCTACTCCAAACTCAAAGCTTACGTTATGATGATCATTAAATTTATCCATCTCCGGAATATTTTCATCATTTCGATCTCCACCATTTGCAAATATTATCTTATGATTAGGATATTTTTGAAGAACTTTGGTGATTGCATTGCTTGCGGAATTAAATTCATCATCTTCAAATTCAATCGCTTCATCAACTACTGATAAATTTGAAATTATATTCATTCTTTCATCTATAGGCATAAAGGGGCTTCCTTTTTTATTAATCAGCCATTGATCAGAATTAACTCCTACGATCAATTTATCACCAAGTTTTTTTGCGTCTTTCAAATATAAAATATGACCACTATGAATCGGATCAAAACCACCTGTAACTAAAACTATTACTTCACTCATTAATGCGCCTCATTCCAATTTTTACCAGAGTTACTATCAACTATCAAAGGTATACTTAATTTAGTATGAGGCTCTAAGGCATTTTGCATTTCATTTATTATTAATTTAGAAAATTTTTCAATTTTACTCTTTTGAATTTCAAAAATTAATTCATCGTGTACTTGTAAAATCATTTTGCAATCTTCATCATTATTCAACTTTTTATCTATTTTTATCATAGCATATTTAATTATATCTGCTGCAGTTCCTTGAATTGGTGCATTTATCGCAGCTCTTTCTTGAAAAGACCGTAAAGCAAAATTTTTATCTTTTATTCGCGGGAAAAAACATTTTCGTCCACATAATGTCTCAACATAACCGTTTTGACGGCATAACTCTTTAGTGTTCTCCATAAAATCTTTTATTCCACTAAATTTATTAAAATATTTTTTTATAAAATCTGACGCCTCGAAATTAGATATACTGAGTTGTTTAGCTAATCCATATGCAGAAATTCCATATATAATTCCAAAATTCACCGCTTTAGCCTGTCTCCTCAGATCACTAGTGACATCTTTCATTTTAATATTAAATATTTCTGAGGCGGTCATCTTATGAATGTCATCATTATTATTAAAAGCTTCTTTGAGTTGGTCAACATTAGCTATGTGTGCAAGAACTCTTAATTCAATTTGACTATAGTCAGCAGAAAATATTGTTTTATTTTTTTCGGCAATAAAGGCTTTACGAATTGATCTACCTTCGTCAGTTCTAATGGGTATATTTTGAAGATTAGGATCTGATGAAGCTAGTCTCCCAGTGGTTGTTGACGCCATTGAAAAAGAAGTATGAATCCTACCTGTTTCTTGAGAAATATGGCCTTGAAGAGCTTCAGTGTAGGTACTTCTTAATTTTGAAATTTGCCTCCAGTCAATGATATGTTCCGCAATCTTATTTCCTTCATATGCAAGGTCTTCCAGAACTTCAATGCCAGTCGATCTTTCACCAGATTTTGTTTTTTTGGGAGGATTTAATTTTAGAAAATCAAACAAAATTTCTGCTAACTGTTTAGGAGATCCAATATTAAATTCTTTACCTGCTAACTTAAAAATCTTTTTTTCAACATTTTTAATTCTGAGCTCAAATTCGTTAGATAAATTTTTCAGGTAATTATTATCAACTTTCATGCCATTTGTTTCCATTTTTAAAATAGAATTTATTAGAGACCTTTCAATTTCATAATAAACAGACGCGTTTCTCTCATTGAGTATTCTTTTCTTGAACAATTTATAAAGTCTAAATGTAATTTCTGAGTCTTCGGCAGCATAATTTATTGCTTCAGAAATTTTAACTTGATCAAATGTTAATTGAGATTTACCTGAACCAACTACATCTTTAAATTTTATTGTTTCACGATTGAGGTGAATCTTTGCCAGATCGTCCATATTATGACGATTTATTCCAGCATCACATACTAGAGACATTAACATTGTATCATCAATGCTATTTACATGAATTTCATACTTTTGAAGAATAGCAATATCATATTTGATATTATGCCCAACCTTAATGATTGATTCTGATTTAAAAAGTGGAGATAGTTTTTTTTTAATCTGACTAATTCCTAACTGTTTTGTATCCTCTTGATGACCAATTGGAATATAAAAAGAATTTTCTAAATTAAAACAAACAGAAATTCCAACTAATTTTGCTTTTTGTATATCCAATGAGTCTGTTTCAACATCAAATACAAACATATCTTGTCTAGAAATTTGATTTATAATTTCTTCAAGTTTATTTTCATCATTTATAATTGAATAATTTGTTTTTTGATGGTTGGTTTGATCAATATTTTTCTTGATATCTGGTTTTTTTTCAAAATTTGAAATTGATACCTTATTTTCATTTCTAATAGCTGAAATATCAACGTTAGGATTCTTTTTCTTTATTCTGTCAGCTAATTTATTTAACTCTAAATCAGATAAAAATGGAATTAGTTCGTTTATATTGGCTTCAGTACTTTTAAGTTGGTCAATAGAGGGAATATCAATTACATCATTTTTAAGCGTAACTAACTTCTTACTTATTAAAATTTGTTCTTGGAAATTCTCCAATGTCTCTCTTCGTTTATTCTGCTTTATTTGATGACAGTTTTTAAGTAAATTTTCTAGATTTCCAAATTCATTAATTAATGTTGCTGCTGTTTTAATCCCTATACCGGGTGCCCCTGGAACATTATCTGAGCTATCACCTGCCAAAGCCTGAACATCTATAACTTTTGTCGGGTCCACTCCAAATTTTTCTATTACTTCATTTGGTCCAATTGATTTATTTTTCATTGTATCAATAAGTGAAATATTACTGTCTACAATTTGCATAAGGTCTTTATCTGAAGAAACAATTGAAACTTTCCATCCCATTTCATTTCCAATACGTGCATATGTAGCAATAATATCATCAGCCTCAAATCCAGGTAATTCAATAGATTGAATACCAAAAGCTTTTACAGAGTCTTTGATTATTTGAAACTGAGGAATTAAATCTTCAGGTGGCTCTCCTCGATTTGCTTTATAATCTTTATAAATATCATTTCTAAATGTCTTTCTTGCACTATCAAATATAACAGCTATGTGTGATGGTTTCACATCACGATTTGTATCTTCAACTAATTTATAAATCATATTACAAAAACCATTAACTGCTCCTGTTGGAAGTCCATCACTTTTTCGATATAAAGGAGGCAGAGCATAGTAAGCTCTAAAAATATATCCAGAGCCATCAATTAAAAATAGATGGTTTTTTTTAGTCATAAACTAAAGTTCTAGAATAAAAATTTTACTACAGTAAGGACAGATAATTTGATTTTCTTTTCCCATATCAAGATATATTTTTGGATGTCCTAGAGCTCCACCGCCGCCATTACAACTGACTTTTTTACTTTTAACAGTTTCAGAAACTTGAGAATGATAATTTTTTTTATCTGGTGAGCTCATAAGTTTATATGATACAAGAAATTAGAATAAAAACTATTGTTTGTACAAAATAGTTATGAAAGAAAACATTGCAATAAAAATTAATAATTTATCAAAGATTTATAAAAATCAAAAAAAGTACTCTTTAGATAATATTTCTCTCGAAATAAAGTCAGGAATAATATTTGGACTATTGGGACCTAATGGAGCTGGTAAATCAACTCTTATTAATATTTTGGCTGATCTAGTTTACAAAACTTCAGGTACTATTAACATTTTTGGAAAAGATTATTCAAAAGAACTTTATGAAATCAAACCCCGTATTGGAATAGTTCCTCAAGAATTAAATATGGACCCCTTTTTCACTCCTTATGAATTATTGGAGCTTCAAGCAGGGCTCTACGGAGTGCCAAAAGAAAAGAGGCAAACAAAAAAAATCCTTAGTCTATTAGCACTGGAAGATAAATCTGATGCCTATGCTAGAACACTCTCTGGGGGAATGAAAAGACGACTCCTCATTGCAAAAGCAATGGTTCATGATCCAGAAATACTTGTACTTGATGAGCCAACTGCAGGTGTAGACGTAGAATTGCGGCAGACCTTATGGGAAAATATAAAGTCACTAAAAGCTCAGGGTAAAACGATAATTATAACAACGCATTATTTACATGAAGCTGAAAATTTATGTGATGAGATAGCTATTATTAATAAGGGCAAACTCCTAATTGCAGATAAAACAAAAAATATTAAATCAAAGATGAATTTTAAGAAAATAATCATTGAACATGGTAATTCAACGACAATCAAAGACGATATCTTCGATGATTTAGACATCTCATTCTCAAATAACGACGGCCATATAGCCATCGAATATGATCCAAGTATTATTAGTCACCAAGAAGTTCTTACAAGATTAGTTAAACTTAAAATAAACATTAAGGACATAAAAATTGAAGAAAATAACTTAGAGGAAATATTTATAAAGCTTGTTAATGAATAGTTAAATCAAAAATAAAGCTACAATGACCAAAGATATTGTTATTAAATAAGCTACGCCTGTTTGGCCACCTACAAACTTAAATATACTATCATTTTTTCGTGGAAAAACTTTATCTAATACAACCGCTAAAGCAGGTAGTGTTGTCATGGCGCAAACCATATTAATTAAAAACATAAATGTTAAGAGCATGCCCATATCAGCCTGAAACTTAAGTGCTGAGAATGACCAAGTAGATACTCCGATTGCAAGTGTTAAAGCAGTGAAGACTACTGCAGCGCCAGTATTGGCAAAAGTTTGCTCAAACGCTTCAGATATTTCCATACCTTCTTTTAAATATGTTTGTAGCCTATTATAAATGTAAAAAGCATAATCAACACCAATACCCACAGCAAGAACCATAACTGGTAAAGTTGAAACCTTTAATCCGATTTGCATTATATCCATAAATGCATATCCTAACATTGTTGCAAATGTAAGTGGAACAGTACAACAGATTGTCGCCCTCCAATCCATGTATGTACCGAATACTAAAAGAAAAATCACGGCATATACAATCAACATCATTGGAAGCTCTGACTCTTCAATAATTTCATTTGTAGCATGTTGAATTCCAACCGTGCCACTTGCTAAACGATAGTTTATTTCATCCATATCATAAACAATTGCAGGAATATCTTCATTTTCATTAAAGAATTTTTTTATTGCTGTATCTGCTTTTCGGATCTCTCTCACAGCAGGTTCTAGTTTTTCATCATATTGATCTATATCTCTTAAATAATTTAATAGTTTAATATTCCATAAGTCTCTAACATTAAAATTATTTTCATGACCAAATAGGACCCATTCATCAGTATTAAAATATTTATGCTGAGTAATATTCCAATCTTCGATCGTACCTGCAAAAAATGATCCACTTACTACTTGAGCATCAGAAATAAAATCAGTACCCTCTGCTGGTCTCTTAAAAAATGATTTCATCGTAAAAGTTGAGTCAGAGTTTATAAATTTTAATTTATAATTTTCTATTTCTTCTATTATGTGGGAAATTGTTGTTGCTTTGTGATCCTCAGTAAAAATATATATTGGCATAATAGAACAATTTTCATTCATTAAGCCTGACTCTGGACCAACTACGCTTGAAGCAAATGATAATGCTCGATCATTTCTTGGTAAATAGCTCCATTTTAAATTACCCTCAGCATATCCACTCATTCCGCGTTTAGCTATACTGGAGAGGGAAATAACCGAAACAACTCCATCGATATTTTCTGCATACCAATGAAAATTATCTTGAGCACTCATCATATCTATAGAGCGACACGGTGGAACTCCCTGGGATTGGGCTAAACTCTCAAAGATTACGACGAGAACATCTGTTGTAACATTATATCTCTTAGTAATTTCACCAATATCTTGATTGTATCGAGCCTCTGGCCTTAACTCCGGTGCTCCAGAATGTAAGTCGCCTACATGCCTATCTGAGGCCATAAATATTGCTCCAGCAAACAAAACAGCACTTATCGTTAAAGTGATTGCTGCTGCTCGAGGTTTTGCTAACTTTCCAAAAACTGCAACCCTTTTTCTTCTGTATGCAATAGCTGATGATGCAGATTTAACAAAATTATCATTATATCTTGCATAGGATGCAGCCAATGGAAGCATTACTAAGTTTGTTATAATTTTAAAAGCAACACCAATTGATGCTGTAATGCCTAATTCCTGAATCATCCCAATTGGTAATAAGATCAATGTACCAAATCCAACAAGGTCTGTTATTAGAGCCATACTCCCAGGTACAAGTAGTCTTGAGAAACTTGCTCTTGCAGCATATTCAGCAGAACGTCCATCTATTACTTCCTTAGAGATCTGGTTGACTTGCTGTATCCCGTGAGAAACACCAATAGCAAAAACTAAGAAAGGGACAAGGATAGCGAGTGGATCTAAACCAAATCCCAGAACTTTTAACATTCCAAATTGCCAAATTAAAGAAGTTAAAGAACAAACGAGAGGTAAGAAAGTTAAGGTCCATGATCTTGAATACCAGTAAACGGCTAATACAGTTAATACAAAAGCAAGAGCAAAAAATATAACAACATTATATGCTTCACTTGCTATATCTGAGATCATTTTTGCAAATCCAGTGATTTCTACTTTGTATTTACCAACCTCAAATTCATCTCGAATAGCCTCAATCTCTCGACCTAATTGAAGATAATCTAATTTTTCTCCAGTGCGAGGATCAAATTCAGTAAGTTCAACTCTTACTAAAGAAGCTGAGAAATCATTTGCAACTAAGCTTCCAACATGCCCACCTGTTAATACTCTATCTCTAATATTTTTTATTTCACTATCCGTTAGTTCTTGAGGAGTAATATTACCGGGTATGACCGTAGTTGCCTCAAAGCCTTCTTCAGTAACTCTCATTACTCTTGTATTTGAAGTCCATAAAGACTTCATGCTTGATTGATTAACTCCTGGAAGATACCTTAACGTTTCAGATAGCTCATATAGCTTAGATAAATAATCTTTTTCAAATATCTCTCCATCTGTTGTTCTTAGAGAGATTGTAATATTATTAGTGCCACTTAGTGCATCTTGATACTGAAAGTAGGTATGAATAAACTCATGGTTTGTTGGCAACTGTTTAATAAAACCAGCATCCATTTTAATTTGAAGGGCAAAATAACCCATCACAACTGTTAGCAAGACAAATATGCCTAAGATTGATAGCTTAAATTTAAAAACAAAATCTTCAATTTTTTGCATCATAAAATGGATAGTTACCTAAATTGAGAGCATCTTCGGATCGAATGTAAATTATTGGAAAAACATAATAAAGTACACAAAAAATAATATCTTTTTAAATTAAAATCTATCATTAGTATTTATTAAGATATTGATTAATATGATATTTTTATAATATTTAAATTTGACGGTTTGTCGCATTGATATATATAATCTCACATAGTACATTTTGTTTACATATCAAATCAAATGAATTAAATTTCGCATATGGTTGAATTATCTCAGAAAATACAAATTGCAAAAATAATTGCAAAAGACAAAGTATATAAAGTTCAAGAAAAGTGGCAGACATCAAACTCTGGAAAAAATTCACTTACTAAAGATCCTGCATATAATGCAGCAAATCCAAAACACTTTATACCAATGATGGATGAAGATCGTTACAGTGATCGATCAAATGCTTTTGATAAAATTATTAGTGCTACACATAAACATTTTTGGGATCCAAATGATAAAAAATATATAGATTTTGATATTCCATTTGATGTTGAGAATCAAAATATCGTAGATCCAGATGGACCATTTGGTATTGAATTACAAATACCAAGCATAAGAGAGAAATTAACTACAAAACAATTGGTCAAACTTAATAATGAAAGTTTTCGATTTGTATTATCTCAAATACTTCATGGGGAACAAGCAGCTTTATCTTTAAGTGCTAGTCTTTGTCATGTTCTTCGAGATCCAGGCGCACAAGAATATGCAGCTAATCAAACTAGAGAAGAAGCAAGACATGTTGCCGGCTTTACAAGATATATTCAAGCCAGATGGGGATCACCTTATAAGGTTGGTCCTACACTAGGTAGAGTTGCTAATGACATAGTTTCATCTGATGTTGTTTATAAAAAGATTGTTGGTATGCAAATGATGATTGAAGGTTTAGCAATGGGAGCTTTCGCCATGGCTTATGAAAATACAAACGATCCAGTACTGAAAACTCTATTAAAGTACACTATGAGTGACGAAGCTTTCCATCATAAGTTTGGTAAAATATGGGCTGACAGAACAATACCTAAGCTCTCGGAAAAAGAACACATAAAAGTAGAAGATTGGGCTGAAAAAATATTTGTTGAGCTTCTATTTAACTTAGTCAACCCAACAGAAAAAAAACATGTTTATTCGTGTGTTGGTCTTGATTACAAATGGGTTGATCAAGAGTTTCACAAGTATATTGACCAAGGTGAAGTAATTAAAGATGAGATGAAAAATCAAAATAATATATTTAGAGTTTTAGTAAAAACCTTACTAAAGGCTCATATCATTACTGATAGAACAAAAGCAACATATGCTGAATTCGTTAACATGGATGAGCTTGATTCTGAGAATGATACTGTTGCTGGCCAAGAAATTGCTGATCAGGGTGTCAATACTTTAAGTGAAATCAACCAATTAAAAAAATCAGCATAATCTGCCTTATCTTGGAGATTTTTTTTGAAGAATTCTCTGCAAAGTCCTTCTATGCATTTTAAGCCTTCGAGCAGTCTCTGAAACATTCCGATTGCATTGTTCATACACTCTAAGAATGTGTTCCCATTTTACACGATCTGCCGACATAGGATTTGCTGGAGGATCAGGAATTTTCTCATATGGTGAACGTAAAGCAGCCTCAATATCATCTGCATCAGCAGGTTTTGATAAATAATCACAAGCTCCTTCTTTAACTGCTGCGACAGCTGTAGGAATATTTCCATAACCAGTCAATATTATAATTTTGCTATCTTTTCTTTGTTTTGAAATAATTGATACAATTTCGAGCCCATTACCATCCCCCAGCCTTAAGTCAATCACAGCATATTTTGGAATAGACTCTTTAAGTAAGTCTTTGGCTTCTCTTATGGAATAAGCTCCATAAGAGTTAAAACCTTTACGACTCATTGCTGTTTGAAGTCTCTTACAAAAAATTTCGTCATCATCTAAAATTAAAAGTGAATTTTCTTCATTCATATAATTATTTTATGTTTAATTCTTTCTTATTCAAAAATATTCTTACACATGCTCCATTGGGCTTATAATTTAAAAACTCAATATCACCATACGATTTACTGAGTAAATTCTTTGAAATAAATAGACCTAATCCTAAACCTTTATCTTCTTTATCGATACTTCTTCGGACATATGGTTCTCCAAGCAATGCGTATATTTCTGGTGAGAACCCATTTCCATCGTCAATTATCTCAACAATTATGTACTTTTCTGCATATTTCAAATTGATTACGATTTTATTTTTCGCATATTTAAATGCATTATCTATAATATTTGATAAAGACTGTATAACCTCAGGAACTCTTGAAAAAGTAATATTCTTTTCAGAAAAAATTTCATCAGCATTAATTGATACTTCAATTTTTTCATTCGAATAATCTTCTAAAATCTCATTTATTAAACTTGTAAAAGTAAATTCATTTAGAAACTCATCACTATCCCTCACAAACTTAGTAGTTCTAAGTCTCTTTAAGATATCAGCGCATCTTTTAACTTGAGTTTGAATTAATTGTAAATCATCATAATTAACATCATTCTTTTTAACATTGCCAACAAGTTCTTTTGATACCACAGAAATGGTAGACAATGGAGTTCCAAGCTCATGAACGGCAGCAGCTGTTAAACTCATAAGGGCAGATACTTTTTCCTCATTTGACAATGCCATTTGAGTTTCTCTAAGAGCCTCACCTGCTTTTCGTGATTCACTAGCTGTTCGATAGCAATAAGCAGACATAAAAATAAGTGTAATAATTAACGCTCCCCAAATTGAAAAGATTTCTTCTCTAGAGAAGCTATCACTATTAAAATTTATTAAATTACTACTTATTGGCATGTAAAAAAAAAGTAAAATACTTAAAGAAATAATCGAAGCAGTACAGATCAAAATAGTTCTCTTTAAATCAAGATAAGTAGAAGAAATAACTATGGGTACTAAAATTAAGATACAAAAAGGATTTGTTAATCCTCCTGTTAAATATAACAAAGATATCAACTGCAAGAGGTCAAACAATAAATAGAAAGTGATTTCATTAAAATTTAGAGCTTTGGTAATTGGAAATCTTAGAGTTAAAAAAATATTTAATAATAACAATAAAAAAATTAAGGATATAGTTGCGACTAAATTAAAATCTACTTCAATTATTGAGTAAGAAACAAAAACCGCTAATGATTGACCAATAATTGCAATCCAATTAAAAAAAATAAGGGTTCTTAGTTTTAAAGTAATATTATCTTGTGTATTTAGCTTTCCTTGCTTCAAGAGATTTCTCTTCTTTTTAAAATTTAAAATTTAACTATATTAATTAATATGACTTTAATAAAAAAGCATCGAAAAAATTTAATAAAAAAATTTGAGTTTACATACAAAAAAGAGGTCATTTATATCAAAGTAAAAAAAAATAAATTATCAAAAAGCTACAAACTCTCACTTGATAAAAAAGATTTAAATGGGCTTGTTTCAATTCCATATTATATAAAATATGAAGATGGTGCTAAATTTGCTCGAGATAATTTAGAATGGATCTCAGGAGAGATTGAAAAGCTTAAACCAATTATAAAAATAAATAATGGAGCTAAAATTAGATTTTTTGATGATATTCTTAAAATCAAATATATTACATCTTCAACTAATAAAATTAGACTAGCTCACAATGTATTAGAAATTTCCTCAAAAAAGAAACATTCTGATATTCTTTTAAAATGGATTAAAAATGAAGTAAGAAAATCATCAAGTATGGCGATTAATGAATTTTCGAGAAAATTGAATGTGAAGGTTTCTAAAATAAAAATATCTAATTCATTTTCTTATTGGGGATCATGTAATTCAAAAAATGAAATAAGTATTAATTGGAGATTAATTTTTTGTCCTCAATTTGTACTTAATTATATAATTGCTCATGAATTAAGCCACTTGATAGAATTTAATCACAGTAAAAATTTTTGGAATTTAGTTGATAAATTAATTACAAATAGACTTGATGCTCAAAAATGGCTCAAACAGAATGATAATTATATGTATCGTCTACGCTTAGATTAAATATCAAGATTAACAACTGATGCAGCCCCTTCTTCAATAAATTTTCTACGAGGGGCAACATCATCTCCCATTAGATTTTCAAAAATCTGTTGGGATCCTACCTGGTCATCAATCTTAACTTGTAATAATGATCTATTATTAGGATCTAAAGTAGTCTCCCAAAGCTGCTCAGGGTTCATTTCCCCTAGCCCCTTATATCTTTGAAGTGATAAGCCTTTTTTTCCTTCATCATTTATAATTTCTAATAATTGAGATGGTGAATAAATTGTTTCACTATAATCGTTACTCCCAATTAATTTTCCAGGAGACTGAAACATTGCATATAGAGAGTCATAATTTTTTGATAATGTTTCAATTGCTTGAGATTTAATCAAATCCATATCAATAATTGATACATCATCTACTCCTCGTATCTTTCGAGTGAAAGTAAAACCTTTATTATACTCAAATTTAGTTTCCCAACCTCTTTCGTAGTCAGGAGTAATCATGTCTACTCTCTGAGATAAATATTTACTTGCCTCCTGAGCAGCTTTATCATTATCTTTAAATTTAGAAACATCTAAACATCCAGCAATCGCAATTTGTTCAAGAAATTTTTTATCATATCTATCTGGAATTCTTGTTAAAATACTTTCAGCAATTGAAATATTTTTAAGTTCATTCTCAAGTTCTGTGCCTTTAAAAACAGTTCCTTGGGAAGTTTGGAATTCATAGCCTTTGACTCCATAATTTATTAGAGCATGGGTTAATTCTTGATCATCCATTAAATATAATTCTTCTTTGCCTTTTTTAATTTTATACAATGGTGGTCTTGCAATGTATAAATGCCCATTCTGAATAAGCTCTCTCATTTCTTTAAAGAAGAAAGTTAAAAGTAATGTGCGGATATGCGATCCATCTACATCTGCATCAGTCATAATAACGACTTTATGATACCTTAGTTTTAATGGATCAAATTCATTTTTACCAATACCTACTCCTAATGCAGTAATCAGTGTTCCAATTTCTGTTGATCCTAATATTTTATCGATTCTTGATTTCCAAGTATTAAGTATTTTGCCTCGCAAAGGTAAGATAGCTTGAAATTTTCTATCTCGACCTTGCTTTGCAGATCCTCCAGCAGAATCTCCCTCTACTATGAATATTTCAGATAACTTTGGATCCTTTTCTTGACAATCAGCAAGTTTGCCAGGGAGATTGCTAACCTCAAGAGAGCTTTTTCTGCGTGTTAAATCTCTTGCTTTTCTTGCGGCCTCTCTTGCTTCAGCAGCTTTTTGTATCTTTAATAATATTATTTTAACAGCTTGGGGATTTTGCTCAAACCAGATAGTGAGCTTTTCACTAATCAAGCTTTCCACCACAGGTCTAACTTCAGATGAAACTAGTTTATCTTTTGTTTGGGAAGAAAACTTTGGGTCCTGTACTTTTACTGATAACACACTTGTGATACCTTCTCTAATATCGTCACTACTAGTAGAAACTTGATTTTTTTTACTTACTGAGTCTTCATAAAAATTGTTTACCACTCTAGTGATTGCAGATCTAAAACCAGATAGATGAGTGCCTCCATCTTTTTGTCTTATATTATTTGTGAAAGCTAATATTTGCTCATAATAACTTTCGTTCCACCATAGTGCACACGAGAACTCAATATTATTTTTGTTACCCTCAATAAATACCGGCTCATCTATCAGAGGTTTTTTAGATTTATCCAAGAATTTGACAAATTCCTTAATGCCTCCTTCATAATGAAATTTGTTTTCCTTAATATCAGCTTCTCTTCTATCAAAGAAATTAATAGAAATTAATGGATTTAAGAATGCCATTTCACGAAACCTTTGAGAAAGAATTTTTGAACTAAACTCAACATTAGTAAAAGTATCTTTATCAGGTTTAAATGTTATTTGAGTACCTTGCTTATTATCTACTTGACCCATATCTTTAAGTGGTTCTACAGCAGTACCCTTATTGAAATTTATTTCATAATTATGACCGTCTCTAAAAATTTTAAGATTTAAGGATGAGGAAAGAGCATTCACCACTGAAACACCAACTCCATGTAATCCACCTGAAACTTTATAGGAGTCTTGGTCAAATTTACCTCCTGCATGCAATTGAGTCATAATAACCTCAGCAGCAGAAATTTTCTCTTCTGGATGAATCTCTGTTGGTATACCTCTTCCATTATCTTCGACTGTTACTGAGCCATCTGCGTTTAACCATATATTGATTTCATCACAATGCCCTGCTAACGCTTCATCAATTGAATTATCAACAACTTCAAATACCATGTGATGCAAACCTGTACCATCATCAGTATCTCCGATATACATTCCAGGTCTTTTTCGAACTGCATCAAGACCCTTTAAAACTTTGATAGATTCAGCACCATAGGCTGCATTTGCATTTTTATTCATTAAGGCATTATATATTATTTTTTACTTCAAAGAAAACAGTTTGCTCGGATATACTCTTGAAAAGTTCTTTTGAAACACCAGTATACCATACCTGAGAATTTAGTTGTAGAAGTTCATCAAATAATTTTTCTCTATGCTTTTCATCAAAGTGGGCCATGGCCTCATCGATTAGAACAATTAAAGTTAAATTTGGATTTAAATCTTTAATAATTTTACAGACAGAGATTATGATAGAAATTAACATTGACTTCTGCTCTCCTGTTGAGCAGTCTTTTGCCTCTAAATTGAGATTTTTTGATTTATAAATATCAAATTCAACACTATTAATATTTAGGGATGTTCTAGATATCTCTTTATCAATAGCTCTATTTTTCCTTAGAATATCTGAGTATTTTTGCTTAAATTCTTTTTTTGATAATTGGAATAAGACGCTTTGAAGTTTATGTGAAAGTTGGACTACACAAGAGGTAAAAGGTTCGCTGATTTTACAAAGATATTTATTTAATAATTCAATTTTTTTTTTTCTTTCTTCTAAAATATCAAAAGAAACATCTGAGATCTTATCTTCGATAATAGTTATCCATTCACCATCGGAATTATATTGATCAAGAAGGTTTATCCTTTCTTTTAAAAGCTTTTCTAATTTCCTACAATTTTTTAAATGATCCTTATTAATATTAAAAATGATTCTATCAAAAAATTTTCTTTTTTCAGAATGACTTTGTAACATCACTTTTTCCATTACTGGTGTCACCCATATTACTCTTAGATAATCTAATAAATTGTTTGAGCTAACTTTTTCATCATCAATAAAATAATTTATTTGTGGTTTGCCAGAGTCGCCATTAAAAGTTTTGTGAAAATTAAGATCACCATGATTAAATTTCATTAAAATTTTAATTTCAAACTTCTTAGAGCTAGAGTCATTATTGACCATATTTTCATGTTTAGAATTTCGTATTCCTTTGCCAGGAGAGAACATAGATATTGCGTCCAAAATATTTGTTTTACCTGCTCCATTCTCTCCAAATAAAACAACATTACCGCTATTTGAATCAATAATTAGGTTATTGTGTGATCTAAAATTATGGATTGATATTTTTTTTATTATTCCATTGGAATACATGTAAGTTTAAATTCGCATTGGCATTAATACAAAAAAAAGATTTTCATCTGTATTATCTAGGATTATTGCAGGAGACGTAGAGTTCAAAAACTTGAGATTGATCTTATCGCCATCTATCTCATTACAAATATCAATTAAATATCTTGAGTTAAAACCAATCTCAACTTTTTCATTATTATAATCTAAATCAATTTCTTCTATTGCTGATCCTCTTGATGACGAATCAACACTTAAAGATATTTTATTTGACTCAATAATTAATTTTATAGCTTTTGATTTAGTTTCTTCATTTATTGCAACTGCAGAGACTCTGTCTATTGCTTTTTTTAATTCCTCATTATTTGTTGTTATTGATTTATCATTGGATTGAGGTATGACTTTTGTATAGTCTGGAAAAGTTCCGTCGATAACTTTTGAAATAATCTGCATGTTATTAAATGAAAATTTAATTTTATTTTCATTGAGTTGTATATTGATATCACCCGTTGCATCATCTAAAACTCTTCTTAATTCTTGAATCATTTTTTTTGGAATGATAATTCCATTCATATCTTTAGCCCCTTGGGGTAAAGGAATATCGTATTGAGCTAGACGATGTCCATCTGTCGCAACAGCTCTTAAAATATCTATTGAGTTTTTTTGAGTTTGATGAAGAAAAACTCCATTTAAGTAGTATCTAGTTTCTTCATTCGAGATTGCAAATTTAGTCTTATCTATCATTCTCTTAAGCTCAGTTGCACTTAAGACAAATTGTATATTTAAATCATCATGAGAAATCTTGGGAAAATCATCGGGTGAAATCGTAGTAAGATTAAATTTTGATCTTCCACACTTCAAAGCTAAAGTTGAGTCTTCCTCCGATAAAGATGCATGAATTTCTGATCCACTTGGTAGTCTTTTTACTATTTCATAAAAAGTAGCAGCTGAAACCGAAGTAGAACCATTCTGACCAACTTCAGCCTCCAAATCATCAGAACAGAAAATGTCTAGGTTGGTTGAAGATAATGATAGTAAATTATCGTGAGTTGTAATGATAATATTCGATAATATTGGAAGAGTGTGACGGACTTCAACAATACCATGTATGTGAGATAATGCTCTAAGAAGTTCGGTGCTGTTTACTCTAAAATCCATATGAATACTACAATTACTATTCTACAATTTAATTAGCAATAGATAAAGATTTGAATGACTAAAAGTTATTAAGAAGAAGTGATAATTTGAGTAAGCACACTGACATCTTCATCAAATTTTTCATTCTCAGATTTAAGTTGATCTATTTTTTTTACAGCATGAATAACAGTAGTGTGATCCCTGCCTCCAAACTTTCTACCAATTTCAGGTAAAGATCTAGATGTTAATTTTTTTGCAAGATACATGGCGACCTGTCTTGGCCTAGCAAACGATCTTAGTCTTCTGCTTGATATAAGATCCTCAGTATTGATGTTATAATAGTTTGAAACTTTATTTTGTATTTCATCAATAGTAATTCTTTTATTATTTGATCTTAATAAATCTTTAAGCACAGTCTTAGTTAATTCTACATCAATTTTCTTATTCATAATATTTGAGAATGTAACAACTTTATTAAGGGCCCCTTCAAGTTCTCTAACATTACTTACAATTGTCTTTGCTAAAAAAATAAGAACAGAGTCATCAAGTACATGGTGGCCGCTGTTTGTCTTAAGAAGCTCCACTGATTTCTTTTTAAGGATTTCATAACGAAGTTCAAATGAAGCTGGTAAAATATCTGCTACAAGACCCCACGATAATCTTGATTTAATTCTTTCATCAAAACCATCTAAATCACTAGGAGCTCTATCAGAAGAGAGAATAACTTTTTTATTTAAATCAAGAAGAGAATTGAAAGTATGAAAAAATTCTTCTTGGGTGGAATTTTTTCCAACCATAAATTGTATATCATCTAAAATTAAGACATCAACAGATCTAAACTTCTGTTTAAAGCTCATGGTATCTTTTTGTCTTAAAGATTTAATAAATTGAAACATAAATCGTTCTGCGGAAAGATATAAAACTTTTGCACCCGGATTACTATTTGAAATTTCCCAAGCAATGGAGTGCATTAGATGAGTTTTACCTAGACCCACACCTCCATATAAAAAAAGAGGATTGAAATCAAATTTTTCTGACTGAGCTATTCGCTTAGCAGATGCAAACGCTAATTCATTTGAGGGACCAGTGATAAATTTATCAAATGTAAATCGTTCATCCAATGGCCAATCATCAGATTGATTAAAATTAGATGATTGATTCTGATATTTAATAGTTTCAGTATTTTTTTCTTCTTGATTATCTTGATTAGCAGATAACATATTATCAATTGATATTTTTACCCGTCTAATATTAGGATTTTCTGCATTCAAGAAAAAAATTATCTTATCTAAATAATGGGATGTGATCCAATCACGTATAAATCTTGTTGGGACTGAGAAATATAAAATATCATCATCTATGGATTGAACTTTTATGTTTTTAATCCAGCTGTTAAATATCTCATTTCCTAATTCGTTATTTAATTTTTTTAGAACTAAGAGCCAAAGGTCTTTTACATTTATTTCTATGGGGCTGATTTGATTAAGATCTTGTGCCATAAATTTTAACTGCCCTCAAATATATAAAAATTCTATCTAAATATTCCAAAAATAAAAATGAATTTTTACATTTTTATTACAAAATTATGTTTGGCAATAATAAGCCATCAATTTTTTTAAAAAAGTAAATTCAAAAAATTTTTGGAAAATTAAACACAGACTTTGTGCTTAATTTGAATTTAACTTAACCTTTAAAAAAATGAATCGCAATGAGAAAAGATAAATATTATGAATAAATTTTAATCTTAAATCTATGAATAGAAAATAAATCAATTTAGAGCATGTACTTTTTAAAATACTTACATAAGAAGATGTAAGTGTACGATTCTAATAGAAAAATTATTTTAATGATTTTATCTTATTTGAAAGTCTTGAGATTTTTCTAGATGCTGTATTCAAATGGATGATATTTTTTGAAACTGCAGACATTATTTCTGATTCTGCTGCTTTGAGAGAAGCTTGTGCTTCTTTTTTGTCACCTTTTACTATATTTAGTTCAACTTTTTTTAAAAAGGTACGATATCTATTTTTAATAGATTTATTAAACTCAGTCTTATTCTGAATTTCTCTAACTTTTGCTTTCGCAGATTTTGTATTTGCCATATTCTTACAATTAATTTTTTTGACATTGCGAACAATAATATGTTGATCGCTGGGCTATTACTATTCTTAATATACGTCCATTACAAGTTTTTTTTGAGCAATTTTTACCCTCTCTTTCATAGACTTTATGCTCATTTTGGAAGTAGCCTAACATTCCATCAACCATGGAGTAGTCATTTATGCTTGAGCCACCAAGTTTAATAGCTCTATTCAAAACAAACTTAATATTTTTAACTAATTGAACACATTGGTCATGTGTAATATCAAATGCTATTCTCTTTGGATTGATACCTGAACGAAAAAGTGATTCAGAAGCATAAATATTTCCTATTCCTACAACTATGGATTGGTTCATAATAACAGACTTAATTGAGGCTCTCTTATTTTGACATGATCTTTCCAAATAATTTGGATTGAATTGTTTGCTTAATGGCTCAGGTCCCAAATGACTAAATAGTCTATTTTTACTTATGGCTTTAGTATCAAAAAGTAGTATGCAACCAAATCTTCTTGGATCAATAAACTTAACTATTAAATTATTTTTAAAATATAAAGTCATATGCGTATGCTTGAATTTTGAATTTTCATTATTTGAGGTGAGAATAATTCGTCCTGACATTCCAAGATGAATGATAATTGTTTTATTGTTACTAAGATTAATGAGGATATACTTAGCTCTTCTTGAGATACTTATTACATTTGTTGAGAGTATAATTTTTTTAAAATTTCTAGTTATTGGATATCGTAGTTTTTTTAAACTTAACTCACATTTATTGATGGTTTGGCCCAATATACTGGAGCTAATACCTTTTATAACTGTTTCAACTTCTGGCAATTCAGGCATATAAATATATATTAAACTTTCTATTTATTAAGAATATGAATATTTGATTTAGATTTAGTTTTTATGAAAACAAGTGAAGTATTTAATAAGGTAGCAAGCAATTATGACTTGATGAATGATCTCATGTCAGTAGGTGCTCATAGGTATTGGAAGGAATGTCTTCTAGATTGGCTTAAACCTTCTTATGGTATGAATATAATTGATGTAGCGGGAGGAACAGGTGATATCGCTAGAAGATTCTTAAATAGAATTAGTGGCGAGGGTTTAGTTACAGTATGTGACCCAAATATAAATATGACAAAATATGGAAAGCAAAAAAAATATAAGTACGATGACAGAATTAGTTGGGTGAATGCTAATGCAGAGAACCTTCCTTTCGAAGATAATACTTTTGATGCATACCTAGTATCATTTGGAGCTAGAAATTTTTCAGATATTAATCAATCGTTGCATGAAGCAAGGAGAGTTCTCAAAAATAATGGAAGACTTTTATGTCTTGAATTTTCAAAAGTTCAAAATGTGAATCTAGCTAAAATGTATTCTCTGTATTCTAAAATAATACCTGTCATCGGGAAAGTTGTAGTTGGTGACGAAAAACCATATGAATACCTAACAGATACAATTGAAAAATTTCCATCTCAAGAAACATTTCGATCTATTATTCAAGATAATAACTTTTCTGAAGTTGAATATAGAAATATATTTAATGGGGTAGTAGCCATTCATTCTGCGTGGAAAAAAAATGATAACTAATTTTTTCTTTTTTATAAAAATTATTAGAACATTTAAAGAATATAACATTCTTAAACTAATTAGGAAAAATATTAAATTTAAATTTCTATTTGATGTTTTTACATTTCTAATTTCATTGGGGAAAAAAAAGTCAAATGAATATAAAGAATCTCCTGATGGTATTCGAATTGCGCAGGCATTAAATCAACTTGGCCCCTCTTTTATTAAATTAGGCCAACTTATATCAACACGTCCTGATATTATTGGAAATGTTGTTGCTGAAGATATGGCATTGCTAAGAGACAGTCTTCCACCATTCTCAAAAGATGAAGCAATTAAGATTATTGAACAAGAATTTCAAAAAGACATAGATCAGATATTCAAAAATTTTAGTGAACCAGTTGCAGCTGCATCTATCGCTCAAGTACATTTTGCTAAGATTATGAATGAAAGCCAAGAAATTGAAGTAGCTGTTAAGATATTGAGGCCAAACATAAAAGAGATTATTGAAGATGAAATGAAAAGGCTTGAATGGTTAACAAAATTTCTAGAGAATTTTCAAGAGTTTAAAAGATTGCAAGCTGGTTCAATAGTAAAGAAAGCAAGAGAAGTCATTAAATTTGAGCTTGACCTAAGATATGAGGCTGCTGCTGCTTCTGAGTTGTCTGAAAATACTAAACGAGATGAAAATTTTAAAGTACCAAGTGTATTTTGGGACAAGGTGTCTCAAAAAGTTCTTACAATTGAAAAAGTAGATGGGTTACCTATTGATAAAATTGACAATACTCAGATAGATAAACAACAAGCAGCAAAAAATTTAATTGTTACATTTTTAAGACAGTCTATTCGTGACGGTTACTTTCATGCAGACCTTCATCAGGGAAACTTATTTATTGATGAGTCTAGTAATTTAATTGCTGTAGATTTTGGAATTATGGGGAGATTAGACAAACAAAATAGACGTTATCTCGCAGAAATAATTTATGGATTTATTAGACAAGATTATCATGATATCGCAAAAATTCATAAAGAAGCAGGATTGATAGATAAAAACGAATCCATTGAAGATTTTTCACAAGCACTTCGATCAATTGGAGAGCCGATAATAAATCAAAAAGCAAAAAATATCTCTATGGGTAATGTATTAGTGCAGTTATTTGAAATAACAAAACAATTTAATATGTCACTGCAACCTCAACTTTTACTTCTTCAAAAGACAATGATAATTGTTGAGGGTGTTGCAAGAAATTTGGATCCTAATATTAATTTTTGGGAAGTTTCAAAGCCTGAAATTGAAGAATGGTTAAAAGATGAATTAGGTATAAAGAATAGACTTAAGGAAACCCAAGAAACTTTAAAAGTTTTAGCAAGAAAAGTTCCTGACCTTCCTGATTTTTTATCAAGAGCTGAAAATGCAATTGATACAATCAGTGAAATGAATAAAGAAAAAGTACCGAGTCCAAATTATCTAATTAGAGGTGGAGTTGTATTCATCATAATATTGGGAATTATCGCATTGATATAAAACAATAAATTTTAAAAAGATGTCTTTTATTTATTTATTAAAGTAAATATATTTCGAAAATAATGATGAAGAAAAAAATACTACTTATTATAACTGGTGGAATTGCAGCCTATAAATCTCTTGATCTAATTAGAAAGTTTAGAGAAGAAGGATGTGATATAACATGTATTCTTACGAAGTCAGGTTCAGAATTTGTTACTCCGCTATCAATAGAAAGTTTATCAGAAAATAGAGTTTATACCGATCTATTTAACTTAACTGATGAACATCAAATGGGTCATATTCAGCTTGCAAGGATGGCTGATGTTTTATTAGTTGCACCAGCAACAGCAAATATTATTTCAAAAATTACTCATGGAATAGCAGATGATCTAGCCTCAACAGTTTTAAAAGCAACTAACAAACCTGTAATAATTGCACCTGCAATGAATGTTCAAATGTGGCTTAATGAGTCAACGCAACGAAATATTAAAATTCTTAAAAATGATGGTATCAATTTTATTGGCCCTGAAAGTGGATCTATGGCCTGTGGAGAGTATGGAGAAGGTAGATTAAGTGAGACTAATAAAATTGTAGATGAAACATTAGATTTTATTAAAACATATTATTCAAAACCTCTTAAAAATTTATCTGCAATAGTTACAGCAGGTCCAACTCAGGAAATGATTGACCCAATTCGTTTTATTTCTAATGAGTCATCAGGAAAACAAGGTTATGCAATTGCTAATCGTTTGTCACAGTTAGGTGCAAAAACAACGTTAATCTCTGGTCCAACTCATTTAGAACCTCCTATAGGTTGCAATTTTGTAAAAGTTAGATCAGCGAATGAAATGCTTATTGCATGTGAAAATAATTTACCATCCGATATTGCTATCTGTGCAGCGGCGGTAGGAGATTTTAGAGTTGAGAAATTAAATAGTGAAAAAATAAAAAAAACAGGGAATGTTTTAAATTTAGAACTGAGTGAGAATGTAGATATTCTTAAATCAATTGGAACAAGAAATTCTAAAAGACCAAAATTAGTTATTGGATTTGCAGCTGAGACAAGTAATTTAATTGATAATGCAACTATTAAACTAAATTCTAAAGGTTCTGATTGGATTGTTGCTAATGATGTTTCAGGTGGAAAAGTTATTGGAAAAAATCACAATGAAATATGTCTTTTATCTAATCATGGTATTGAAAATTGGCCCAAAATGACTAAATCTGAAGTAGCAAACAAACTATCTCAGAGAATTGTAGATCACTTCTCTCATTAAATTACTAAAATGAAACAAAATACTGTCTTAATTAAAAAGCTAAACAATAATAGCTTTGATCTTCCTAAGTACCAGACTGAAGGATCAGTTGGTATGGACTTATCTGCTTTTATAGAAAATGATATTTTAATTAAACCAAACGAAAGAGAACTGATTCCCACTGGAATAGCATTAAGTTTACCTCAAAATATTGAAGGTCAAGTGAGGCCTAGATCGGGTCTATCATTAAAATACGGGATTACAGTATTAAATTCACCTGGAACTATTGACTCAGATTATCGTGGTGAAATAAAAGTAATACTAATTAATCATGGAAATGAAGATTTTTTAATCAAAAATAATGATAGAATAGCGCAATTGGTTTTTAATGAAGTTGTAAAAGTTTCTTTTAAAGAAGTTAATAATTTAGATCAAACCTCAAGAGATCAAAAAGGTTTTGGATCTACAGGAAAATAATATCTTTAATCAATGTTTCTTATTTTAGGCGATCAACTATTTCCTCAAAAATATTTACAAGAATATAAAAAAGATTTTTTTTATATGGCTGAAGATTTTGGTCTATGTACTCAAGAAAAGTATCACAAGCATAAACTGATACTTTTTTTAAGTGCAATGAGATCTTATCGTGATGAACTTATAAATAATAATTTTAATGTTATTTATAATGAAATTAATCAAAATAAAAATCTATCATATTCAGCAAAGCTAGAAAAAGTAATTAAAAATCAAAAGGTCAAAAGAATAATTACATTTAAAGTTTCAGATCATTTTTTTGATCATATCTTAAAGAAGACATGTAAAAAATTAAATATTGAACTTTCATTTATACCAAACCCCATGTTTCTTACAAAACAAGAATTAAAAGAGAAGTTCTTTGCAAAAAATAAAAAACCTTTCATGGGTAATTTTTATAAACTACAAAGATCTGATCTAAATATACTTATGAAAGGAAAAGACCCTGAAGGAGACCAGTGGTCATATGATGAATTAAATAGAAAAAAACTTCCTGAGTCGATATCAGTCCCAAAAATTAAAAAAATTTCAGAGACACACAATACACAACAAATAAAGAAAGTAATCTCTAACCTCTTTGATAGTCATCCGGGATCAATAGAAAACTTTAATATACCAACAACAAGAAAGCAGGCCTTGTCTTGGCTTGATGATTTCCTGAAAAATAAATTTTTTCTTTTTGGGGATTATGAAGATGCAATATCAAAAAAAGGACACATATTGTTTCATAGTTTGTTAAGTCCACTATTAAATATAGGATTATTAACGCCAGAAGAAGTAGTAAATAAGGCAATTAAATTTGCAAAAACCAGAAAGATCCAAATTAATAATGTCGAGGGCTTTGTAAGACAAATCATTGGATGGAGAGAATTTATTAAGAATGTCTATGATTATCACGATAGTAGTATGAAAAAATCAAACTTTTGGGGTCATAAGTTAAAATTGAAAAAGAGTTGGTATGATGGAAGCACTGGGATTGAGCCACTAGATCACGCAATCAAGGAAGTGAATAAATTTGGATATGCACATCACATAATTCGACTAATGTTGATTTCAAATATCATGAACCTCTCAGGTATTGACCCCAAAGAAATATTTAAGTGGTTCATGGAAATGTTTATTGACTCAAGTGATTGGGTAATGACTCCCAACGTTTTTGGAATGGGTACATTTAGTGATGGAGGAATTTTTGCAACTAAGCCTTATATTTGTGGATCAAATTACCTATTAAAAATGAGTGATTATAAACGAGGTGAATGGTGTGATGTAGTCGATGGATTATATTGGCAATTTATAGAGAAAAATAAAAAATATATAAAAAGCAATCATAGATTATCTATGATGGCTTATTCATTAGAAAAGATTGACCCTGAAAGAAAAAAAAGAATCTTCACTCAAGCAAATAAATTTATTAAATATAATACTTACTAATTAATCTAAATCTTCAATTAAAGATGATTTTGTATCAGAAGAAATGACTGTAGTGTGTAGATATTCTTGATGGTCGGTTCCCAATTCAATTTTCGACTCTATATTTTTAAAATTATTAATCTGATCATCAGTCATGTGAAAATGTAGGAAATGTACAGAAGAAGTTTTTCCGTATGCATCAGTTCTCTCTGTATCACCTTCAGGAGTTGCAAAAATTTTATCACCATTGATAGAAACAAAAATTAAGTTTTCAACGCCGCCAAGTTGGCTAAGAACATTTTTTCTAGTAATGGGGCTATCTATTTCAAACATAAAGGTAGCTACAATTTCCTTACCTTGAGGAATGAGTGGATTATATGCTTCCATTTCATCTTTTAATTGTTCATCACCACCTTTTTCGATATATAACATCTCTTGAATTTGAGCTTTCATCGTATAATAATTTTCAAAATAGAATGTAGCGTGAGGACCCAAGTTAACACGCCTATCTTTTTTAATGGCCACAAGATTTTTTCTTAAAGTTTTACGCTCAGCAGTATATTGATCTATAGATAAAATATCTGACGGTTCTATTTTTTTATCTTTGTATGACATATTCTCTCCAAAAATTTGATTATAAATTATAAGATTTTGATAAAATTTCTATGGGATGCATTGAAACTATCTCTTCCTCGTCTTTTTCATTTAATAGTCCATCTAAATGTTTACTTGCTAATGGACAATCAGATACTACAAACTTTGTTTTTTTATTTTTTATTTGTCTTGCTGTTGTTCTTCCATATTTAACCGCAGCATTTCGAGTTTCTTTCATTACACCAAAAGTTCCTCCATGTCCTGCGCATCTTTCCACTACATCAACTTTGGTATCTGGGAGATTTTTTAGCATTTCCAATGCTTTATTTCCCATATTTTGAGCTCTTGCATGACATGCATTGTGAACCGTTATTCCTCCATCAATGTAACTCAGTCCTGTTGTGAGGCCTTCTTTTTTTGATATGTCAGATACATACTGATCAATATCATAAGTATTATTTGAAAGTTTTTTTATTTTTTCATTATCAGGATTTAATAAAGGCCATTCAAATTTTAGCATTAATCCACAACTTGCCGTTAAGGTCACAATATCATAGCCCTCATCAATTAATTTACATAATTCATTTGAAACAAGTTCTGACTGTTTTACAACTTTTTCATGTTGAGATTGTTCCAAGTAAGGCATTCCACAGCATCCAGGATAAACAGGCATAACTTCAACGCCATTATGTAATAAAACTTTTTCAGCGGCTATCCCTACAGCAGTATTATTATAATTTACATAACATGTAGAATAGATTGCAACCTTTCTTCCAAATGCAGGCGCATCTTTATTTATGACTTTAGACATTTCTTTTGATTGCTGAATGTAAGTTTTCTTTTCAAATTTAGGTAACTCAGCACTCTTATCAATTCCAGTTAAAGCCTCCAGAGGTTTTCTTATAAGAGTATTTTTTTTATTCGATCCCCAATTGGCAATTGATGGAGATACACCAGCTATTTTTGCATTACGATCAATCTTTGCAAGTTCCTGTGGCATTTTACTAAGTTGACCCTTTTTCTTTTGAAGAGTTCTATATCTCAACATAAGGTGCGGAAAATCTATGTTAAATTCATGTGGTGGGACATAAGGACACTTAGTCATAAAACACATATCACATAATGTGCATTTATCGACAACTTTAGGAAAGTCTTTAGAGTCGACACTCTCTAAAGATTCATCTTTTGAGTCATCGATTAAATCAAATAAAGTTGGAAATGACTCACATAAATTGAAACATCTTCTACAGCTATGACACACTTCAAACTGTCTACGCATTTCAGCATCTAAAGTATCCTCATTTAAATAATCAGGACTTTTCCAGTCAACAATATCACGTGTTGGAGCTGAGAGACTTCCCTCTTTTTTTTCTGTCATAAATTGGTGATTGAGAGACTGAAATATTTCAGTCTCTCAGTTGATAAACTATTCGATCGAGTCTAGAGTTTTTTGAAATTTACCTGCATGAGATTTTTCAGCTTTAGCTAAAGTTTCAAACCAGTCAGCAATTTCGTCAAATCCCTCTTCTCTCGCTGTTTTTGCCATACCAGGATACATATCGGTGTATTCATGTGTTTCTCCAGCAATAGCTGCTTTCAGATTATCTTCAGTTGAACCAATTGGCTCACCAGTTGCAGGATCACCCACTTCTTCCATAAATTCTAAGTGACCATGAGCATGTCCAGTTTCACCTTCAGCAGTAGATCTAAATACAGCCGCAACATCGTTATGACCTTCAACATCTGCTTTTTGAGCAAAGTATAGGTACCTTCTATTCGCCTGGCTTTCTCCAGCAAAGGCAGCTTTTAAATTATCAAGTGTTTTACTTTCTTTTAATGAAGTCATTACTAATCTCCTAAATTAATTATAACCAACATATATAAACTTAAATATAAATGTCAATAGATTAGAATAATTCTAAACTGAGATTGATAACTATTATCAATAACTTAGTTATCTGTTAAGTGAGCGATCAGCTCTACATCTTTGATTTTTTTGCCTTTAGGAGCCTTAGGCAGTCCCTGAATTTTTATTTTATCTTTAGAAATATCAATTAATAATTTTTCATTATCAGAGTAAAAGTGATGGTGCGGACTGGTATTTGTATCAAAATAAACTTTTTCTGTGTCTATTGTTACTTTCTTTAATAGTTTTTTTTCACAGAAATCATGCAGAGTATTATAAACGGTTGCTAAAGATATTTTTTGCTCAGAAGCTGTGAGTTCACGATATAAAGATTCAGCTGTCACATGCTTGTCAGTGTCATTAAATAATAGCTTACCTATCATAATTCTTTGCTTTGTAGGTCTTAAAGAGCTATTTCTTAAGATATCTTTAATTGAGTTCATAATGATTTGTTTAATAAATAAATATATATTTTACAATAATAATACCCTAATCTACTAACTTATCTAACTAAAACAATGAGATAAATATTTCATATGGACAAAAAATCAAGCTTCACAAATGAAGAATTACTAGAATGTGGTCATGGAAAAATGTTTGGCATCGGAAATGCAAGGCTACCCTTACCTCCAATGCTTATGTTTGATCGAATTACAAAAATATCTGATCAGGGGGGTTCATTTGACAAAGGAGAGATTATCGCTGAGTTTGATATTGATCCATCTCTTTGGTTTTTTGGCTGTCACTTTGAAATGGATCCAGTAATGCCTGGGTGCCTTGGACTTGATGCTATGTGGCAACTAGTAGGCTTTTATCTTGGTTGGATTGGAGAGCCTGGTAGAGGTCGTGCTTTGGGTTCTGGAAATGTCAAATTTGCTGGAGAAATTTTGCAAGACTCTAAATTAGTCACTTATCATATTAATATGAAAAAAGTTATTAAAAGAGGCGTAGTTGTGGGAGTTGGCGATGGTACAGTCACTGTTGATGGAAAAAAAATATATACAGCAGAAGGATTGAAGGTAGGATTAATAAAATAAAATGAGAAAAGTTGTAGTTACTGGCTTAGGAATAATTTCCCCAATTGGGAATAATGCTATTGAGGTTATAAACTCACTCAGAGAATCAAAGTCAGGAATATCTTTTGATCAATCTCATAAAGATATGAATTTTCGAAGTCATGTAAGTGGACAAATTAAAATTAATCTTCAAGAGTCAATTGATAGAAAATTTTTAAGGTTCATGGGCGATGGTGCTAGTTACAATTATTTAGCAATGCTTGAGGCACTTAAGGATTCTGGATTAGATGAAAATCTTATTTCTAATCCTATGACAGGCCTTGTTATGGGATCGGGTGGACCATCAACTAAAAATTTATTAAGAGCGTTTGATATTACAAGGGATACAGGTCCAAAAAAAATTGGCCCTACAAGTGTACCAAAGGTAATGTGTAGTACAAACTCCGCAACATTATCTACATTCTTTAAAATTAAGGGAATGAACTATTCTATAAGCTCAGCTTGTGCAACAAGTGCGCATTGTATAGGTCATGGAGCAGAGCTTATTCAGATGGGAAAACAGGATATTGTCTTTGCTGGTGGCGGAGAAGAATTAGACTGGTCATTGTCTGCCTTGTTTGATGCTATGACTGCTCTATCTTCAAAATATAATGATACTCCAGAGACTGCATCAAGAGCATTTGATTCTTCGAGAGATGGCTTTGTAATTGCTGGTGGTGGTGGTGTGCTGGTTTTAGAAGAACTTGAACACGCAAAATCAAGGGGTGCAAAAATTTATGCTGAATTAGTTGGATATGGAGCAACTTCAGATGGTTACGATATGGTACAGCCTTCAGGTGAAGGTGCTGAAAGATGTATGCAAATGGCAATCAAAAATTTAGATGAAAAAGTTGACTATATAAATGCCCACGGCACTTCAACTCCTGTAGGTGATAATGCAGAGCTTGGCGCTGTCAAAAAAGTATTTGGAAAAGAAACTCCTTTTATCAGTTCAACAAAATCTCTTACAGGTCATTCACTCGGTGCGGCGGGTGTTCAAGAAGCTATATATTCTCTATTAATGCTTAATAATGATTTTATGAGTGAATCTGCACACATTAAGGATATTGATGAAGCTGCGAAGGATTTAAACATTTTAACATCTGTCAAAGAGGGAGCTTTTGATACGGCAATGAGTAATAGCTTTGGGTTTGGTGGAACAAATGCGTCTTTAGTTTTTAGGAGATACAATTGATATGGGACTATTGGAAGGCAAAAGAGGAATTATAATGGGTGTAGCAAATGATCATTCGATCGCTTGGGGTATTGCAAAAAAACTATCAGAGCAAGGGGCAGATTTATGTTTCACATATCAAGGAGAGACTCTTCTAAGACGGATACAGCCTTTAGCTGAATCAATAAATAATAATTTTTTTATTGAATGTGATGTTTTAAACAGCGACTCAATAAAAAATACATTTTCTCTTATCAGAGATAAATGGCAATCTATTGACTTTGTACTTCATTCAATTGCATTTTCAGATAAAAATGAATTAAAGGGGAAGTATATCAATTCATCTAGAGAGAATTTTTCTAATACAATGCTAATTTCTTGCTTTTCTTTCACAGAAATAGCAAGAGAAGCATATCCACTTATGACTAATGGGGGATCAATGGTTACTCTAACTTATGACGGATCTCAACGGGCTGTACCCAATTACAATGTAATGGGAGTAGCAAAAGCTGCTTTAGAATCTAGTGTTCGATACTTAGCTGCCGATTTGGGTGAATATGGAATTAGAGTAAATTCATTGTCTGCTGGTGTTATGAAAACACTTGCTATGGCAGGTATCTCTGGGGGCAAAGATATGATGAAATGGTCCGAAAAAAATTCACTTATGAAAAGAAACATTACCCTAGACGAAGTAGGAAACTCTGGTTTGTATTTACTCAGTGATTTATCATCAGGAGTAACAGGTGAGACACATTATGTTGATTGTGGGTACAATAAAGTAGGCGTACCTAAAGAAATTTAACTCTTCTCAGTCAAGAGAGAGTACTGCTTAGAAACATTTCCTTGCTCCATATCAATTAATGGTGTCGGATACTCACCTGTAAAACAGTGATCTGTAAATTGAGGAGATGAACTATCTCTTTCTTCACAGCCCATTGCTCGGTAAGTTCCATCCAAACTTAAAAAAAATAGAGATTTTGTTCCAATAATAGATGACATTTCATCTATATTTTTATTTGAAGCAATTAATTCATTATAATTAGGAGTATCAATTCCATAAAAATCAGGATGAGTAATTGGTGGACATGAGACACCAAGATGAACCTCTTTTGCTCCTGCATCATAAACCATCTTCACTATTTTTTTTGCTGTCGTTCCTCTAACTATAGAGTCGTCTATCAAAATTACTTTTTTGTTTTTTATATATGAAACATTAACGCTATGCTTCAATTTCACTCCAAACTGACGAATATTTTGGGTTGGCTCAATAAAAGTTCTTCCAACATAATGGTTTCTGATTAAGCCTAATTCAAATGGAATACCAGAAGTTTGAGAAAATCCTAATGCCGCTGGAACTCCAGAGTCTGGAATTGGGACAATAACGTCAGCATCAATTTTAAACTCTTTTGCAAGTTCGGAGCCTAAATTTTTTCGGTATGAATAAACTGATCGACCATCAATGATACTATCAGGTCTTGAGAAATATATTCTTTCAAAAATACATGGACGCTCATTAACATTTGGGAACGGCTTAATGCTTTCAATTTTATTGTCTGTAATAACAATAATCTCTCCATTCTCAACATCTCTTACATACTTTGCCCCAATAATATCTAATGCGCATGTTTCAGAAGCAAGTACAGGAGCACCTTTTAAATCTCCCAATACTAATGGCCTTATTCCATATGGATCTCTAACACCTATAAGTTTTTTGTTTGTTAAAATTACCAAAGCGTATGCGCCTTGAATTTGAAATAATGCATCAATTAATTTATCAGTTATATATTCACGCTTTGACCTTGCTACTAATTGTAAAATCGTTTCTGTATCAGAAGTAGATTGAAATATTGCTCCATCATTCACTAAGCTTTGTCTAAGCATTGAGGCATTTGTAAGGTTTCCATTATGTGCACATGCAAAACCTCCCGATGAAAGATCGGCATAAAAAGGTTGTATGTTTTTCACAATTGAGTCGCCAGTGGTAGAATATCGAACGTGGCCTATAGCATTACTGCCCATAAGTTTTTTTATAACATTTTCACGCGTAAAAAAATCAGAGACTAATCCTGGACGTCTTGTGCCATGAAAAGATTCGCCGTCAAAGGTTACGATCCCAGCTCCTTCTTGACCGCGATGTTGAAGTGCATGTAGACCTAATGTAGTTAATGTAGCTGCATCAGGACTTCCAAATATTCCAAAGACACCACATTCTTCGTGTAGTTTATCTTCTTGGAAGTCTATTTTTGCCATTTAAGAATTATTAGTTAAGCGTCAACATCCTTTATTGAAAGCTTAACTTTGCCTTTATCAAAACCAATAACCTTCACTTTTACTGTATCACCTTCGTTAATAACGTCAGTAACTTTTTCAACTCTTTCATCAGATAATTGTGATATATGCACTAATCCATCTTTTTTACCAAAGAAATTAACAAAAGCACCAAATTCCATAATCTTAACTACTTTACCTTCATATACTTGTCCAACTTCAGGCTCTTCGATAATAGAATTAATAAGATCGATAGCTTTTTGTATTGACTCCTTACTAGTTCCAGCAATTTTTACTGTACCATTATCACTTATATCAACACTTGCACCCGATTGTTCAATAATGTCTTTAATAGTGGCGCCACCCTTTCCAATTATCTCTCCTATATTATCTCTCTTCACCTTGATCATTTCAATTCTTGGGGTATACGGTCCTAATTCAGTTCTAGGAGAATCAATAGCTTTATTCATTTCATCTAAGATATGAAGTCTTCCACCTTTTGCTTGGCTAAGAGCTTGATCCATAATTTCAGTTGTTATTCCAGTAATCTTTATATCCATTTGCAGGGAAGTAATTCCATCTTTTGTTCCAGCGACTTTAAAATCCATATCTCCTAGATGATCTTCATCACCTAAAATGTCGGATAAAACCGCAAAACTATCACCTTCTTTAATTAAACCCATTGCAATACCAGAAACAGAATTTTTTATTGGAACACCAGCATCCATCAGTGCAAGTGAAGAACCACAAACAGTTGCCATAGATGATGACCCATTTGACTCTGTGATATCTGAAACTAATCTAATAGTATAATCAAAGTCTTCTTTGCTTGGTAATACAGCTTTTAAAGCTCTCCAGGCAAGTTTACCATGACCAATTTCTCTTCTTCCTGTCGCTCCAATTCTTCCAACTTCTCCAACTGAATAAGGAGGAAAATTATAATGAAGCATAAAGTTCTCTTTATAGGAACCTTGTAATGCCTCAATTCTTTGCTCATCAACTCCAAATCCAAGGGTAGTTACAACTATTGCCTGTGTCTCACCACGAGTAAAAAGAGCAGAACCATGAGTTCTTGGAAGCCAAGAAACTTCAGATGAAATATTCCTAACTTCATCTAAATTCCTTCCATCAATTCTCTTCTTATCAGTAAGTATTTGTGATCTCACAATGTCTTTTTCAACTTTTTTAAAATAAGATAGAGCTTCAGTAGAACTAGTATTCTCATCTTCAGAATATTGTTCTAAGAGCTTGTCTTTAACTTCAGATAAAGCAGACTGTCTGTCCATCTTATCAACAATAGAATAAGCATTTTTAATATCGTCTTTGAAATTTGAATTAATAGCATCTAACAAAGACTTATTTTCATGATACTCAAATTCCCATGGGTCATTTGCACATTCTTCTGCAAGGTTTATTATCAAATCTATAACTTTTTTTGATTCTTCATGGCCATAGCTAACAGCCTTAAGCATTGTTTCTTCTGAAAGCTCATTTGCTTCAGACTCAACCATTAAAACAGCATTACTTGTTCCAGCAACAACTAAATCAAGATCTGAGTCTTCATTAATTTTTGGATTCAAAGAAAAATCATTTCCATCATATCCAACTCTGCATCCTGCAATTGGTCCCATAAAAGGAATTCCTGACAAAGTTAGAGCACTAGAAGCTGCAATCATTGCAACAATGTCTGGGTTAGTTTCACCATCATGAGAAAGAACTGTAAGAATAACCTGAGTTTCATTTTTGAATCCTTCAGGAAAAAGAGGTCTTATAGGTCTATCAATTAGTCTTGATGTTAAAGTCTCAAATTCTGTTGGTCTTCCCTCTCGCTTAAAAAATCCACCAGGAATTTTTCCTGCTGCATAAAATTTTTCTTGATAATTTACTGTAAGTGGAAAAAAATCTATGTCTGGCTTTGCCTGTTTAGCAGCAGTAACATTTGCCATTACGACTGTTTCACCATATCTAACAATAGTTGAAGCTGTTGCTTGTTTTGCAACCTTTCCAGTTTCAATTGATAATACTTGATCGCCCCACTTTATTTCTCTTGAGATTACCTCGTTCATATATACCTTCTCTGTAATTTATTTTTGATTTATTTTCGGATACCTAATTTTTGTATGAGTGAATCATACGAGTCTTTATTAGTTTTTTTCAAATAAGCTAAAAGACTTCTTCTTTGATTAATAAGTCTCATTAATCCTGTTCTAGAATGATTATCTTTTTTATGAGTTTGAAAATGATTGGTTAAACTAGAAATTCTTTCAGAAAGAATAGCTATTTGTACTTCTGGTGAACCAGTGTCGCTGCCTGACCTAGAATATTCGTTTATAAGTTCTATTTTTTTTTCTTTATTTATCGACATCTCTTTTCCCTACTATATTAAAAATCCTTATTGGATTTATTTTATTATTATTAATTTTACCAACACCCAATGGACCATTTTCTGATATGAATAAAACGTTCTTAGTATCTAAGGTTTCAATATCAAAGTCCAATTTTACACCATTTTGAAATTTACACGCATTTTCATAACTTAGAAGTACTGCTGGGATGTCGTCCAGTACATCTTGAATAGTATGCACATAGTCAAAATGATCGCCAATATGTACTAATTCTTCAAATTTATCTAGTGAAATTAAATTTTTTTCATTAATTTTTCCTATACCCGTTCTTCTCAGGCTGGAAACATAAGCGAAACAACCCAATTTTTCAGCGATATCTCTAGCTAATGACCTAATGTATGTCCCTGATGAACATTTTACTCTTAATGAATATATGTTAGCAGCAGTTTTTGCTAGACATTGAAATTTAAATATTTCAACTTTTTTTGAGTCTAAATCAAAAGTTTTCCCTTTTCTAGCAAGCTTATATGCTCTTTGACCTTCTACTTTTACGGCGGAGTAATTAGGTGGAACTT
This sequence comes from Candidatus Pelagibacterales bacterium, assembly GCA_045567365.1. GTDB lineage: Bacteria > Pseudomonadota > Alphaproteobacteria > Pelagibacterales > AG-422-B15 > CABYIR01. Next base: position 27,354 of record JBJLDC010000012.1, on the reverse strand, counting down.
GATCAATTATTCCAATAAATGACATAATACAATTGTTAATGGATTCTAATGAAGGGTACATATCGTTACTCTCAATTACATTTCCGGTAACATCATCTGTATCTCTTGTCTCTCCAAATGTAACCTCAAAATCATACTCTTTAATAGATGATAAAAATTGTATACTTTTTGTTGCTTCACCAAAAGCCAAGGCAAGAACACCTGTTGCAAATGGATCAAGAGTTCCAGAGTGTCCAATTTTTTTTATTTTAGTAAATCTTCTAACTTTTCTTATGACATCAAAAGAAGTTATTCCTTTTGGCTTGTCTATAAATATCCAACCATTAGATAAAGAACCTAGACTCACTAATTATTTCTTTAAATCTTCTTGAACTTTCTTAGAGTTAAGAAGCTCATTTATTTTTTTATGACTTAATATCTGTTTATCATTTCTGAAAATTAATTTAGGCATAAACTTCAAATCAACTAATAAATTCATCTCATCCGATATATATTTTTTGCATGATTCCAATCTTTTAATAATTTCTTCATCATCAATAGTTTCATGGGTTGAAATATAAACATATGCAATACGGAGATCGCTACTTAAATCAACAGATACAACACTTAGAGGGAAATGAAAATTAGGGTTTAGAGGTAAGTCATTTTTTAGTAAAATCTGACTAATTGATTTCTTTATTACTTCAATAACCTTAAGAGATCTATTGGATTTAATTTTTTGTCTTTTTAGTATCACAGTGTTTGAGAAACTTCACTTACATTAAAAATTTCAATAATATCACCCTCTTTATAGTCTTGATAATCTAGGATACCGATTCCACACTCAGTACCTGCTTTGACTTCATTTGCTTCATTTTTTTCTCTCATAAGACTTGAAATATCACCACTGTAAATAGTTTCGTTATTTCTTATCACTTTTGCTTTAGCTTTTTTGTCAACTACTCCATCTGATACAATACACCCCGCAATTGATCCTATTTTTGAAACCTTAAATACTTTTAAAATTTCTGCTCTTCCAAGATAATTTTCTTCAAACTTAGGTTTTAATTTGCCTGTGGCAAAATCAGAGACAAATTCAATTAATTCATAAATAATTTGAAAACTTGAAACATTCAATTTATTAGACCTTGCTTTCTCTTTAGCTTCTTTAGTGGCTGAAGTATTGAAAGCTATAAGTAATGCATTTGAAGCCATAGCGAGGGAAACGTCACTTTCATTTATTAACCCAACGCCGGAATGGATTACTTTGATCAATACTTTCTCACTTACAATATCTTCAAGCTGTGAAACAATTGCTTCAGTTGACCCTCTAGTATCAGATTTCAGAACAACTTCGACTAACTCTTTTGAACTAGAAGTGTCGCCAAAAGCAAAATCATTTTCGACAAATTTAACTTTCTTATTTTGAGATTTATTTTTTCGTATCTGACTTCTTAATTCACATAATTCTCTCGCCTTATCTTCATTATCAACAACAATAAATCCATCACCAGCTTCAGGCACGCTTCCCAAGCCCAGAACTTGTACTGGCATAGAAGGATAAGCTTCTTTAATCTGATCTCCCTTATCGTTTAAAATTGCTCTAACCTTGCCCATTTCACTTCCGGCAACAGCATTATGTCCAACTTTTAGAAGGCCGTTTGTTAATACAATATTACAAATAGGTCCTCTTCCTTTATCAACATTCGCTTCTATTACTACTCCTTCGGCATGAGAAGTTTCATTTGCTTTTAACTCGGAAAGCTCAGCTTGAAGTAAAATAGATTCCAATAATTTATCGATATTCTGACCACTTTCAGCAGATACCTCGATGCACTGAATATCTCCGGATAATTCTTCAACTATAATTTCTTCAGAAAGTAGTTGATCCTTTATCTTCTGAGGGTTTGACTCAGGTTTATCACACTTATTAATTGCAACAATAATTGGAACATTTGCAGATTTAGCATGTGATATAGCTTCTTTTGTTTGTGGCATTACTCCATCATCTGCGGCAACTATTAAAATAACGATATCAGTTACATTAGCTCCTCTGGCACGCATTTCTGTAAAAGCTGCGTGACCTGGCGTATCAATGAATGTAATTTTTTTATCATCGTGATTAACTTGATAAGCACCGATGTGTTGTGTAATTCCACCACTTTCGCCTGAAACTACATTTGACTTTCGTATATAGTCCAATAGTGAAGTTTTTCCATGATCAACATGCCCCATAATAGTAACAATAGGAGGTCTGATTTTATCTTTCACCGCTTGTTGATCACTAGCAATCAGATCTTTTTCAACATCTTCAATATTTTCACGAACAAACTTGTGACCAAACTCTGTTACCAATAACTCGGCTGTATCAGCATCTAAACTTTCGTTTATAGTCGCCATCATTCCCATTTTCATAAGTGATTTAATTACATCACCCGATTTTTCACTCATTCTATTAGCAAGTTCTTTTACTGTAATATGCTCAGGGATATTAACTTCTCTAATTATTTTAGCCTGTGGCTCTACTTTATCTGTATTTTTTTTGAGTTTTTGTTTTGCTCTTTTGTACGCTGCTAAACTTCTCGTTCTTTCATCTGACCCTGATAGAGCTGTAACTATTGTAACTTTTCTCTCTCTAAATTTTTTCCTACCAAATGATTGTGGAGGGGATTTTTTTTCTTCTTCAGGTTCAATTTTCTTGAAATTAGCACTTTTTTTAGAAAATGATTCTTTTTGCTCTATTTGTTCATCTATATTTTTATCTAAAGAACTATTTTTATTTTCTTCTTCAACATTTTTTTCTTGAACATCTTTTTCTGTTCCTCGTATTTTATTAATTGCATCATTTTGTTCTTTTTCAGACTTAGCTTTGAGTAAAGCTTTTTGTTGATCTTTGGATAAAGGTTTTAAAACTGTTCTAGATTTCTTAGATTCTTGAGTCGAAGCCTTAGATTCAGCCTCAATATTTGTCATTTTACTGTCTGATATAGTCATGGGTGAAGCACTGACTTGTTTATCTGAATTAACTGATTTTCTGACTCTTTTTTTTGCAACAACTACTGTCTTGCCAGCCTCAAAAGAATTGGATTGGGGAATTGATGGTTTAGCTCCAAGCTTTAAACTTAATGTTTTTTTCTTTTTGGTATCTTTTGCGTCCGACATTTTTTAACCAGTTTATTATTTATCAAGCCATATTTTTCTAGCTTCTAAGATTAATTGATCACCTTCATCTTTAGTAAGGTTAAATTCTTCGAGAATACCTTGAACTTTAGAATTCTTATCATGCCTATCTTCATAATAACCCAAAAGATCATCGGTCGTAAGCCCTGCAAAATCATCAAGGTTTTTAATTTCATTTTGCGCAAGCTTCACAAGCATTGATTTATTTAAGAAGTTAAAATTCATAAGAGATTCGTCAACATTTAAACTGTTTAGGATTTCAATATTTTCTTTTTCAACTCTTTCAATTGATTTTTCTGATCTTTCAATTAATTCCAAAACTATGTCCTCATCAAAACCTTCAATTGACATTAATTCATCCTTATCTGCTTCAACTATTTCTTCTACAGAACTAAACCCTTCGCTAACTAAAAGCTGAGACAATGTCTCATCAACATCTAAAAGATCAACGAAATTTTTTGTTTTTTCATTAAAATCTTGTTGTCTTTTTGTGGAGTCTTCGTCTTCTGTAAGAATATCAATTTCCCAACCAGTTAATTCAGTTGCAAGCTTAACATTCTGACCTCTTCTACCTATCGCTAAGCTTAAATGAGCTTCCGAAACAACAACTTCAATTTTATTCTGATCTTCGTCCATTACTACTTTTAGAACTTCAGCTGGTGAAAGAGAAGATATTGCAAGATTAGCAATATCTGGTGACCATTTTATGATATCAATTTTTTCACCTTGTAGTTCATTTACAACAGCTTGGACTCTACTTCCTCTCATTCCAACACAAGCACCTACAGGATCTATTGCCCCATCTTCAGTATGAACTGCAATTTTTGCACGACTACCAGCATCTCTGGCAACACTTTTAATGTTTATTATTCCATCATAAATTTCTGGCACTTCTTGTGTAAATAACTTCGCCATAAACTGAGGGTGTGACCTTGATAAAAATATTTGAGGTCCTTTAACCTCAGATCTTACATCATATATATATGCCTTTACCCTATCTCCATTTCTAAGATTTTCTCTTGGGATAGTCTGATCTTTTCTAATAACCCCTTCCGCCTTACCTAAGTCTAAAATTATATTACCAAACTCAGACCTTTTAACTATTCCATTGACCACTTCACCAATTCTATCTTTATATTCACCATATTGACGTTCTCTTTCAGCTTCTCTAACTTTTGAAGTAATAACTTGTTTAGCTGATTGTGCTGCAACTCTTCCAAAATCTAATGGAGGCAAAGGATCTAAAAGTTCATCGTCTATTTCTGCAGCAGCATTTATTTTTTTTGCAGATTTTAAATCTATTTCAAGGAATTTATTTTTAACATCTGTTACTACTAATAATTTTCTAGACAGAAGAATTTCACCATTTTCAGGATTTATTTCTGCAATTACTTCATTTTCCTCCCCATAGCTAGTCTTTGCAGCTTTAACAATAGCTTCTTCTAAAGCAGCTAAAACAATCTCTTTATCGATCATTTTTTCTTGTGCCACTGTTTCAGCTATTCTTAATATTTCAATTTTATTTGCACTTACCATTAAATTGCCTTTTGAGTAAAAAAAAAGTGGGTTTAACCCACTTTTGCTTGGTTAACAATAATTTACACATTTCTATACACCCATGGGTTTGATAAATCAAGTATACAAAAAAATCATATTTTTCAATGATTTATTATTTAAATATTTCTACTTTGTATATCTTAGCATTTCTATTTATTGCTTTTCTTTGGTAAGAAGAAATACCATATAATTTGTCTGTAGTCTTTAATTCCTCATGTTCAATTTTACGAAAGATTAAATCTTTATTCTTAAATATGGAGACGATGTATTCATAGTAATCTAGAGAGTCAGTTGTAACTACTATACTACAATTATTTTTTAATTTTGAAGCCATTAAGTTTAAATTTTCAATATTTATAATTCTTCTTTTATTATGCCTAGCTTTAGGCCACGGATCAGGATTTATAAAATAAATTTGGTCAATAGTTTCATTTTTTAAAACCTGAACTAGATAAATAAAATTGATACTACAAATTTTGATATTGTTTATTTGTCTATCATTAATTTTATTTAATACTTTACTAAACCCATTTAAGTATACTTCACAACCTATGAACAAGCTGTCATTATTTAAATTTGATTGCTTAATTAAGAACTCTCCATTCCCAAAACCAACCTCCAAACTTATTTTTTGAAATTTTTTATCAATCTTAAGTGATTTTCTTTCATTGAAACTATTAATAACTTCTTCGTCAAAAGAGCTACTTTTAAAATAATAATTAATGGACTCTATAGATTTATCAGAGAGTTTTTTTGCAACTCTTCTTCCATAAAATCTATAGAAGTCAGGATACGTAGACTTTAAGTCGAGCAATTATAAATTTCTTAATTGATCAACTAGATCTGTATTCTCCCAAGAGAAAGAACCATCTTCGCCAGGTTCTCGGCCAAAATGACCGTAAGCTGCAGATGCTTTATAAATTGGCTTATGCAAATTTAAATGATCTCTTATGCCACTTGGAGTTAAATCAATAATACTATTAATTTTTTTAATTAAAGTTTCACTATCAACTTTTCCTGTATCATGAGTATTGATATAAAAAGATAAAGGTCTTGCTACTCCAATTGCATACGCTAACTGTATTGTACATTTATCAGCCAGATCAGCGGCAACGATATTTTTTGCAATATATCTCGTAATATAAGCAGCAGATCTATCAACTTTAGTTGGATCCTTACCTGAAAATGCTCCGCCACCATGAGGAGATGCTCCACCATATGTATCAACAATAATTTTTCTTCCCGTTAATCCGGAATCACCATCTGGTCCTCCAATTACAAAGTTTCCGGTAGGATTAATATGATAAACAGTATTTTTTAACCATTCTTCAGGTAGTGTATTTTTAATAAATGGCATAACTATATCTGAAACATCATCTACAGACATTCCTTCATCATGTTGTGTTGAAACAACAACTTCAGTGCATTCAACTGGCTTTTCATTTTCGTACCTAAGTGTAACCTGGCTTTTGGAGTCAGGTTGTATTCCAGATATTGTTTTATCTTTTCTAGCCTTAGCTAAATCATGTAGGATTAAATGTGAGTAATATATTGGCGCAGGCATCAAACTCGGTGTCTCTTTACAAGCATAACCAAACATAATCCCTTGATCTCCAGCTCCTTGGTCTTTATCTTCACCTGAGTCAACACCCATCGCAATGTCAGCTGATTGGCTATGAACAAAAGGAGTGAAGTTGAAATGCTCCCAATGGAAATTTTCCTGTTCGTATCCAATACTTTTTACTGCATCACGAGCTAATTTTTCATAATTACACTCATAACCTTCTGGACCTCTAACTTCTCCAGCAACAACAACTTGATTAGTTGTAACTAATGTTTCTAGCGCTACACGAGAGTTTTCAGGATTTTTTTGAGAAAGAAAATCATCAACAATATAATCAGATACTATGTCACAAACTTTGTCGGGGTGACCTTCAGAAACGGACTCACTTGTAAAAAGGTAATTTTTATTCATTTTTAAAGCTTTCTTTTAAATTTTTATCTCTAAAAATATATAAAATAATTAATAAGAAAGCTATAAATAATATGATAGGCCAATCCTTAAATTTTGAATAAATAGTTTCATTAAGTCTATTTGGTATCTTAAATTCAATAAAATTTAACTCATTTCTGGGAATACTCTCAGTAATCTGCCCAATTGGATTTATTAAGACAGAATATCCTTTATTGGTTGATCTGATCATAGGTAGTCCAGTTTCTATTGTTCTGTATCTAACATGGGTTAAATGTTGCAGGGGTCCAGCATAATTTCCAAACCATGCATCATTTGATATATTGACTATTGCTAAAGTATCATCTGTTATTTTTGATAATGTTTGTAATGGAAAAATACCCTCGTAACATATCGACGGTAAAAAATTATTATTAAAAAGACTCTTATTCTCTCCAATTGAAAAGAAATTTTTGGGAATTAACTTAAAAATATCAATTGATCGAAAAATATTCTCAAAAGGTAAAAATTCTGTAAAGGGTACAAGTTTTTCTTTATCATAAAAATTATTACTATACTGCATTGAGTTATAGTATTTTTTATCTTCTTTTCTTACAGTCCCCACAATCCAATTTAAAGGTATATCTTTTGTAAAACCAATTGAGGTTTCAGGAAATATACTTATTTTATCTTTTGAGCCTAGACTTAAAATTTTATTAATTGAGTCGTCTGACCATTTAATATTCTGATCAAAATTACTACTTATCAATCTAATCTCCTCTGAGTCATTAAACTTTTCTTCATAATTAATCACTCTTGAATGACCATAAATTAATATTGCCATTAAGATTGATCCTGAAATTAAGATTGATAAGAAATATTTTTTATTATTATAAGCCGAAAAAAAACAGGCAGAAGTAATGCATGTAAAAAAACATAATCCGTAAATACCAAAAATAGATAATGATTGCATAATGGATATTGACCAAGTCCAACTATAAGCAATTACATTCCATGGTAGTCCACTAAAAAAAGATCCTCTTATTATTTCGAACAAAGTCCAAAATATAGAGAAATATATGATCCTAGATATATTCTGTGACCAAAATAAAAAGTTACATAATTGCATTACTCCATAAAAAATACTTAAAATTAGTGGTAACCCAATTAAAGGTACTGGAATGAAATAAAATAATTCAGGATAAACGAAAACAGAGTTTGTAACCCAATACATGCTTGATAGAAAAAATGCAAAACCAAAAGATAGACCTGAGAGAAAAAAGAATAAAAAATTACCATTATAATTAAGATGAAGATAATCATTTAATAAAAAAAATATTCCAATGGATATAAAAGATATTAATGGAATATTATATGGATCAAAACCCAGCGATAAAAATATACCTAAAATAAAGAAAATAAAAATTACTCTTGATTTCCTATTCAGAAATAAAGTCATAATATCTGATCTATTGTGATGTGAAGATTTTTAGTGTTTTTATTTTTCTTGGATCAGCATCTAATATTTCAAAAATCAAACCACTTTCATGTTTTATAACCTCACCTCTTTGAGGCACTCTTTCAACCAAAGAAAAAATTAAGCCACCTAATGTATCAATCTCATCATCATCTAATAGTTGAAGATTCATTAATTTTTCAAGCTCTTTAATTTCTACTCTTGCACTTGCTTCAAAAGATTTTTGACCAGTTCTAATTAACATTGGTATATTTTGCTGATCATGCTCATCTTCAATTTCCCCTGTAATTTCCTCTATAACATCTTCAATTGTTAAGAGGCCGTCACTTCCACCATATTCATCTATAACAACTGCCATATGAATTCTGGTTAACTGCATTTTCATTAATAAATCTAACACTGGCATTGATGGAGGCACTTTGAGTATCTCACGTTTAATACTTTGAAGAAAAATACTTTCGTCAGTATTATTTTTTATCTTATATTTTAATAAATCCTTTATATGAACCATTCCAATTATATTATCTAAATTCTTTTCATATACAGGGGCACGAGAATGAGCTTCTTCTAAAAAAATTTCTAGAACAGAATCTAATGTATTACTTGCCTCTACTGCTGAAATATTTGCCCTGGGTATCATAATATCACGCGCAGTAATTTCATTTATTTTAAGGACATTTCTAAGCATTAGCTGTTCTTGCTTAGAAATATTTTCAGTATTCTCCTTATTATCTAGAACACTCGCAATATTTTCTCTAACAGAATCTTTGTCATCTGTATTTGATGATAAAAAATGACTAAATATTTTACGAATAAAATTCACTTTTATACAATTTTTCTAAATACTTCTTTTTCAATCTTACTCATTATATGAAAATCATTATCCTTTATGTGATCATATCCTAAAAGATGGAGAAGACCATGTATAACCATTTTGGAAAGGTATTTTCTCCGAGAAATTTTGTATTTCTTAGCTTCTATAATAATAGCTTCTAAAGAAATGGCAATGTCTCCCAATATCTCTCTATTTTTTAATGGTTCATTATCCATTGGAAATGCAAGAACATTAGTCATTTTATTTATTTTTCTATATTTATTATTTAACTTTTTAATTTCTTTGCCAGAAGTCAAAAGAATACTTAATTCATAACAAGGATTTGAAGTTTTTAAAACATTCTTAAAAGTTTTTTTAATTGCCTGTCTTATATCTATATCAAATTTTGGGAGACTTTTTTTCCATTTGTCATACTCAACATTGATTTCTATTTTAAGCATAGAAGCTAACTATTCATTAGTACTAAAAAGATCACTAATTTGTTCATCGTGATTGTCATAGGCTTCTATTATTTTTGTTACCATTTCATCTCTTACAATATCGTTTCTATCGAAACTTATAATCTCAATATCTTTGATATTTTCTAAAATTTTGATTGATTTAAGTAATCCAGAATCACTTTTTTTGGACAAATCAGTTTGTGAAGGATCTCCAGTAACAACCATTCTTGAATTCTTGCCACACCTAGTTAAAAACATTTTTATTTGAGTATGAGTTGCATTTTGAGCTTCATCTAAAATTACGAAAGAATTATTAAGAGTTCTTCCTCTCATAAATGCTAAAGGAGCTATTTCTATTTCGGAAGATTGCATCTTCCTAAGTACAATATCACCTGGCATTAGATCATTTAAAGAGTCATACAATGGACGAAGATACGGATCAACTTTTTCCTTTAAATCTCCTGGAAGAAAACCCAATTTTTCTCCAGCTTCTACCGCAGGTCTCGATAAGATTATTCGATCAAATTGACCATCCAATAACTGTGAGACTGCTGCAGCTACTGCTAAAAAAGTCTTACCAGTTCCAGCAGGTCCAATTGCAAATATAATTTGTTTTTTTTGTAAAATCTCTAAATAATCATTTTGATTCTTGCTCTTACCAGTAATGTCACATTTTGTAGTTTTAGCAACCGCAAATTTTTTTATATTTTCTGGCTCATTACTTAAAGACATTTTAATATTCTCCTGCATAAGATTATTTACTGATTTATTTTTTTTGTTTTTAATTTCTTCAAGAGTTTGAAAAATTGTATTACTTAATAAATTTCGAAATTTCTTTTCACCCTTTATCTGAAGTTGATTACCTTTTTGAAATATCTTCAAAGGTAATAATTCTTCTATAAAATCTAAATTTTCATTGTTTATACCGAATATATCAAGTGCATAATCGTTCTCAATATATAGAACTGTTGAGTTCTTATTAAGATCAAATGACTGTTCAATTAAAGTATTAATTTTATTAGTTTTCAAATTTTTTTATGCCTGACTAAAAGTTAGCATACAAGCTCTTATGGTTGCAAGAATTTATTTGAACATCCACTTCAGATCCTGATTCTAGTTTTTTAGACTTTATATAAACTGATTGCATATATGGTGTCCTTCCAAAAAAATACTCTGGATTACTTGCACTTTTATTTTCTATAAGAACTTTTACGAATTTATTATTAAAAGTTTCATTAAAATTAAATTGTATTTCTTGAAGCCGTGATTGAAGTATTTTTAATCTCTCTTTTTTTTCTGAGTTTGATAATTCATCATTAATAGAAGCTGCTTTTGTTCCAGGTCTTTCACTATAAATAAAAGAATAAGATTGTGTAAACTCAATTTCATCGATCAATTTTAAGGTTTCTTCAAAATCTTTATTAGTCTCTTCTGGGAAACCTATAATAAAATCTGATGAAATTTGAATATTTGGCTTTGCTTCTTTTAATTTTAAAATTACTTCCTTATAAAATTCAACTGAATACTTTCTATTCATTTTTTTTAAAATATTATTAGAACCTGACTGAACAGGTAAATGTAAAAAAGGCATTAGTTTATCATTATCCTTATGAGATTTAATCAAATCATCTGTCATATTAATAGGATGAGAAGTTGTGTATCTAATTCTTTTTAAATCTGTTATCTCACTTAATTCATAAATTAAATCACTCAATTTATTTTTATTCTCATTTATTTCTGAATTATATGCATTCACATTTTGTCCTAATAAAACTATTTCTCTTGCTCCTTGTTTAGTCAACTGTAATACCTCTAATTTAATATCTTGAATACTTCTTGAATATTCAGGTCCTCTGGTAAATGGCACAACACAAAAAGCACAAAATTTGTCACACCCTTCTTGAATTGTAACAAAAGATGAGATTCCTTTAATCTTTCTTTCCTCACTTAAATAATCAAATTTTTCATTAATTATAAAATCAGTATTTAATTGTTTATAATGAGGTTTAACGTCTTTAATCATTTTTGGTAACAAATGGTAACTTTGTGGACCTAAAATAATATCAATATCACTACTTCTATTAAACATTTCAGAATTTTCTGCTTGTGCAACACATCCTACAACTGCAATAACTTTATCGTTATTTTTTTTTACAACTCTACCAATATCTGAATAGACTTTTTGTGCGGCTTTTTCCCTAATGTTGCACGTATTAAAAATTACTATGTCGGCAGAATAAATATCGTTATTTTCCACCATTCCTTCTTTCGTTAAAAAAGATGAAATTTTCTCACTGTCATAGACATTCATCTGACATCCATAAGACTTTACATGAAATGACTGCTCTTTCATTATATCATCAGCTCTTTTGTAATTGTATTTTGAATTGTATCTTGACAATAATTAGATAGTTCTTTTCTATTTTTAAAATTAGATAAATCTACAGACTTATGAATTATAATATCAATTGAAACTGGACCCGATAATAAAAAAATCTTCATAAGTCTTAATAGTGGATAATCTCCTTGCCATGCTACATATCTTCTATAAAAAATACCCATTGGTAGGTTATTTTTATCCTTATAGCATAAAGAAATAGGGCACACATCAATGAAGTCATTCTCCTTTTCAGGATAATATTTTGGTAAATTTGTTGATTCAAAAAATGAAGATTTAAAAGATCTTACACTATTTCCATCAGAAGTTGTTCCCTCAGGAAAAAGGATTAAGTTTTGTTTTTTTACTAATTTAGCTTGTATGATTTCATTATAAGAAAAAGACTTTCTCTGATTTGTATTATCAATAAAGAAAGTGTGATTAAGCTTTGCTAAAAATCCAAATAATCCCATTTCAGCAACTTCTTTCTTGGCTATAAATTGAGCATCTAACAAAGACCCTAAGCACAAAATGTCCATCCATGATACGTGGTTTGATACATATAAAACACCATACTTATTTTTATTTTTATTTCTTAAATTTATAGATCTTATTTTTAAGCCAATAATGTAACTTACAATCTTTAAAAATAATTTTGGAATTTTATATTTAATTTTAAGATTTGTTAAATTTATGAGTAATTGAATTGGAAGCATTAAAATAATAAGAACACTAACAATGATAATTAGAAATATAGATCTAATTATTCCCATTTATTTTTTTATTTTTTTTCCGTACAATTCCAATCGATGATCAACTAACTCATAACCTAATCTTTTTGCCATGGCTATTTGTAGTTCTTCAATTTCATCATTTGAAAACTCTATAACTTCTCCTGACTCTATATCGATAAGATGGTCATGATGAATATCTGTGACTGTTTCATATCTTGCCTTACCATCTTTGAAATCATGTTTTTCAATGGCTCCATATTCTTCAAATAATTTAACTGTTCGATAAACAGTAGCTATACTAATATTTTTATCTTTTTCAAAGGCCTTGAGATATATTTGATTAACATCAGGATGACCTTCTATTGATGCTTCAGATATAGTATCTGCAATAATATTTCTTTGATCAGTCATTCTAAGACCTCTATCTTTGCATATTTTTTTTAAATCAATCATCAATTATCATCGTTATCAAAATAAATTCTTAACATAGATTGGCTGTGGAATATATTTTTTTTGAAAATATTGCTTATTCAAATCTACGATATTTTCCAATTTATACTTAAAAATGCTCATCATTTCAGGGTTACTTGTATTTTTTTTATTTTTAAGATAATCAAAAAATAATTTATTATCACTTATTAATAGATCATTTTTGTAATTATTGAAATTGCATTGATTCAAATTTAGGATTTCAGGCTTAGAGATGCATTCATCCATTCTATAGGATGAATGAAAGAAGTTTTCTCCTTGATAATGTAAAAAAATTCTTTTCTTAATATTTTTATTTTGTAATTTTGTCTTTAAAAAGAAATTTGCTAATTCAAATTTAGTATATCCATAAATTGGTATTGATAAACTAATTCTCATCATTTTTGCAAAAGTTATAGAACATCGTATACCTGTAAAACTTCCAGGACCATTGATAATAATTATTTTGGAAAAATCATTATAATTTTTATTAATTTTTTTTAAGCTATTTTCAATTTTAGTAATCAGTATTTCGGAAGTGTTGGTAATTTTATAATTATTATAATTGTAATATATTTTCTTTTTATCAAAAAAAATTAGATTTAATCCGTTTGAGCAGTCAATTCCTAATATCATTATTTCAATTATTTAAATGCAATAGAATTTACATCTATTGAGTGATATAACCTAAAGAATAATTATGATTAATAAACTAAATATTTTACGATTTTTTTTAGGAATAATATTTGTCATTTTACCTAATGGATTAGTGATAGCTGAAGATAATGGAGTTTCGGTTTTTATGTATCATAGAGTAGGAGACCATAGATATCCATCTACAAATGTAAGTATTGAACAATTAAAATCTCAAATTTTTGAAGTAAAAAAAGATCACTATAATATATTGAAGGCATCTGATGTAGTAAGACATATAGCTGAAGGTATTGAATTTAAAAAGAACTCAGTAGCATTCACTATCGATGATGCATATGTATCTTTTTATGAAAATGGGTGGCCATTATTTAGAGACAACGATATACCTGCAACACTATTTGTTTCAACGGATATGACTGATTTTTCTATACCAGGTTATATGAGTTGGGACCAGATCAGAAAATATATAAATGAAGGAGGTATAATAGGTCAGCATACTGCCTCTCATATGAGCCTTCCATTGAATAATGTGAAAAACATAGAAGAAGATATACTTAGATCCCAAAAGAGGTTTATGGAAGAACTTGGTTTTGTTCCAGATTTATTTGCTTTTCCTTTTGGTGAAGCTAGTGAAGATGTAGTTAATATTATCAAAGATCTAAATATCAAAAGTGCGTTTGGTCAGCATTCTGGTCCAATATCTCATAAGTCAAATATTCATTACATGCCACGATTTTCAATTAATGAAAATTTTGGTGATATAGAAAGATTTATTTTTTCTTCTTCCTTAAAACCACTGATTATAAATAATTTAAAACCAAGTGATATGTTTATCACAAATTCTAAATTACTTAATTTTAGCTTTGAAGTTGAAAATAAAAAATTAATTAACGGATTACAATGTTTTGGAAACCTAACAGGTGAATGGACTTCAATTGATTTAATTAAAAATGAAAGTGGTATTTTTTTTAGTGAACAAACAACGTATAAAGAAGGTCGAAGAAGAATTAATTGTACATCAAAATTTAATGGCGAGTGGTATTGGTTTGGGCACCAAATACTTATTAAGTAAGATTTAATAAAGAAGGATCAGTATCCATAAATTGGATTTCAACATTTTCAAGTTCTTCAAATTTATTGGTATCTATTATTTTTTTTAACGTATTTGAATAATTACTATCAACAGCATACTTATCTAGATACTGATAAAGGTATGTCCCTAAAACTGGAATATTATGCTCCCGCAATAGTTTTCTATTTATCCTAAAATTTTTATAGTTTTGATGAGTATTTAAATTTTTCATATATGAAGCAACAGAATTACTCAAACTTAAAAATGATTTAATTTCATAGACTTCATTTACATCTCTTTCTTTAGGAACTATACCACTACCTGTTTTCCAACTCCATTGGCCGTATAAAGCATTTCCCTCCATAGCGAATCTTGATGTTCCCCATCCAGACTCTATTGCTGCTTGTCCTAGAGCAATTGAGACAGGAATAATATCAACTTTTATAATTAGATCATTTATATCGTTAGATTTTACTTTGTAACTAGACATCATCTTACCAAGCCACATAGCTTCACTTCGATTAATATTACTAAAATTATTTTTTAAATTTTTAATCTTATTATTTAGAGTTTCTATTCTATTATTTTCTTTAACAATTAGAGGCAAAATAGATTGGACAAATAGTGATTTTTTCTTAGAAGAAGAGACAATATTAGAAAAATCTTCTGGTAAGGTTGAGATATATAAATTAGGTACTTTTTTATACTTTAAAACTGCTTCGTAATTATAATTATTTTTATTAAAAACATTTACAAGATCTTTAGTTAAAAATTTTTCTTCATCGACAGCATATAACTTTGTTATTTTATTTATTTCATTATCATCAGCATCTATTGAGACATAAGGCTTTACAGGGACTATTGGTTTTTTTACAACTTTATTAGATGATTGATTAGTTAAAATAAGTATTAACAGTAAAAAAAACCAAAAAAGAGTTAAGATGAAAAATTTAAAATGAGCAATATTAAAGTAAGTTCTATACATTGTACTGCTCAACTCCTACAACGTCTCTGACGTAATGTTTTAAAAGATTTTCAATACCATTTTTTAAGGTGATAGAGGAACTTGGACATCCAGCACAACTACCTTGTAAGTTTAAATAAACGATTCCGTCTTTAAATTTTTTAAAATCAATATCTCCACCATCTTTTGCAACAGCAGGTTTAACTTTTGCATTTAAAACATCACAAATTTGATCAACAGTACTTTTATCTTTTTCATCGAATTCTATATTTTCAATTTTATCAATTTGATTTGTATCATTAAGTATTCTTTTGCCCGATGATATGTAGTCAGAAATAATAGTGAGAATTGGAGCCTTTAATTGATCCCAATCATAATTTTTTTTATTTATTGAAATAAAATCTTGGCCAAAAAAAACTTTTTCAACTCCGTTTATTTGAAATAAGAGTTTAGCAAGATCAGAATTACTGCATTCTTCAATACTT
This sequence comes from Candidatus Pelagibacterales bacterium, assembly GCA_045567365.1. Lineage (GTDB taxonomy): Bacteria > Pseudomonadota > Alphaproteobacteria > Pelagibacterales > AG-422-B15 > CABYIR01. The sequence goes on along the minus strand of JBJLDC010000012.1, from coordinate 11,181 downwards.
GAAAACTCGTAAGACTTATTATCTAGATCTAAATCAAGAAGAAATTTGAGCGAATTAGGATTCGGAGTAGATTCTGTTTGTATAAACATGTTATTTTTTATTTATATATTTAGAATAAAAAAAAATTAAAGAGTTGTAGTTTTTTTTTATTTAAACGTATGAAAAGCTTGTTTTTTTTTAATCGGCTCTGGATGCCAGATCATCAATCGAATCATTGGTGATGCCAGATGGAATAACTACAACAGGTGCTGGTAATACTCCAGATTTTTTACCAGCAAGCAATGAAACGAGGGGGCCGGGATTTTCTCCTACTGCAGCCGCAAGAACCAAAAACCTTATTTGTTCGTCTTCTTGCAGATAATCTATTATTTGCTCACTTGCAACACCCTCTTTAATAACAATTTCAGGCACTATCCCAGTCATATCATTTATAATATTAGACCATTTCTTTAATTTTTCTTCAGCTTCATTACGAGCTTCTTGAATTATAATATCTTCCACTGATTGCCATTGTTGTGGATCTGAATATTCAATTATATTAAGAAGGACGACTCCACCTTTAGTACTTAGAGCTCTTTTTGCCGCGAATCTTATTGCGGCACCTAATTCTTCTGTGCCATCAACAATAACTAAAAATTTTGATCTGTGATTCATGTATTTATAAAACCAATTATATCATATATTTCAGACATAGTTTTCGATGCCTTTAACTTAGCTTTTTCATTTCCTATACTCAATACATTATCTAAATATTTTTTATCATCCATTAATCTTCTAATTTCATTACCAATTGGTGAAATCTTATCAACAATTGCATCTGCAAGATCTGATTTAAAACCTGAAAAAGTTAATCCTTTATAAAAATTAATTAATTCAATTTTATTTTTTTCTGTAACACCTGTAAAAATATTTAATAAATTATTTATTTCTGGAAATTTGTTTACTTCATCTAAACTTGATGGCATTAGTGTATCTGCTGTTTTAGATTTTTTTATTTTTTTAATTATTAAATCCTTATCATCTTGTAAATTAATTCTCGAATAATCAGATATATCAGATTTACTCATTTTCGACATCCCATCCCTAAGTGACATTATCCTAGATATATCACGATCAATAAAAGGTTCAGGCAAAGGAAAAAAGTTATCTACATTAAAATCATTATTAAATTTTTGAGCAATATCTCTTGTAAGTTCTAGATGTTGCTTTTGATCATTACCAACTGGCACATGTGTTGCTTTGTATAGCAAAATATCAGAGGCCATTAATATTGGATATGTATATAAACCCGCACTTGCTTTTTCTTTATCTTTTCCTGCCTTTTCTTTAAATTGAGTCATTCTATTTAACCAGCCTATTCGACAAACACAACTTAGAACCCATGCAAGTTCTGCGTGATAAGAAACTTGGCTTTGATTAAAAATAATACTCTCATCATGATTTATTCCTGAAGCTAAATAAGAAGCAACAATTTCATATGTATTATTTTTAAGTTCTTTAGGGTCTTGAAAAACAGTAATTGCATGTAAGTCGACAACACAAAATAAACATTCATAATTCATCTGCATTGAAACAAAATTTTTAATAGCACCTAGGTAATTTCCCAGATGAAGATTGCCTGTTGGCTGAACTCCAGATAAAACTATATTTTTCTCACTCATCACTTAAAATTTGTTTTTTTAAATTAACATAATTAAACGGTTTATAAAAACTTATCATTGTAAAAAATACTACTAATCCAGAAATTAAAATTGTTATAAAAAATAAGGCATCATAGAAAAAATTTGAAAAAGAAAGAGATAAATAAACATTTTTGATAACAAATAGATAAAACCCTAATAAAGATGAGACAACTAAAATCACAAAAAGTGGCGCAAAAATCTCATTTGAATGACTAAAATATTTATTTTTAAACAAGTAAAAATATAATAATACAACATTAAACCAGCTTGAAATGACTGTTGCAGCTGCGATACCCAAAAAACCAAACTCAAGAAATAAAAAAATGCTTAACAATGTATTTAAAATTACAGTAATTATTGAAAAATTTAATGGAAGTTTAGAGTTCTCATTTGCAAAGAAAATTGGTGTCAGAATTTTTACTAAAATAAAAGCTATCAGACCCAAAGAAAAAACTTTCAGAGCCATTGAAGAGTTGTAAGTGGAAATAGCATCAAATGCACCCCTTTCAAATAAAAAAGAGATAATTAATTCTGGCAATACATATAATGCAACTGAAGCAGGAATAGCTAGAAGCATCGAGTATACTATAGTTTTTTCAATTGTTTTATTAATACTTGATTTTTTATTTTCTTTAATTTTTTTTGAGATACTTGGAAGCAAAACAATACCTATTGCAATACCAATGAGAGCTAGTGGAAGCTGATAGATACGATCTGCATAATAAAGAAAAGAAACTGCACCTGTTTCATATGAAGCAATGATAGTTCCTATCAATATATTTATTTGCAAAATACCTGAAGACAGAAAACTTGGTAAAAAAAGTTTATAAAATCTAATAAGAGGATCACTCAGATATTTTTTAGAAAATTGAATAATAATTTTATTTTTTCTAACAGCAAAAATTAAAAAAAATATTTGGGTTATGCCTGAGATGATGACAGCCCAAGACATCCAAAAAATATAATCATTATTATGAAAAGCTGCAAATAAAACAGAAATAGATAAGATCACATTTAATATCACTGGTAAACCAGCTGATAATGCGAATTTACCATGCGAATTTAAAATTGAAGATAAGATTGAAACAATACTAACTAATATTAAAAATGGAAATACAATTCGAGCTGACGTAATTAACATTTCAAATTTATTTTGATCTTGATGAAAACCTGGAGCTAATATTCTTAAAATTGATGGCATAAAAATTTCAATAATTGCAACTAATAAAATCGTTGATGAAAGCAAAATTAACAATGAGTTGCCAGCAAATTCACTTGCTTCTTTATTCTTATCTTCACTAATCAGTTTTGAATATATTGGAACAAAAGCTGAGTTAAATGCTCCTTCTGAAAAAATTCTTCTAAATGTATTAGGAAATCTAAAAGCAACATAAAATACGTCTGCTATGACTCCAGAGCCAAGATAATTAGCAAAAATTATATCCCTGACAAATCCTGCCACTCTACTTATCATAGTAAAAGCTGAGTAAGTAAAAGAGGACCTAATTATTTTCATTTATTTATTGATATTTAAAAATAAAATTGAGAAAAACATACATTAAAATCATTATATAGGTTTTGAATTTGAATAGCAGATAAAAACCTATATAAGTAATCAAAATTGAAAATATGACTAAAAATAATAAAGAAAATCACTTTACTGAGAAAGAAGCATTGCTTTTTCATTCTGAGGGTAAGCCAGGTAAAATTGAAATAAAAGCTACTAAACCTCTTGAAACTCAAAGAGATTTGTCGCTTGCTTATTCGCCTGGCGTTGCGTCTCCTGTAAATGCGATTGCTGAAAATGTTGATACTATCTTTGACTATACAAGCAAAGGTAATTTGGTAGGGGTTATATCAAATGGTACAGCAATATTAGGTTTAGGAAACTTAGGTGCTCATGCATCTAAGCCCGTTATGGAGGGCAAAGCCGTACTTTTTAAAAGATTTGCAGATATCGATTCAATTGATTTAGAAATAGATACTGAGGATGCGGATGAGTTTATAAATTCAGTAAAATATTTAGGGCCTACATTTGGAGGTATAAATCTTGAGGACATAAAAGCACCAGAGTGTTTTATAATCGAAGATACTCTGAGAGAGCTCATGGATATTCCAATTTTTCATGATGATCAGCACGGAACAGCAATTATTTCAGCTGCTGCTCTTATTAATGCATTAGACCTTGTTGGAAAAGATCTTAAGACTGCTAAAATTGTTGTTAATGGAGCTGGCGCTGCAGGTATCGCCTGCTTAGAACTCTTGAAAGCAATGGGAATGCCAAATGAAAATGCAATTCTGTGTGATACCAAAGGAGTTATTCACACTGAAAGAAAAGAAAATTTAAACCAATGGAAATCAGCTCATGCAATCAAAACAAAGTTAAGAACATTAGAAGAAGCTCTAGTAGATTCTGATATTTTTTTTGGTCTTTCAAAAGGTGGAATTGTTTCCCAAAAAATGGTTGAGTCCATGAATGATAAACCAATCATTTTTGCAATGGCGAATCCAGAACCTGAAATAATTCCAGAAATGGTAAGAGAGGTGCGTCCTGATGCAATCATTGCAACTGGTCGATCAGATTATCCTAACCAAGTAAATAATGTACTAGGTTTTCCATATATTTTTAGGGGTGCACTGGATGTTAGAGCTACTACAATTAACTTAGAAATGAAAATTGCCGCTGCAAAAGCTATAGCATCACTCGCTAAGGAAGATGTTCCAGATGAAGTGGCCAATGCATATCCAGGAAAAAGACCTCAATACGGACCAAACTATATTATACCATCAACATTTGATCCAAGACTTATAAGTAAGGTTCCGCCAGCTGTAGCAAAGGCGGCCATGGACTCAGGTGTAGCTCGAAAAGCAATAGTAGACATGGAGTCATATACAAACAGGCTTTCTGCAAGATTAAATCCATCTGCAGGCCTGCTTCAAAGTATTTTTCAAGATGTAAAAGAAAATCCAAAAAGAGTTATTTTTGCTGAAGGTGAAGAGGAAGATATGATCAGAGCGGCAGCTATATTCTTAAACAATGGAATGGGAACTCCAATTTTAATTGGTAGAGAAGAAATTATAAAAGATAAGATGAATAGTATTGGTCTAGATTTTTTTGATCAAATGGAAATTCATAATACGAGAAATAAATCAAGTCATGATAGATATGCAGAACATATATATCAAAGACTTCAGCGAAAAGGTTTTCTTAAAAAAGACTGTTTAGATTTATTAAAAAAAGAAAGAAATGTATTTGGTGCATGTATGGTATCTTTAAAAGATGCCGATGCTATGATTTGTGGCTTGAATAGAAGTTATGCATTATCACTAGAGAGTATTGAATATGTTTTGGACCCAATACCCAACAAGACTATTTTGGGCCTAACCGTAATGTTGTGTAATGGACGAACAATTTTTGTTGCTGATACAAATGTTCATGATATGCCGAATGCACAAGAACTTGCTGATATTACTCATCAAAGTGCTGAAGTTGTAAGAGAAGTTTTTGGAATAGAACCAAGAGCAGCTTTATTATCTTATTCTAATTTTGGAAAACCCTTTACTGAGCGATCAGCCTATATAAGAGACGCAATAAAGATATTAGATAACAGAGAAGTAAATTTTGAATACGATGGGGAAATGGGAGCAAATGTTGCTGTAAATGAAAATTTATTAAACCTTTATCCCTTTTGTAAACTATCGGGTCCTGCAAATCTTTTAATTATGCCTGCAATTCATAGCGCAAGTATATCAACTAAGTTACTTCAAGAGTTAGGTGGAGGAAATTTAGTTGGACCCTATCTAGTAGGCTTTAACGAACCAATACAAATCGCACCATTAGGTGCTAATGTTGCCGATGTTGTAAATCTTGCAGCACTCGCTGCCTTTAAGAGTTGAATTAATTATTAATAAAATTTCCTATCTCTTTAACTGCTTCTTTAGTCTCAGGTAAAAATCCAAATATTTGCCATACATGTGGTACATTTTTGTAAATACTAAGAACAACATTATTATTGCTTGATGTCATTTTTTTTTCGAGATCTACTGAATCACTTAGGAGAACTTCAATATCACTTACCTGTATTAATGTTTCAGGAAAATTATTATATTCTGCAAACAGCGGTGAGATAAATTTATCAGTGGTATTGTGACCTGTGGCATACCAAGTCTCAGCAACTTTTTTCATTGATTTTTTGGTTAATTGAAAATCATCATAAGAAAGATATGGATCACTAATCGAATTTGACTCTATACTTTTGCCCGAGGCAGTTAAATCTGTCCACGGAGAAAGTAAAAAAAGTTTTGATGGAAGTTCTTGATTATTTTCCTGAAGTTTAAGAGTACAAACCAATGATAAATTTCCACCCGCTGAGTCTCCACCAATTATGATATTGTTTGCTTGATACCCCAAATCTCTCAAAGCAGTGTAACTTCTTACAGCTTCATTTAACGCTAGAGGAAACTTACTTTCAGGAGAAAGAGAATAATCAATCGCATATATTGTGATTTTGGAATTATTATATATTTCTTTAAGAAGGTTTAGATGAGTCTCAGGAGAACCAGCTATATATCCGCCACCATGAAAGTATAAAATACATTTTTCTTTCTGACTATCGTCTCTCGTTATTTTAAGAGTTCGAATACCATCTAACATTGTTTCGGTTGATTTAATGCTAGATCTTTTATTAGCAAAAGTTGATTTAATAATAAGTTTTTCAATAAAATTCTTTTCACCCATTTCAAAGCTGTCGTTCATTAAATCTCTCATATCTTGATAAGAATACTCATCTGGAGAAGGTTTTGTATTTTTAACAAATTTCTTTAGAAAAAAATTAAGAACTGTAGATTGAATACTCATAAAAATTATACTAGAAGTTCATCCCAAATTTTTCTTGAGACGTCTATCTTACTAAGTTTTTTTATTTCCTGTATACATGTAGGGGAAGTAACATTTATTTCAGTTAAATAATTACCAATTATATCAATACCAACAAAAAACAGTTTATTTTTAATTAATTCTTCTTTAATAGCATCACATATTTTTAAATCATTTTTAGTGAGCTTCGTTTTAACCACAGTACCACCTACATGAATATTAGATCTAATATCATTATTTTTGGGAATGCGTTGAACCGCTGCAACAGGATTTCCATTAATAATTAATACACGCTTATCACCCTTTTTGACTTCAGGGATAAATTTTTGCAGTATAAAAGGCTCTGAGCTTTTATTTAAAAAGTTTTCAACTATTTGATTAAAATTTTTATCTTTTTTTTCTAATAGAAAAACACTTTCACCACCATTGCCATACAACGGCTTAATAATTAATGAATTATATTTATTCGAAAATTTTTTTATTTCATTTAGTGATCTAGTAATAAGTGTTGGTGGAATTATTCTTGAAAATTGTAGCATAAGGATTTTTTCAGGAGCATTTCTTATTCCTTTAGGATCATTCACTATTCTTACTTTTTTACTTAAAAGCTCTAACAGATGTAACGAAGTAATATACGTCATGTCAAAGGGTGGATCTTGGCGGATAAACAAAAACTTACAATTATTTAAGTTTAAAATTTTTTCATTTGAAATAATGAAACTGTTAAGTGATTGAGATTTAAATTTAATTTGATTGGCATAAGCAAATATACCTTTATTATTCATAAATACATTATGAGGTTGAAATATATAATTTTTGAAACCTCTTTTTTGAGACTCCAAGATTATTGGCAATGTACTATCTGTTCTATAGTTTAGAGAGTCTGGATGATCAATTTGAAAACTAACCAGCATTTTGTATAGTGTCTTCTTTTAATCTTACGTAATTAATAACTTCTTGAACACCGTACACACTATTAATAATATCTATGACATTTGCCAATTCATTTTTATTTTGAGCAATTCCGATTACATAGACAATCTTGTTAACTGTATCAATATTATAATTTAGATTATTTATCTCTTTATTGATAAGAAGCTTAGCATTTATTTTAGTAGTGATTACTAGATCATCTGCATAATCTAATATATTATCATTCTCTGAAATTTGAATTTCATTAATTACAGTTACTACATCAGTAATGCCCCATGCTAATTTTGTGGCTTCTATTCGAATGTCACTCGTTTCAACGGTACCTGTAAGCAGTACACGACCCTCATTCACTTCTACATCAACATTAAAAAAAATTTTTTCATTCTGATTAAAGTATAAATTTTTTAATCTAGCAGCAATTACAGTATCATCAATAAAAGTGCCAACTGATCTTTCTTCTTTTGCAACCAACACACTTTTTGATATACCTCCAACAGCAACCTGAGCACATCCTGTAAAAATTAATAATAAACTTAAAGAAAAAAATATTTTTAACATAATATAAATATACATTAGTTCTTAAAAACTAAATAGATTTAAAATTTATCTTTTAGCCCAAGACACAATTGATAAACCCTTCTTTTAGATACATTATATATATCTGAAATTTCAATAGATATTTGAGACAGCGGTTTATTTTTACTAAATTCTTTCTCGATTTTTTTTATTAAAAAAAGATCATCTATGTCTTTACTTTTTTCGTTTGTTGGCTCAACAATAATTGTTATTTCACCCTTTATTTCTCCTTTTTTATCTAACAAATTTTTCACATCAATAATATCTCCATTTATTATTTCCTCATTTTTTTTTGTCAGCTCTCTAACAATAGAAATTTTTCTACTATTAATGATTTCACTACAGAAATTAATCGTTGATTTTATTCTCTTGGGTGACTCGTAAAAGATTGAAGTAGTTAAAGACGATTTAATTCTTTCAAAAAAAAATTTCTTATCTTTTGTTATTCTGGGAACGAATCCTAAAAAAGTAAAATTATTTGTTGGCATTCCAGATGCAACAAGAGTAGCTATAACAGATGAAGATCCAGGAATTGAATAAAACCTTATATTTCTTTCTATACATTTTTCTATTAAATCATTACCAGGATCAGAGATTAGAGGTGTTCCTGCATCTGAAATTAATGAAATAATTTCATTATTTTCTAACTTTCTAATGATTTCAGGTATTAAAGATTTTGAGTTAAACTTATGAAACGGCTTTAATTTACAATTAATACCATATTTTGTAGTTAGCTTTTTACTTACACGCGTATCTTCACAATAGACTAATTTTGATGAGGCAAGAATATTAAGAGCCCTTATAGTAATATCAGACAAATTTCCTATAGGTGTTGCAATAATGTATAATCCTGCTTCAATACTTGAATTATTTAAAAGCTCATGAATATATTCGAAGTTAAATTTTTTAGTCATATAAAAAATAAAATAACAAAAACTTTTTATATTATAATACTTAGTTCTTTGATTATTTTAAGTTGTCAAACAACTCAATCTACAACAAAAGTATTAAATAATAACTCTAATATTAAAAAAACATTAAGTGATTTCCCTATTACTAAAACAGAATTCGAGGAAAATGAGGAAATTAGAGTTGGTTTATTACTTCCAATGAAAGGTCAGAATTATAGAATAGGAAAATCTTTATTAAATGCCATACATCTTGCTCTTTATAAGACTCAAAATAAAAATATTAAAATATTTGTAAGAGATACATCATCTATTGAGGGTGTAACAAAAGCTTATTATGAATTCTTAGATTTGAAGATAAATATTATACTTGGTCCGGTTTTCTCTGATAAGGTTAATGAACTAAAATCTCTTTCTTTAGACAACAGAATTCAGACTATATCTTTTTCTAATAATTTGAATATTGCTAGAGATAACATTTTTATTAGTGGATTAACAATCAAAGATGAAATTAAATCGATAATAGATTATGCAGAAAATAATAATTTAAAGAAGTTTGCAATAATTGCACCAGAAAATATTTATGGCAATACCGTTATTCAACACTTTGAATATTTAACATTGAATAAAGATATAAATATTTTATCAAAAGTTTTTTTCGATCCAAAAAATCCTGATTTTTATGAAGTTGCTAAACTAATATCTGATTATGAGACTAGAAGTAAAAACTTATTAGATAAAATAGAACTACTAAAAAAAGAAAACTCTGAAAAAGCAAAAAAAGAAATTAAACGTTTGCAACGAAAAGATACTCATGGTGAATTGCATTTTGACTCTCTTTACATTGCAGTAGAAAGTTTTCAGCAACTATCACTTCTGAGTTCGACTCTTCCATATTACGATGTAGATCCAAAAAAAATTCAGTATTTTGGAACTTCACTTTGGAACAAGGAAGCAATAATAAAGGAGCCCGGATTAAATAACTCTATTTTTGTTTCATTAGAAAAAGATAAGTCAAAAATATTTAATGATCTTTATTTAGATTTATATAAGGAAGTTCCTCATCCAATTGCAATATATGGATTTGATGCAGTTGGTATAATTTCAAGTTTGGATAATCAAAATCTCAGGTTAAATAAGGCAAATATTATTAATGAAATGGGCTTTAGCGGATTGACCGGTATGTTCAAATTTAAAGAGGGCGGAGTGGTAGAAAGAGAACTCGCACTATATAGAATAAAAAATGAAAAAATTGATAGGATTAAAAATTAGAGTTGAGCAATAAAATTTTCTAATTTTTTAAAGGCTTTTTGTCTATGACTTATTCTTTCTTTAAATGAATATTTCATTTCTCCATAGGTTTTCTTATACCCTTTTGGAATAAATATAGGATCATAGCCGAAACCATTTTCTCCTTTTGGAGGAAATTGTAGCGTCCCAAAAGCCTTTCCTTCAAATGACTTTATTTTTCCATCAGGTAATGCGATTGTTAATGCGCAACAAAAAAAAGCTCTAAATATTTTTTTTTTATTTTTGTATTTATCAAATAGCTTTTTTTCAATTTTTTTTATCGCTAAAGCAAAATTTTTTTCTTTACCAGCCCATCTTGCAGAGTAAATACCAGGATCATTGTTTAGTGCAGGAACACACAAACCACTATCATCTGATATAGATGGTAACCCAGTAATTTTTAGAGCACTCTCAGCTTTAATAACTGAGTTTTCAATAAAAGTATTACCATTTTCTTTAGGCTCAATATTTGAAAATTTTTTTAACGAGTGAATTTTTAATTTATATTTTTTAAGAAGACCTCTTATTTCTTCAACTTTTCCTTCATTGTGGGAGGCTATTATAATTTCTTTCATAATTAATTATTGAGAAATTAAATCTTTTTGAAACTCTATTAGTTGTTTAATTCCAACTTTAGCCATATTTAACATTTGTTGAAAATTATCTTCACTACATAGCTTTTCTTCAGAAGTCATCTGTATTTCAACTATTTTTTCATTTTCTGTAATTACAAAATTTGCATCTACGTCAGCACCCAAATCCTCACTATAGTCAAGATCAAGGTAAGTTTCATTTCCAATTACTCCACAACTAATAGCTGCTAAGCTTTCAATAATTGGATTGAATTTAATCTTTTTTTGTTCAATTAATTTTTCAATACATAATTTTAGAGCCACAAATGCACCTGTAATAGCAG